>RGUW01000120.1 GCA_010027605.1 Synechococcaceae bacterium WB9_2_112 | reverse complement strand
TGGGCAGCGCCACGGTGAGCACGGGTTCGTTGGGGCCAGGGTCGGCCAGGGGCGTGATCTCAACGGCGATGGGGGCCTCGGCGGCGGCACTGGGGGCCTCGAATGAAGCGCTGCCATCGCTGGCGCCGCGTCCGCGCCGCCGGCGCCGGCCACCAGCGGCAGCGAGCTGCTGTCGGGCTTCGGCGAGCACGGTTTCGCTGTCTTCACCAGGACGCACCACCCGCACGAGCAGATTGTCGACAGGCGGTGTGGGATCGAGCAGCAACGCCGGACTCAACCCCATCCAGCCATACACGAGCTCCTGGGCCGGCTCCATTTCAACAGCCACGACCTCGAGCTCGGGGCGACGGGAGGCCCCGGATGGGCCGGCGTCGCCGTGGGTGGCAGGTTCTGCGGCCCCGTCGAGGGCCGCCTGGTCGGGGCTGGCGAGATCAACACTGATCAGCTCGCTCGACTCCTGAGCGCCACGGCCGCCACGACCGCCACGACGACGCCTGCCACCGCTCTCAGCCGCACCAGGGCTGGCCACTTCAGAGCGGGCCGAAGCGGCCGAACGCACCAGGCCGGAGGTGGTGGCCAGCGGTTGCAAGGTGTCCTTGCCAGGCAGGACAGCCACATGGCCCAGGCCGCCGCAGCTCGGACAAGCACGGCCGAAGAGTTCGTAGATGTTCTGCCCCTGCCGCTTGCGGGTCAGTTCAACCAGGCCCAGCTCGGTGATCTGGGCGATCTGGGGACGGGCCGCATCGTGACGCACGGCCTGGGTGAAGTGCTCCAGCAGCTGCAGTTGATCGCGGCGGGAATCCATGTCGATGAAATCGACAATGACCACACCGCCGATGTTGCGGAGCTTCAACTGGCGGGCGATCTCGACGGCCGCTTCGCAGTTGGTCCACAGCACTGTCTCGCGGGCATTGGCCGATCGGGTGAATGACCCCGAATTCACGTCAATGACCGTCAGAGCTTCGGTGGGCTCGATGATGATCGAGCCCCCAGAGGGCAGCTCGACGCGGGGCTTGAGCGCATCGCGGATCGCGGCATTGACCCGGTAGTGCTCAAGAATTTCACTGCCATCGTGGTGGTGCTCGACCACCGGACTGGCAGGATCAGCGCCCAGGAACGACGTCACCCGGGCCACGGCATCGGCACTGTCGACCACGATCCGCCCGACGTCGGGGCTGAAGTGATCGCGCAGGATGCGGTGGATGAAATCTTCATCGCGGTTGAGCAGCACCGGCGGGCTGGCACTCTCCGCGGCCGCCTGAATCGCCTCCCACTGCCGCAGCAGCGATTCGAGGTCGTCGATCAGCAGCTCTTCACTGACCCCCTCAGCCTCGGTGCGGATCAGCAGCCCAGCACCCGGAGGCTTGATCAGGACCCCGAGGGCCCGCAGGCGGTTGCGCTCGTTCTCGCCGTTGATGCGACGGGAGATGTTCACGCCCTGGCCATGGGGCTGGAGCACCAGAAAACGCCCGGGCAGGGTGAGGTTGCCGGTCAGGCGGGGCCCCTTGGTCCCCGTGGGCTCCTTCATGACCTGGACCAGCACCTTCTGGCGCGGTTCCAGCAATTCGGTGATGCCGGCGCCGCCCTTCTTGAGCCTCAGGGGGCCGAGATCGGTGATATGGATGAAGCCGTTTTTCTCGCTTTCTCCGATATTGACAAAGGCGGCATCAATGCCGGGAAGCACATTTTCAACCGTTCCCAGATAGACGTCACCGATCTGGTAACGACCCTGGGCAACGATCAGTTCATCGACGCGTTCATCGGTGAGAACTGCAGCGATCCGCAGTTGCTCGGCGATGACGATCTGCTGAGACATAGGGAAAGGGAGTTGGAGCTCTGAAGAGCCCTGGGGGCGATGCTGAGGACCTTGCGATGACTGCAGCGTCCTGGGTCCCTGCTGCTGGCAGCGAGCACGGGTTCAAAGACTGGGGCGCCGGGATGGCGTGGCCATCACCAACGTGGTTGAAGGCTGATCAGCGACCATCAGCCGCCTGGAACAAACAATGACTGAACTGAACAGTGACGACCTGAGGCGCCGCAATGAACACCTCCCGGAAGTCTGATGGAATCGGATTTCGGGAAAGCGTTGGATCAGTCGGCCAGGCGTAGGGATGGCCGCAGCTGTCGTGAAGCTGCCGGCTCGCCTGACTTCTGATCTGGCGTCAAATTAGCACGGTCGCAGCAACAGAGCGTCCCGCCGAACAGCCTTCAACGCCAGTGAAAGGCCGGTCCGCTCGGCCAGCCAGGTCCGGATCTGCTCGGGCTTGAGACTGCGTCCCAGGGGGTCGATGGACGCTTCAAGCACCACGCGGCCATCGCACCCGTGCAGCGCCAGCAGGGAGGGCCGGCCATCCCATTGCCGGGGCCGACCCTTCTTGTCGGTGTCATGCCAGAGCAGCTGATCGGCAGTCAGCAAGGCATCCAGCGCTTCCTGCCACAGATCTCGAGCCTCGCCTGCCATGGCTGGCATGGAGCTGATGCCGTCACCAGTGCTGCTGCCCGTCTGCTGCAGTGCAAAGCTCCAGCGGGCACGCTCCAGCTCCTGGGAGAGGCTGGGACCGGACACCGGCACCTCAGCGGCGGAAAGCAACTGAAACTCTGCGGTCAGCTCGGCCTGCAGCCGCTGCCGCACCGCAGTCGGATCGACCGGCTCGGTGAACTCGAGATCCAACCACTCGCCCAGCCCCTCGACCCCCAGGGGCAGCGACAGGGCCAGCTGCAACCGCGGCAGCGGATGAAAGCCCCCGGTGAAGCTCACCGGCAGGCCCGTGCGGCGCAGGGCCCGCTCGAGCATCCGCAGGGTGTCGAGGTGACTGATCAGGGCGAGGGAGCCGGTCTTGGCAAAGCCGATGCGCAGGCGAGCGACCCGCTCACTGGCCGGGGGACGCTGGGGCAGGGCAGGCGGCACCCGGGGGGGCGGAATGACCACGTTGTGGCCCAGGTCAGGGCCGCATACCCCGCAGCTGCTGCAGCCCTCAAACGAGCAGTCGGGAACCACCGCGGCCGCCAAGGCGTTCCTGAGGTCTTCAGCAAGCCAGCGCTTGTCGAGCCCCGAATCGATGTGGTCCCAGGGCAGGCTCTGGCGGCAGAAGGCCTCGAGGTCGCCCGGGTCCATCGCTTCGGCCGCACTCCAGGCCCCCAGCTCGAGGGCCCGGTAGCGTCCCCCCAGCCCGGCGGCGTCGATGGCGCCGCTCCAGGCGTCGTGGCTGCGCTCGGCCGATTCGAACCAGGCGTCGAGGCCCGCCCCGGCGCGCCAGGCCGACTCGATCACCGGGGCGACGCGCCGGTCACCGCGGCCGATGAAGTCTTCGATCGCTGAAAGCCGGATGTCGGTGAAGTTGGTCTTGAGGCCGCGCAGCTGGCGCAAGGCGCCCTTGAGCAGCTGCTGGCGCCGCCCGAACTCGGCCGTGCTGACGCTGTGCCACTGAAACGGCGTGTGGGGCTTGGGCGTGAAGTTGCTGATGGTCAGATTCAGCTCCAGCCGCCCCAGATCGCTGCACTGCTGCTGCAGGCTGCGGCAGGTGTCAGCGATGCCGAGCACATCGGCATCGGTCTCACCCGGCAGGCCGATCATGAAATAGAGCTTGACCTTGCGGTAGCCCTGCTGCATCGCCGTGCGGATGCCGGAAAGCAGCTCGGCGTCGGTGAGGCCCTTGTTGACGATGTCGCGCAGGCGCTGGGTGCCCGCCTCGGGGGCAAAGGTGATACCCCCTTTGCGGGCACCACCCATGATGTGGGCGATGTTGCTGTCGAAGCGGTCGACCCGCTGGCTCGGCAGGGTCAGGGTGACGTTCTTGTCGGCCAGGCGGTTGCGCAGTTCCACCCCCACCGCCGGCAGGGCCAGGTAGTCGCTGCAGCTCAACGACAGCAGCGAAAAGTCGCTGTAGCCAGTGCGGCGCATGCCCTCCTCGACGGCCTCGATCACCGCTTCGGGCTCCACATCACGGGCCGGGCGGGTGAGCATGCCCGGTTGGCAGAAACGGCAGCCGCGGGTGCAGCCACGACGGATCTCGACCGTGAGCCGGTCGTGCACCGTTTCGATGTGGGGCACCAATCCCATGGCGTAGTGGGGCATGGGGGTGGCGGTGCGGCGCTGGATGCGCGCCGGCAGTTCCGGCTCCAACGGCTCCACCATGACCCCATCGGCCCCGGGGCCGTAGAGCCCGGGCACGTAGACCCCCGGCACCTGGGCCAGATCGCGCAACAGCTGCCGGCGGCTCAGGCCGGCGGCACGGCCCTCGGCCACCACCAGGCCGATTTCGGGCAGCAGCTCCTCGCCATCACCCAGGGCCACAAAGTCGAAGAAGGCCGCAAAGGGCTCAGGGTTGCTGGTGGCGGTGGGTCCACCGGCAAAGATCAACGGCGGCGCCTCGGGGTGATCGAGGGGCAGATCGCCGCGATCGGCCGCGCGGATCGGGATGCCCGCCAGATCAAGCATCTCGAGGATATTGGTGCCCCCCAGCTCGTAACTGAGCGAAAACCCGAGGATGTCGAACGCCTTGAGCGGCCGGCGGCTCTCGACCGCAAACAGGGGCACGCCGCGCTCACGCAGCCGTGACGCCAGATCGGGTGCCGGCAGATAGCTGCGATCGCACAGCTGGCCGGGAACGCTGTTGAGGATCGAATAGAGAATGATGTGGCCACTGTTGCTGGCGCCCACCTCGTAGACCTCGGGGTAGGTGAGCGCCCAGCGCACGCCGGCGGCTGTCCAGGCCACCTCCCAGTCGCGCGGCTCGACCCCCCGCTCGTTACCCAGGTAGCGGGCCGGCTTGCTGATCGACAGATCGATCAGGGCCTCAAAGTCGATCGGGGCAGCAGTCACGGCCATGGCATGAGCGTAGGCAAGGCAACCGCCGAGAACCGCTTAACGCTGCTGCCCCATGGAGGACAGCGTGAGCAAGGCGTCCATCGTCTGAGACCCCAGGGCTGCCTCTCAGCCTCAACGCTTTAGACCGCCGTAGCGACTGTCAGCGCCCGGGCCATGCGCGGGTGCACAAACTCAATGAAGG
>RGUW01000119.1 GCA_010027605.1 Synechococcaceae bacterium WB9_2_112 | reverse complement strand
CAGAGCCGCGGCGAGAGCCAAACCATCACTGCCCAGGTTCAAACGCTACAAATTGAGGACCGCAGCCCGATCCACATCGCCGCCAGCGTGAGCCTCGACTACAGCGAAACCCACCTGGGACCCGATGGCACGCCAACCGGGCCCGCCACCAAGCTGCAGTTGAGCAACCGCTACGTCTTCGCCCGCGATGGGGGCACCTGGCGCCTCGCGAGCTTCCAGCGCGCCCCGCAGTAGGTCCTCCCTGGAGCTCGTGAGTCAAGCTCCGGGCTGCGGCACCCCGCACCAGTCCGCTTTTTTACGATCGTTTCACTGCCGGGGCTCCGCCCCACCCGCGCTAGCCACCGATGTTTGACGAGCTTTCCCAGAGATTTGAAGACGCCGTCAAAAGCCTGAGGGGCCAGGCCAGCATCAGCGAGACCAATGTGGAGGGGGCGCTCAAGCAGGTGCGCCGCGCCCTGCTTGAGGCCGATGTGAGCCTGCCGGTGGTGCAGGACTTTGTGGAAGAGGTGCGCCGCAAGGCGGTGGGCGCCGAGGTGGTGCGCGGTGTCAGCCCTGATCAGAAGTTCATCCAGCTGGTGCATGAGCAGCTGGTGGAGACCATGGGCGGCGAGAACGCCCCCCTGGCCCAGCCCAAAGCCGAAGGCGAAGGCCCCACGGTGGTGCTGATGGCTGGCCTGCAGGGCGCCGGCAAAACCACCGCCACCGCCAAGCTGGGCCTCCACCTCAAGGAACAGGGGCGTAAGGCCCTGCTGGTGGCTGCCGACGTGTACCGGCCCGCGGCGATCGACCAGCTCACCACCCTGGGCGCCCAGATCGGGGTGGAGGTGTTCAGCCTGGGGGCCGAGGCCAAACCGGAGGCGATTGCGGCCGCTGGCATCGCCAAGGCCAAGGCCGAAGGGTTCGACACGGTGCTGGTGGATACGGCCGGCCGACTCCAGATCGATCAATCGATGATGGAGGAGATGGTGCGGATCCGCGAAGCCGCTGCGCCCGATGAGGTGCTGCTGGTGGTGGATTCGATGATCGGTCAGGAAGCGGCCGATCTCACTCGGGCCTTCCACGACCAGGTGGGGATCACCGGTGCCGTGCTCACCAAGCTCGATGGCGACTCCCGCGGCGGGGCTGCCCTCTCGATCCGCAAGGTGAGCGGGGCGCCGATCAAATTCATCGGCACCGGCGAAAAGGTGGAGGCGCTGCAGCCCTTTCACCCCGAGCGGATGGCCAGCCGCATCCTCGGCATGGGCGATGTGCTCACCCTGGTCGAGAAGGCCCAAAAGGAGGTGGAGCTCGCCGATGTGGAGCGGATGCAGCAGAAGCTGCAGGAGGCCTCCTTCGACTTCTCCGACTTCCTGCAGCAAATGCGCCTGATCAAGCGCATGGGCTCCTTGGGGGGTCTGATGAAAATGATCCCGGGCATGAACAAGATCGACGACGGCATGCTCAAACAGGGGGAGCAGCAGCTCAAGAAAATCGAGGCCATGATTGGCTCGATGACCGAAGCCGAGCGCAAGCAACCCGAGCTGCTCGCCTCCCAACCCTCACGCCGGCGCCGGATTGCCTCAGGCAGTGGCCACACCCCAGCCGATGTGGACAAGGTGTTGGCCGACTTCCAAAAAATGCGCGGTTTCATGCAACAGATGACCCGCGGCGGTGGCATGCCTGGCATGCCCGGGATGGGGGGCTTCCCTGGCATGGGCGGGATGCCGGGGATGGGAGGAATGCCTGGGATGCCTGGGATGGGCGGCGGTGCCTTTGGTGGTGGCGGCCCCCGCAAAGCCCCAAAACCAGCCAAGAAACGCAAGGGCTTCGGCCAGCTCTGAGCACCCGAGCAGGTACATTGGTTGTTTGGACACCTAGCGGTTAGGCCTCGATGATCAAGCTCCGCCTGAAGCGGTTCGGTAAGAAGCGGGAAGCGAGTTTCCGCCTCGTGGCCACCAACAGCACCTCCCGCCGGGATGGACGCCCCCTTCAGGAACTGGGCTTCTACAACCCCCGCACCAAGGAGGCCCGCCTGGATGCCGAGGCCATTCGCCATCGCCTGAGCCAGGGTGCACAGCCCACCGACAGCGTGCGCTCGCTGCTGGAGAAGGGTGGCCTGATCGAGAAAACCATCCGTCCCGCCGAGATCGTCGGTAAGCAGAAACAGGCTGAAGCCCGCGACGCCGCAGCCAAGCAGGCGGCCAAGGAAGCTGCCGAAGCCAAGGCCGCCGAAGCTGCTGCCGCCAAGGAAGCTGCCGAGGCCGCTACCGCCGAGGCCGCCGCTGCCGCAGCCGAACCCTCCGCCGACGAAGCCCCGGCTGAAGCCTGATCAGGCTCCCCATGGCAGGGGGAGAGCAGATCAATCTTCAACTCCCGGATCCGACCGCGGCCCTGGCCCTCTCCGGCCAGGCCGAGTCGACCCTGCGGCGGCTTGAGGCCCTCACAGGGGCTTCCCTGGTGCTCCGCGGGCTCGACCTCGAGCTGCGTGGCACCACCAGCCAGCTCGAGCGCACCTGCGCTCTGATCGAGTTGCTGAGCCCGCTGTGGAGCGAGGGCCAGAGCGTGGGACCTGCAGACCTGCAGACCGCCCTCACGGCACTCGACAGCGGCCGTGGCGAACAACACCGGCAACTGGGGCGCCAGGTGCTGGCCCGCAGCCAGAGCGGCCGCCTGCTGCGGCCGCGCACCCTGCGCCAGAAGGCCTACGTGGAGGCCATGGAGCGGCACGACCTCACGATGGCCCTGGGGCCCGCCGGCACCGGCAAGACCTTTCTGGCCACGGTGCTGGCGGTGCGCATGCTGCAGGAGCGCAAGGTCGAGAAACTGATCCTCACCCGACCGGCCGTTGAGGCCGGTGAGCGGCTCGGCTTCCTTCCCGGCGATTTACAGCAGAAGGTCGACCCCTATCTGCGCCCCCTCTACGACGCGCTGCACACCCTGCTGGGCGCCGAAAAGGTGGCGGCACTGCTGGAGAAGGGCGTGATCGAGATCGCACCACTGGCTTACATGCGCGGCCGCACCCTGGCCGATGCGTTTGTGATCCTCGACGAGGCCCAGAACACCACCACCGCCCAGATGCGCATGGTGCTGACCCGCCTGGGCGAGCACTCGCGCATGGTGGTGACCGGCGACCCCACCCAGATCGACCTGCCGGCCGGAGTCACCAGCGGGCTGCACGAGGCCGCCGAGGTGCTCGAGGGCATCGAAGGGGTGGCGATCTGCCGGCTCACCGCCGCCGATGTGGTGCGTCACCCATTGGTCCAGCGCCTGGTGACTGCCTATGCCGAACGCGATCAACGCGCGGTGGCCAGAGGCGGCAGAACACGGTTGGATGGCCCATCAGGTCGATCGACCCCATGACCCGAGCCGAACACCTGCGCATTCCGGCCCAGATCGCCGTGGCGGCGCTTGTGGCCTACCTGCTGGGCTTCTGGTTCACCAGCCTGTTTCCGGGGTATCTGCCCAAGATCGGTGGGCTCTGGTCGGCCATTTCGGCCATTGTGGTGACCCAGGTGAGCCGGCAGGAAGCCCGCAGCTCCGCATCGCTGCGGGTGCTGGGCTCGGCGATCGGTGCGGTCACCAGCGCGGTCTACCTCTCCTTGCTGCCCTTTCACCCGCTGGGCATGGCGCTGGCGATCTTCGCCACGGGCGTGATCTGCACCGCACTGAACGTGCCCAGCCACGGGCGCCTGGCCGCGATCACCGTGATCGTGGTGATGGTGACCGCCAGCCTCGATCCAGCCCTCAACCCTCTGCTGAATGCGCTGCTGCGCTTTGTGGAGTCGTGCATCGGCACCGCGGTGGCCCTGTTCGGCGTCGTGCTCTGGCGCCGATAGGGGGATCCGCACCACCAAGGCATCAGCCGACCTTCCACAAGCCAAACAACGCTGGCAGGATGGACTGAGTTCGTCCCGGGGACCGTCATGCCGGCCAGCAGCAATTTCCAGCAGGCCATCCGTGAGGCGCAGAGCAGCGCCCTGGTTGGACCCAACGTCGTCAACAAGGCACTGCCCTACGTGGGCGGCGGCATGGTGCTCACCGCCGCCGGCGTGCTGGGCGGTCTGTCGCTGATGGCGACCAATGCGGCGCTGTTCATGCCGCTGTTCTGGGTGGCCCTGATCGGCAACTTCATTCTCTTCTTCGTGGCCCAGAACGTCGCCAACAAGGGCGACAACACCACGGCCCTGCCGCTGATGGCGGCCTACAGCCTGATCACCGGCTTCACCCTGAGCGGCATCGTGGGTTATGCGGTTGCCGCCGCCGGCATCGGTGCCGTCGGCACCGCCGCCCTGGCCACGGGCATCACCTTCGTGGTGGCCTCGGTGATGGGCCGCCGCATGAGCGACAACGTCGGTCAGGCCCTCAGCGGCGTGGTGGGTTTGGGCATCCTGGGCCTGGTGATCGCCATGTTCGTGCAGATCATCGGCAGCTTCTTCGCCCCCGGCATGTTCACAACCGGTGGCTTTGAACTGGCCATCGCCGGCTTCGGCACGGTGCTGTTTGTGGGAGCCGCCTTCGTCGACTTCTACACCATGCCCCGCACCTACCGCGACGACCAGTACCTGGCCGGCGCCCTGGGCATGTACCTGACCTACATCAACCTGTTCATTTTCATGCTGCGCCTGATCATCGCCCTCAATGGCGGTGGTCGCCGCGACTGATCGCCTCAGCGTCATCGCCTTTCAGCGCCATCGCCTTGCCAGCAAGCGCCCCTGCGGGGGCGCTTCTTCATGGTGATGGCCGGGATGCAGCGGTCGGCACAAGCGGCTGCACCGAAAGCTTCGACAGACCACCGGTCACATCGCGCAGGGGAAGGCTGGTGCTGCCCCAGCCCTCGGGCGGCAGGGCCGGTGGCCGGCCGGGAGCGAGCCGGGCGACGGCATCGAACCAGGCCAGCAACAGGCCACGCAGGGGGCCTCCGCCCTCACCGCGCGGTGCGCGCAGATTGAAATGGTCGCCTCTCTGGGCCAACACCAGGCGATGACCTCGGCCACCGCTGTGAAGGGCGTTGGCCACCGGTTCGATCGCCTC
>RGUW01000118.1 GCA_010027605.1 Synechococcaceae bacterium WB9_2_112 | reverse complement strand
GCTCATCTCGAGATGAGCGCCAAACGAAGTCCTATCCAGACACTCTGTCCAACCTGAGCAATGAGCCTCGACACCAGCAATGGCGAATGGTGGATTCTGCTTCCCTGGGCCCTGTTTGCTGTCGCAGCTGGTCACAAATTCTGGCGGATCACCAGAACGATCCGTCACAGAAGTCAGAGTCGACCGTCATCCACTGAGCAGTTTCGGCAGTCACTCGAGCGTCTCTGGCAGAACGACCACTCATGAACACCATGAATGGCGGTTTATGACACAGGGAAAAGAGCTGCGTGTACAGCAGCTGGCCGTGAACACTGCGCGATCAACCTGATGCAAACAGCACATCGGGTGACTTGGCGGCCATGACGATGACATCAGACGCTGCGACTTGACCGCTGATCAAGGGCACAATCCAGCGTGGTTCGCGCCCCGCGTTATCACGAAATCGCTCCTGGGAGCCATGCATGCGGCCATAGCAGGACAACTGAGGAACAGGGGCCTCCCCAAGATGCGGCCGGTGTGCAACCCCAGGCACGGTTGTCGCTGTGGAGAACGGTTCTAAACTCAAGAAAGGGTTGAAGCATCCATGCCATACGAATTGACAGGGACGTCGAGTCGCGACAATTTTGTGCTTGGACGCGCGGGCGTGGTCTACAGCAGCCTGCATGATCCCAGCCATGAACATCCCTCCTGGATCCTTGGTCTGAACCCACTGCAGGATGCCATCAGCCTCACGGGCACGATCAGCGACTATTTGTTGCGTCCTACAACGTTGCCGTACGCAATCAGTGGCTACGCCAAGGGATCAGCAGCCTTGGGAATCTATTTCACGAACCGCAATGAGCGCGTTGCGAGGGAATCAGCCTGGGGACGGCAATATGGAAATGAAATTTCATTGATTGCCTACCTTGTTCAACCAACAGACATTCAATTCGACATTCAATTCGACACCTGGATACAGAATCTTGGCCTGAGACTGGATCGTGAAGTCAACGCACAGATTGATGCCTACAATCTGAGCTACCAACAAACCTATGGCGGCTCCTTCACTGCTAGCAACTACTACACCGAAAACATCCGCCAGTTGTTTCTTTTTGATGGCTCGGCAGCCCCTCAACGCTCGTCCCAGTCCGGAGAAGTTCTTGTGCTCAGCCCGGCAGAAGCAAACAGCTTGAAATCACAAAGCACACCGACAATCAATACATATGCAGCCGGCTTACTAGGAAATACAACTCTCACAAACAATCATGTCTTTCCAAAAAATAGTTTTGACTATAAGTTTTACAGCCTTGGCGCCGGACGCTATGGCATTCAGGAAAAAGGAATCAGCAAGATCGACGAGATCACCGGCTTATCATCGTTAAAGTTTTCAGACCAAAGCGTCACAATTGAAAATGACATAGCAGCTACATTCGACCAAATCAAGGGCGCAGACGACGTATCAGGCGTGGTTTTCCGTCTTTACAATGCTGCTTTCTCAAGACTACCTGATGCAAAAGGGTTAGAGAACTGGATCAATGGCAATAAGTCAGGCAATGTAAATTACGCAAGTTCTGCACAATATTTTTCTCAATCAGAAGAATTCAAGAATCGATACGGAAGCAATGTCAATGACACAGATTTCATAACAACTTTGTACAACAATGTACTAGGACGCGCCCCTGATGCCGCTGGATTAAGTCACTACCAGTCCCTGCTAGCTGGTGGTCGAACAAGAGGCGCTCTACTATTAGACTTCTCCGAATCGCCTGAAAATCGTATTCTATTTTCTCAGGAAACTGGATTGTAGAAGATCCATGGCCGGTGGGAGAGCTGGCGAGCCAGATCTTGCACTAGCAAGCATCACAAAAAGCGTAAAGAATTGGCTTTTGCAAAAACAAATTCTAGCATCTACTTTGAGGCTTCAATACAATACGTCACAGAGGCAAGTGATGTCTAAGTTTAAACAGTCCAGGCTTCACCCTGATCCGACCAGCCAGACCGTGTCAGGGAACTGATTTCAGAAGTATCACCAGTCCAGATGTAGCGATTCTGGCTTGCATTAAACAAACGATTGATCGGCGTAGAACCTGCAACATTGGAGCCAGGTGCATTCACAAAGAATGTCTCTCCCTCATAACGATAAACAGGATTATTATAATAATTATTGAATTCTGTTTTGCTCGCCGTCCAGAAACGGGAGCCGTCACGTTGGTTAATAAAGCGATAAGCCGCCTGGCCACGGCCTGCGATGGCTGAAAAAACATAACCATCGTCGCGCTTGGTGGTATCAAGCAATTGCCGCTCTATATCAGCCTTGCTGGAGGTGTAGTAATAAGAACCTGTCAAAGAATCATAAAACCGACGAACCTTTTCCCGATCAGATCCAGAATCGATGGTGTAAGCATCACCTAGGTAGGGAAATGCATTGGATGTCCTGATGTCGCCTCGATTGGCATCGGCATAAATGCCTTGCAGCGGAGTGAACGTGAATTCAGCACTCGCCGCAAAATCAACACCATCGCGATTGGTCGGGCTATAGGTCGGAGGTGTTGTACCATCAAATTGACTTAGATAGGTAATAATATCGTCATCAAGCGTGCGTCCGTTCGGGAATTGTGCCGGCTTGGACGTGTCGTAAATAACAACATCTGGATAACCAAAGCCTGCAGCAACATGCTGGGATGGATGAAGTGCGTTCTGCAGTCTGATTTCCGTAGGATTCTGATCTTTGAGTGCTCGGCCGATCAGATCCTGGAAGGGGCCATCGACAACAATCTGCTGGGTCCCAAGGCTATCAACATAGGTGCTGCCTTCATTCAAGATCGAAGCAGCCCAGGTCAACAAGACAGGATTGGAAGCAAACGGAAGGAGTTTTGCCTTGTCAATTGAAAACACAAGGAAATTGCGATTGGCCCGCACACCAGGTCCAAATTGAAACACTTCTGCCCGGGTCCCTGAAAAGAACTGATCAATGGAGCGTTGGATCAGAGAAGGCCGATAACGCCGGTTCCCACGCACCGACGCCTTCAGCTGACCATCTTGAACACCGAGAGTAATGGTGACATCTTCCTTGATCCTCTCTGGCGAGACAATCCGTCCACCAGCGACATTATTAAGCTGTGTATTGTCAAATGCAACGGCCGAATCAAAATCAAAATTAACCTGAACCCGATAATTATCGGGAAAGGGGATCTGATCACCACTTCGGTTGCGGTTTGTGGGGATCGAAGCAATGCTGAAAATCAGCTTACCATCCTTCTCATAAACATGATAATCACTCAATTCGTAGGCCGGCGCATCAATCGAAACACCATAAATATTGGTTAAATGATCGGCGTGATCAGCCATGTCGCACTGAAGAGCTTTTCACACATTAAGACAGACATTGTTGTGCGACAACCCGATTGATAGATTCTGAGATCCACGGACCCAGCGTGGCGTTGATGACCTGTTGGCACTCCTGCGGTGAAGACAGCTGCACGCCGATGGCCGATCACAGTTTTCTGATTGATTGGGACCCCCACCGCAGACAAAGAGGCGTCACACGGACGAACCAATGGGTGGACTCACCAGCAACCGCACTGGAAGGCTGCAACCGTGACGTCGAACGTCAGGCGTCAATGACAACAAGCCCCTGCTGAAGGAGATAGACCGCGTTCAACGATCGAACAGACGGTCAACAACCCAAGAGAATGTGTGTGTGTCACCCGAGCGGTTCTCCAATGGCCTTCTCAGGGCAATCTCTTAGCCATATCAGAGCCTTTTCAAAACGGAGAGGGTGGGATTCGAACCCACGGAAGGTTGCCCTTCAAACGATTTCGAGTCGTTCGCTTTCGACCACTCAGCCACCTCTCCTGATTCCCGCATCAGACGCACTCCGAAACCGGAGCGGCTGGCGCAGGCGGCCGTGCAGGCCATCAGCACTTTAAGGATCGATGGTCCCCTGGACTGGCGAGCCCAGTTGCTGGCTGCGGTGCCCCGTCCACAGCAGCGATCCGCTGCCACCCGTGGCCAGCCAACCCTGAAGGGGGCCCCTGTCGGCTGCACCACTGATCCACAACTGGGCCTGGGGAGCCGCTGCCGCCAGCACGCGGCGCTCCCTGGCTGAAGGTCTGAACCCCACCCAGATGCCCTGCAGATCCCTGCCGGAAGGCCCTTCTTGCCAGGCCCACAGCGACTGGCGGTCGGGCAAGAGCAACCATCGGCTGGCGCCGATCTGCAGCGCTGTGGCGCGGGCCTCCATCGCCAGGGGAGCGGCCACCAGACCGGCGCTTGTCAGCCGCTGGCCCGGCAGCAATGGGGCACTGCCATCAGCCGAGGCCAGCACCAGCCCAGCCAGCTGCTGCCAGCACGCGGGAGTCTCAGCAGCCAGGGGATCCAGCAACCAGACCCAGTCGAACCGCTGCACCCCGAGCCCCTGCGCCAGGCGAGCGGCCTGGCTGCAACTGAAGCCATCGGCACTGGTACTGAGCAGGGCAGCGCGACCCTGATGCCGCGCCACCAGAAGATCCCGAGCGGCATCCCCACGGCTCTGATGCACCAGCAGGAGTTGATCACCCCGCAGCAGGGCCAGATGCAGCAGCACCACCAGCACCACGGCTGCTGCGGCCCCCAATCGCCAGCGACCCGGCACCTGGGGCAGAGCCAGACCCAGTGCCGCTGCTGCGAGCAGCAGCACCAACAGGGGTTCAGGTCGCCCCAGCTGCCATTGGGCCATGGGCAGAGCCGCAAACCAGTCGGTCAGCGCGATCAACAGACCCGTGAGGGCCGCCACCGGGGGCAGCAGCAGGGGCAAGGCCACCGGCAGCACCAGAGCCACCAGCGCCAGCGCCATGGCCCCCAGGGTGAGCGGGGTGAGCAGCGGGGCCGCCAGCAGATTGGCGGGTACCGCGTAGAGCGGCAGCACTCCGAAGTGCAGTAGCTGCAAGGGCAGGGTCCACACAAATGCGGCCAAGGGCACCGCCAACGCTGCTGCCAACCAGGCAGGCGCACGGCGAGCCAGGACCTCCTCCAATGGCCGCGCCGTCAGGATCAGCCCCGCCGTGGCCGCCGCACTGA
>RGUW01000117.1 GCA_010027605.1 Synechococcaceae bacterium WB9_2_112 | reverse complement strand
GCCATCTGGAAGCAGGTCAAGGGCATTGAACTGCCGCGGCCGTTTGCCCGCATGAGCTGGCACGAGGCGATGGATCGCTACGGCACCGACCGGCCCGACACCCGCTACGGCATGGAGCTGGTCAACGTGTCGGATCTGGTCGCCGGCATGGGCTTCAAGGTCTTTTCAGGTGCGGTGGCCGCCGGCGGCAGCGTCAAGGTGCTGCCGGTTCCGGGGGGCAACGAGGCCCTCTCCAACGTGCGCATCAAGCCCGGCGGCGATGTGTTTGGCGAGGCCCAGGCGGCCGGGGCCGGCGGCCTGGCCTTCATCCGCGTGCGCGAAGGGGGCGAAATCGACACCATCGGCGCCATCAAGGACAACCTGTCTGAAGAGACCAAGGCCGAACTGCTGGCCCGCACCGGTGCGCAGCCCGGCACCCTGCTGCTGTTCGGCGCCGGCGACACCGCCACGGTCAACAAAGCGCTGGATCGGGTGCGCCAGTTCCTGGCCCGCGAGCTGGGCCTGATCAAGCCCGATCGCGACAACGACCAGTGGAACTTCCTCTGGGTCGTGGACTTCCCGATGTTCGAGTTCAACGCCGACGAGAACCGGCTCGAGGCGCTGCACCACCCCTTCTGTGCCCCCAACACAGCCGACCTCGGCACCGACCCGGAGCGCTGGGCCGAGACCCTGCCAACCGCCCGCGCCCAGGCCTATGACCTGGTGCTCAACGGCCTGGAGCTGGGCGGCGGCTCACTGCGGATCCACAACAGCGACCTGCAGCGCCAGGTGCTGCAGACCATCGGCCTGCCCTTGGAGGAGGCCAACCAGCAGTTCGGCTTCCTGATGGACGCCCTCGACATGGGCGCCCCGCCCCACGGCGGCATCGCCTTCGGCCTCGACCGCATGGTGATGCTGCTGGCCGGTGAGGAGTCGATCCGAGACACGATCGCCTTCCCCAAGACACAACAGGCCCGCTGCCTCATGACCGGCGCCCCCGGCGGCGTGGCCGCCAAGCAGCTCGAGGAGCTGCATGTGGCCAGCACCTGGGATCCCGAGCAGGACTGAAGCCCCAGCGGCCTGCAAAACCGAAGAGATCCGGACAGAAGCGGCACCTGTCTCGGATGAGTCGCAACAGTGAACGGTGGACCCCAGCAGGACCCCGTTCTCCTTGCCCAGTCGCTCTGCCAGCTCCGATCTGGTGCGCCAGTACCTCCAGGAGATCGGTCGCATCGCCCTGCTCAGCCAGGAGGAGGAGCTGCTGCTGGCCCGGCAGGTGCAACGGCGCGAACGGCTCCTGGCCCAGCGGCAGGACCCGGGCGGACCCGGCATCAGCTGTGACGCCGAACAGCGTCGGGTGCTGCAGGAGGGCCGGCGGGCCAAGGAACGCATGGTCCGGGCCAACCTGCGGCTGGTGGTGGCCGTGGCCAAGAAGTACCAGCAACGGGGCCTGGAGCTGCTCGATCTGGTGCAGGAGGGCAGCCTTGGCCTCGAACGGGCGGTGGACCGATTTGACCCCACCCGGGGCTTTCGCTTCAGCACCTATGCCTACTGGTGGATCCGCCAGAGCATCACCCGTGCCCTGGCCAGCCAGAGCCGCACGATCCGGATGCCGGCGCATGTGGGCGAAAAGCTCGGCCGCATCCGCCAGGCCCAGCGCCGCCTTGGCGCCGCACTGGGGCGGGAGGCCACCGTGGCCGAAGTGGCAACCGGCACGGGCCTCAGTGAAGCGACGATCCGCCGCACCCTGCAGCAGCTGCGCCAGCCGCTGTCGCTGGAGACCCGGATCGGCCATGAGCACGACAACCAGCTGGCCGACCTGTTGATGGACCCCCAGGCCAGCCCCGAGGAGCAACTGGCAAACGCCCAGCTGCGCGAAACGATCGAGGCCCTGCTGGAGCAGCTCAATGGCCGCGAAGGCACCGTGATCCGCCAGCGTTTCGGCCTCAGCGACGACACCCCCCGCAGCCTCAGCGAGATCGGCGAACAGCTGCACCTCTCGCGCGAACGGGTGCGCCAGATCGAAACCCGCGCGCTGCTCAAGCTGCGACAACCCCAGAACCGCTGCAAGCTGCGCGATTACCTGGGCAGCCTTGATCAACGATGATCACAGACCGCGATCCCAGGGCACCGGACGCCTTGCCTCGGGCGGCCAACGCCGACTAGAACGAACCCAATCCGCTTCAGCAGCATGGGCGTCAGCGCACCGCCAATCGACCTGGGCATCCCCGAAGCCCAGCGCCTCGAGATCGCCGAAGGCCTGGGCCGGGTTCTGGCCGACACCTGGGTGCTGTACGCCAAGACCCACGGCTTCCACTGGAATGTCACCGGGCCGATGTTCAACACCCTGCACCTCATGTTCGAGGGGCAGTACAACGAGCTCTGGGCCGCCCTCGATGAGATCGCCGAGCGCATCCGTGCCCTGGGCTGCAAGGCCCCCTTCGGCAGCGGCACCTACAGCAGCCTGGCCTCGATCAGCGACGCCCAGGGGGTTCCCGAGGCGATGGCCATGGTGAGGGAACTGGTCGAGGGCCATGAGGCGGTCGCCCGCACCGTGCGCGGCGTGTTTGCCCTGGCCGACGGGGCCAGTGATCAGCCCAGCGCCGACCTGCTGACCCAGCGGCTCCAGATCCACGAAAAGACCGCCTGGATGCTGCGCAGCCTGCTGGAGAACTGAGCTCTGGCAGCGGCCGGTAGATTGAGGAGTCAGCGGGAGTTCCATGACCCACGCCCCCTCGGCCAGCAAGTTCGTCTTCGTGACCGGCGGGGTCGTTTCGAGCATCGGCAAGGGGATCGTGGCCGCGAGCCTGGGCCGGCTGCTCAAGAGCCGGGGCTACCGGGTCTCGATCCTCAAGCTCGACCCCTACCTCAACGTGGACCCGGGCACGATGAGCCCGTACCAGCACGGCGAGGTGTTCGTCACCGAGGACGGCGCCGAGACCGACCTGGATCTGGGCCACTACGAACGCTTCACCGACACCGCCATGTCACGCCTGAACAGCGTGACCACCGGCTCGATCTATCAGGCCGTCATCAACAAGGAGCGGCGCGGCGACTACAACGGCGGGACCGTGCAGGTGATCCCCCACATCACCGGGGAGATCCGCGAACGCATTCACCGGGTCGCTGCCAACTCGGGCGCCGATGTGGTGATCACCGAGATCGGCGGCACGGTCGGCGACATCGAGTCGCTGCCCTTTCTTGAGGCCATCCGCGAATTCAGGGGGGAGGTGGGCCGCCATGACGCGGCCTGTGTGCACGTGACGCTGCTGCCGTTCATCGGCACCTCGGGCGAGCTCAAGACCAAGCCCACCCAGCACTCGGTCAAGGAACTGCGCTCGATCGGCATCCAGCCCGACGTGCTGGTGTGCCGCAGCGACCGCCCCATCAACGACGAACTCAAAGCCAAGATCGGCGGTTTCTGCGGTGTGCCGACCCGGGGCGTGATCCAGGCCCTCGATGCCGACAGCATCTACGCCGTGCCACTCACCCTCGAGCAGGAAGGGCTGTGCCGCGAGGTGCTCGATGTGCTGCGCCTCGACGATCACGACAGCGACATGGCGGGCTGGGCCCAGCTGGTGGCCCGCCTGCGCAACCCTGGCCCGGCCGTGAAGGTGGCCCTGGTCGGCAAGTACGTGCAGCTCAATGACGCCTACCTGTCGGTGGTCGAGGCCCTGCGCCACGCCTGCATCGACTGCGACGCCTCCCTCGATCTGCGCTGGATCTGCGCCGAGCAGATCGAGACCCAGGGGGCCGAAGCCCTGCTGGCCGGCATGGATGCGGTGGTGGTGCCCGGGGGCTTCGGCAACCGGGGGGTCGACGGCAAGGTGGCGGCGATCCGCTGGGCGCGGGAGCAGCGTGTGCCCTTCCTGGGTCTGTGCCTGGGCATGCAGTGCGCCGTGATCGAATGGGCCCGCAACCAGGCCGGCCTGGCCGGTGCCACCAGCGCCGAGCTCGATCCCGAGACGCCCCATCCGGTGATTCACCTGCTGCCGGAACAGCAGGACGTGATCGACCTGGGCGGCACGATGCGCCTGGGGGTCTACCCCTGCCGACTGACGCCCGGAAGCATGGGCCAGCGCCTCTACGACGATGAGGTGGTGTATGAACGCCACCGCCATCGCTATGAGTTCAACAACGCCTACCGCAATCTGTTTCTCGAATCGGGTTATGAGATCAGCGGCACCTCTCCCGACGGCCGTCTGGTGGAGTTGATCGAACTCAGGAACCATCCGTTCTTCACGGCCTGCCAATACCATCCCGAGTTTCTGTCGCGGCCCGGCAAGCCCCATCCCCTGTTCAAGGGGCTGGTGGCCGCGGCGCAGCAACGGCTGCCCCGCTCACCCCAGGAAGCGCTGCTGAACCACGAGCTGGAGCGCAGCCGCCTAGAAGGTGGCCGTGCGGAAGCTGCCGCCCCAGGTCAGTGACAGCACGGCGGCACGGCCCGCGTTGCCGCTGTTGTCGAGATTGACGCCTGAGAGGGTGACGAACAGCGGCACCCCCCGCACCGGCACCACCGACAGGCTGGCGTTCACACCGCGACCGACCCAGCCGGCACTGAGGCCCACATTGGGCGCCAGCTCCACCCCCAGCGACGCAATCACCCCCTGGCTGGAGAGACCGGCCTGGTCGATGCGCTGAAAGCGGCCCCCACCGCCGCCGACATTGAGCTGCAGGGTCTGTCGAAATCCGGGGTCGTTGGGTCGCAGGGGCCAGGCCAGGGTCAGAACCCCATAGGGACTGCTGGGTTCACGGGAGAGCTGTCCGTAGGTGGCTGCCCGCAGCCAGCCGGCGCTGATCGCCGCCTTGAAGAAAGGCTGATCGGCAAGGCTGCGCCCCACCCGCACATCGACGCTGCCGCCGTCGGGCACCCCCCTGTAGCTCTCGAGGTTGTAGTCAACCTCCACGGCAAGGGCGGTGCGCGGGTTGCCGAACCCCACACCCAGATTCAGACAACCATCGACAAACGGCTCAGGCACCTCCACCTGGTCGTAGCCATAGAGGGAGGTGCTGACGAAGTAGTTGCCCCATTCGGCCGTCAGGGCCGTTGGCATCTGGGTGGGGGTCAGGCTGGGAGCGCTGTAACGCGGAGGATCAGAC
>RGUW01000116.1 GCA_010027605.1 Synechococcaceae bacterium WB9_2_112 | reverse complement strand
CCGAGCTGGCGGTGCGCGAGCACTACGGCCCCCGCCGGCCCGGCACCGAAGCCGCCCTCAAGAAGGCCCTCAAGGGTGTCGACCTGGTGCTCACCAGCTACGGCTTGCTGCAGCGCGACAGCGAACTGCTCGAGGCGATCGACTGGCAGGGGGTGGTGATCGACGAAGCCCAGGCGATCAAGAACCCCAGCGCCAAACAGTCGATGGCCGCCCGCGACCTGGGCCGCCCCGCCAAGGGCTCACGCTTCCGGATCGCCCTGACCGGCACCCCGGTCGAGAACCGGGTCAGCGAGCTGTGGGCGCTGATGGACTTTCTCAATCCCAAAGTGCTGGGCGATGAACCGTTCTTCCGGCAGCGGTACCGGCTGCCGATCGAGCGCTACGGCGACATGGCCTCGCTGCGCGACCTCAAGGCCCGGGTCGGCCCCTTCATTTTGCGGCGGCTCAAGACCGACAAATCGATCATCTCGGACCTGCCCGAGAAACTCGAGCTCAGCGAATGGGTGGGGCTGGCCCCCGAGCAGCGCAAGCTCTACAACAAAACGGTCGAGGAGAGCCTCGACGCCATCGCCCGCGCCCCCCTGGGCCAGAAGCACGGCCAGGTGCTGGCCCTGCTCACCAAGCTCAAGCAGATCTGCAACCACCCGGCCCTGGCCCTCAAGGAGAGCCCCGAAGCGGCCATCGGCAGCAACGGCAGCTTCACAAGCCGCAGTGCCAAGGTGCAGCGCCTCGAGGAGATCCTCGAGGAGGTGATCGAGGCGGGCGACCGGGCCCTGCTGTTCACCCAGTTCGCCGAATGGGGTCACCTGCTCAAGGCCCATCTGGAGCGCAAATGGCGCGCCGAAGTGCCGTTCCTGTATGGCAGCACCAGCAAGACCGAGCGCCAGGCCATGGTCGACCGCTTCCAGGACGACCCCCGCGGCCCCCAGCTGTTTCTGCTGTCGCTCAAGGCCGGCGGCGTGGGCCTCAACCTCACCCGAGCCAGCCACGTGTTCCACATCGACCGCTGGTGGAACCCGGCCGTCGAGAACCAGGCCACCGACCGCGCCTATCGCATCGGCCAGACCAACCGGGTGCTGGTGCACAAGTTCATCACCAGCGGCTCGGTCGAAGAGCGCATCGACCGCATGATCCAGGAAAAATCGAAACTGGCCGCCGACATCGTCGGCAGCGGCGAAGACTGGCTCGGCGGCCTCGATGTGGGCCAGCTCAAGGAGCTGGTGGCGCTCAGCGAGGAGGACGCATGAACACCCCATCGCCCCTCACCAACCAGCTCGGAGCCCAGGGGATCGCCCAGCAGCCCTGGTGGGTCGAGCAGTGGATGGAGCTGATCAACGGCTACCGCTTCAAGAAGCGACTCGAGCGGGCCTGGGAGTACGCCCGCTCGGGCAACGTTCAGTCGATCCGCTTCGAGGGACGCCGCGTCCACGCCCGCGTGCAGGGCTCCGACCATGACCCCTACAAGGTCAAGCTGTGGCTCGATGTGCTCAGCGACGAAGACTGGGGCTACGTGCTCGAGGCCCTGAGCCAGAAGGCCCGCTGGTCGGCCCAGCTGCTGGCCGGGGTGATGCCCGCCGACATCGAACGGGCCTTTGCCGCCAGCGGCAAGCGCCTGTTCCCGTTCAAGCTGCAGGAGGTGCGCAGCGAATGCAGCTGCCCCGACAAGGCCAACCCGTGCAAGCACGTGAGCGCGGTGTTCTATCTGATGGGCGATCGCTTCAGCGAGGACCCGTTCGTGCTCTTTCAGCTGCGGGGCCGCACCCGGGCTCAGCTGCTCAGCGATCTGGCCAAACGCCGGCGACAACTGCTGGCCAAGGCGGCAGCGGGCCAGGCTGCAGCCAACGGCCCCGCGCAGCCGGACGCCGGCGGCTCTCGCAAGCCGGCCCATCCAGCCATTGCCGACCCGAACCGCTGGTGGCGGTACGACGCCGCCCTCGATCCGAATCTGGTGGTGATCACCCCGGCCCTGGAGGGCGACACCGGCCTCGATGCAGCCGGACCGCTTCCCCTGGCCGAAGAGCCCCGGTTCCCGGGCGCCAACCGGCTGTTCCTGGAGCAGCTCAAGGACCAGGCCCAGCAACTGGCGACCGCCGCCATGGCCACGGCCATGGACAACGGCAACGACAACGGGAACAACAACGACAAGGCTGAAAGCGAGACGTCGGAGGCCGGCGCCGCAGGCTGAAGCAGGGCAGCCAGCTCAGGACCACAGCCGAGAGAACTCTGCTGGCAGAACACAGCAGACAACGGATCAAAAAACACGCCAGAAGTCACGCCAGTTTTTTGAGCAACGCGCCACCATGCCCGACCCTTCCTGGCTGACCGCAGAAACGATTGACCTTGCCGGTCGCATCGTCGCCAGCCACGCACAAGCCTTTGGCCGGCCGCTTCTGGCCACGCCCGGCGCCCCCACCCCGCGTCAGCTGGCCCAGGAGCTGTTCGCCACAGGCACGGTGGTGCTGGCCCACGACGGCACACCGCTGGATCAGGGCGAGGGCCCGCGGTTGATCTATGCCAACCGCGCCGCCCTGGGGCTTTGGCGCCGCAACTGGAGCACCATGGTGGGGATGCCCTCCAGCCAGACCGCCGAGCCCCAGCAACGGGCCAGCCGTCAGCAGGCCCTCGCAACAGCCCAGCAGCAGCAGGCGATCAGCGACTACAGCGGCATCCGCATCGACAGCGAAGGCCGCCGCTTTGTGATCAGCGGCGCCCGCATCTGGACGCTGCACACCGCAGACGGCAGGCCGTGCGGCCAGGCAGCGGCCTTTGGCAGCTGGCACCGGCTCTGACCGAGGCCCCAGCGGCCCTGCCTACAGTCAAGGTCGCAGCCTGGAGCCGCCGATGGGTGCCGCGTCAACCGCCACAGCCACTTCCACTGCCACTGCCACAGCCACTCCCAGCAGCCCCGGACCCGGCCCCCGCCTGAGCCTGCAGTGCGAGCCGATCGGACCCGACACCACCACGATCCGCTCCCTCGACTGGGATCGCAGCCGCTTCGACATCGAGTTCGGCCTGCGCAACGGCACCACCTACAACAGTTTTCTGGTGCGGGGCGAGCGCACCGCCCTGATCGACAGCAGCCACCTCAAGTTTGAGAGCACCTGGCTGCCGCTGCTGCAGGGACAGATCGACCCCAGGGCGATCGATCACCTGATCGTCAGCCACACCGAGCCCGATCACTCGGGCCTGATCGGTCACCTGATCGACCTCAACCCCGACCTGGAAATCGTCGCCTCCAAGGTGGCGATCCAGTTTCTCGAGAACCAGGTGCACCGGCCGTTCAACAGCCGGGCCGTCAAGAGCGGTGACGAACTCGATCTGGGCACCAACCCCGGCAGCGGCGTGGCCCACCGCTTCGAGTTTCTGAGTGCGCCGAATCTGCACTGGCCCGACACGATCTTCTCGTTTGACCACGGCACCGGCATCCTCTACACCTGCGATGCCTTTGGCCTGCACTACTGCTCGGACGACGTCTTCGACGTCAACCCCGGCGCGATCGCACCCGACTTTCGTTTCTATTACGACTGCCTGATGGGGCCCAATGCCCGCAGCGTGCTGCAGGCTCTCAAGCGCATGGATGGGCTGCCAGGGATCACCACGATCGCCGTGGGTCACGGCCCCCTGCTGCGCCATCACCTCACCACCTGGGTCGACGACTACCGCACCTGGAGCTCGGAGCGCAGCACCGCTGAGACCTACGCCGCGGTCTGCTATCTGAGCCAGGTGGGCTTCTGCGATCGCCTCAGCCAGGCGATCGCCCGCGGCATCGGCAAAGCCGGCGCCGCCGTGCAGCTGGTGGATCTGCGCGCCACCGACGCCCAGGAGCTGAGCGCCCTGATCGGCGAGGCCTCAGCGGTGGTGGTGCCCACCTGGCCGGCCAGGGCCGACGCCGACCTGCAGGCCTCGGTCGGCACCCTGCTGGCCGCCCTCAAACCGAAGCAGTGGGTGGGCTGCTACGACGCCTTCAGCGGCGACGACGAGCCGATCGACACGGTCGCCGGCCAGTTGCGCGCCCTGGGCCAGCCGGCGGCGTTTGAACCGCTGCGCATCCGCCAGGTGCCTTCGGCCGAGGACTACCAACGCTGCGAAGAGGCCGGCACCGACCTGGGTCAGCTGCTCACCAAGGCCAAAACGATCGCCGCGATGAAGTCCCTCGATGGCGACCTCGACAAGGCCCTGGGTCGCCTGTCGGGTGGCCTCTATGTGGTGACCGCCCGTCAGGGCGAGGGAGAGCAGCGGCTCAGCAGCGCCATGGTGGCCAGCTGGGTGAGTCAGGCCAGCTTTGAGCCGCCAGGTCTCACCGTGGCCGTGGCCAAGGACCGGGCCATCGAAGCGCTGATGCAGGTGGGCGATCGCTTTGTGCTCAACGTGCTGCGCGACGACAACCACCAGGAGCTGTTGCGGCATTTCCTCAGGCGCTTCCCCCCCGGAGCCGACCGCTTTGCCGGGGTCAACGTGCTGGAGGGCGTCGCCGCCGGCGGCCCCGTGCTGGCCGAAGCCCTGGCCTTTCTGGGCTGCCGCGTGGTGCAACGGCTGGAAGGGCCCGACCACTGGATCATCTACGCCGAGGTGGAGCAGGGCAACGTCTCCGACACCGAAGCCACCACCGCCGTGCATCACCGCAAGGTGGGGAACCACTACTGAAACCCACAACTGACATGGTGAGCACCTCGCCTGCCAATCCTGCAGCCGGCAGTGCCGACCGCCGCGTGATCCAGCTGCCGCTGGAGCCGGGCCTGATCTGCCTCAAGGGCCTCAGCCCCAAACGCCTGCGCTTCGAGATCGAATACGGCCTCGAACGCGGCACCACGGCCAACAGCTTTCTGTTTGCGGCAGGGACCAACGCCGAAGGCCGACCCGTGCCGCCGGTGCTCGTGCATCCCCCGGGCACCTCCTTTGCCGAGCCCTTCCTGGAGCAGCTGGCGCCCTTGGTCCCCCCCGATGCCGAGCTCAAGGTGGTGGTGGGCCATGTCAACCCCAACCGGGTCGCCCTGCTGCGCCAACTGGCGGCCCGGTGGCCCCGGCTGATGCTGGTGGCCTCCAACGCGGGCGCCAAGCTGCTGGAGGAGCTGTGGAACCAGCAGAAA
>RGUW01000115.1 GCA_010027605.1 Synechococcaceae bacterium WB9_2_112 | reverse complement strand
AGCATCGCCTGGCCCTTGATCCCGATTCCCAGGAGCGGCTTCAGCGCAATCCCTTGAGGATCCTGGATTCGAAGCACCCAGACACGCAGGCCCTCTTGGCCGATGCCCCAACCCTGTTGGGTGCTCTCGCTCCCGTCAGCCGTGAGCGCTTCGAGCAGGTGCAAGCGGGTTTGGAAGCTCTCGGGATCCCCGTCTGCCTCAACCCCCGCTTGGTGCGCGGTCTCGATTACTACGGCCATACGGCCTTTGAGATCACCTCCAGCCAGCTGGGTGCTCAGGCCACCGTGTGCGGCGGTGGCCGCTACGACGGGTTGGTGCAGCAGCTGGGCGGCCCTCCCACAGCCTGCATGGGCTGGGCTCTGGGGCTGGAGCGCCTGGTGCTGTTGCTGTCGCAGGTGGATTCGCTGCCCACCGCGGAGGCCGCTCCGGATCTGTATGTGGTGAACCGGGGTGAAGCGGCTGAGGCCGCTGCCGTAACCCTGGCCTGCGTACTGCGCCGCCGCGGATTGCGGGTGGAGCTGGATGGCAGCGGCGCCGCCTTCGGCAAACAGTTCAAGCGTGCAGACCGCAGCGGCGCGCCTTGGGCTGCGGTGTTGGGGGAGGGCGAACTGGAGCGGCAAGCCGTGTTGCTGAAACCGTTGCGCGGCCAGCCGCTGGAGGAGCGGCTGTGCCCCCTGGCTGATCTCGACACGATCACCCAGCTGCTGCGCCCATGAGCCCAGCGCCGCCCAGGATTTCCATTCTCGTGGCCACGTGGAACTGTGCCCCGCAGCTGGGGGCGTTCCTGGACAGCCTGGCCGCGCAACGCTGGCAAGACTGGCAAGTGCTGCTGTTGGACAACGCCTCCAGCGATGGCTCGGCACAGCTGGTGGATCACTTTCGCCGGGGTCTGGATTCTCCGGAGCGCGTGATCTGGAGCAGCCAGCCGGATCGTGGCATCTATGACGCCTGGAACCGGGGTCTGGAACTGGCCACTGGCGAGTACGTGAGCTTCATCGGCGCCGATGATGTGTTTGTGGATGACCACAGCCTTGGGCGGATTGCAGTGCTCACGGCGTCTGGCGCCGACCTGATCACGGCCCGCAATGCCTACTACGCCGTGGATGGACGGCTGCTGCGCCATTGGGGGTTTGCTTGGCAGTGGCGGCGGATGCGCCAATCGATGACCATCGCCCATCCCGCGATGCTGCTGCGTCGCGAGTTGTTTGCGCAATTTGGTGGGTTTGATGCCCGTTTTCGCATCTGTGGCGACTATGAGTGGCTGTTGCGGTTGCCGCCCTCCCTGCGCAGTGTGCACAGCAGTGATTCGATCCTCAAGGTGGTGCAAGCGGGGGTGAGCCACACGCGCATTGTTCAGGTGTATGCCGAAACCTTTGGTGCTCAGCGCCGGCATTTGGGTTGGTTGCCCAGTGCCGGATGTTGGCTCTTGAACTGGCTCAAGTACGGCAGGCGTCGATTGATTGGGTTGGCCTGAGGAATTCCAATGCTGCTGATCAATTACACCCCTGTACTGCGGCAGCCCACGGGCATCGGGGTTTATGCCAACGCCGTGCTGCCGGCGTTGCAGGCGCTGCCGCATTGGTTGGTTCCTGGAGGTGAGCGGGGAACCGGTCTGCAACGCTTACGGCGTTTGCTCTGGAATCAAGCTGAGCTTCCCAGGCTGGCGCGCCGCCAAGGGGCTTCCTTGATCTTTACGCCAGCGCCCGAAGGGTATCTCGGCCCTCAGCACATCCCGCAGGTGGTGATGGTGCACGATCTGCGGCCGATCAGCCACCCTGAGCGATCCTTGCAAACTCTCTATTTCCGGGCCTGGGTGCCGCCCCTGCTGCGAAGTTGTCGCCACATCCTCACCAATTCGCAGCACACGGCCACTGAAATTCAGCGTTGCGCTGGCATTGCCGATGACCGCCTTTCGGTGATTCCCCTGGGCTATGACGCGCAGGCATTTCGCCCTGAGCCCCCGGGATCGGAGAGCCCGCAGGATCGGCCCTATCTGTTGCATGTGGGCCAGGCCTATCCCCATAAAAACTTGAGGCGGTTGGTGTTGGCATTCGCCCAGGTGGCTGTGCGCGATCCAGACATTCGCCTCGTGCTGGCCGGTAAGCCTCACCCGAAGGAAACTATGCGGCTCAAGCTGCTGGTGGCCGAACTGGGGCTGACCGATCGGATTGAATTTCGGAGCTATGTTCCCCATGAAGCGCTGCCTGAGCTGTATCGGGGGGCTGTCGCCTTTCTCTATCCCAGCCTCTGGGAAGGTTTTGGCTTGCCCATTCTGGAAGCCATGGCCTGCGGAACACCCGTGATCACCAGCTTTGGCTCAGGTACTCAGGAAGTGAGCGGAGATGCTGTCCTGCTGGTGGATCCCCTGGATGTGGGAATGCTGGCCCAGGCGATGCACGATCTGCTTCACAGTGCTGCTGTGCGGGTGCGCCTGCGTGAACGCGGATTGCAGAGAGCTGCGCTGTTCAGCTGGGAGACAACAGCCCTGCAGACAGCGTCAATCTTGCGCCAGTTTTGCTAGATTTTACTGACATAATGTTGCGCTACCAAGCTATTTGATCCATCCGTCTTGCTATTTTCTCGCGCCTCGGGAATCTCGCCCTGGTGGGCTCACGCAGGCTCTGAAGAGCTTGTCGACGCTGATGACCTGCACCGACCAGCAATCGGCTGATGTGCTGGTGGCTGTGGGTTGGCATACGCCCGCTGAGCGTGCTCTTCGTGCTGCCCGTACGGGGCAGCGGCGGGTGCTCTGGAGCCATGGACTGGCGACGCTGATCCTGTATCGCATCAGGCCCGTGCTGGGTGGGCTGCGGTTGCTCTCACGCTGCCCTCAGCTGTTGGCTGTGATTGCCACGTTGCGCCGCTGCGATCGTTTGGTGGTGGCCTATCAGCGCCGCAGCCGCTGGGATCCACGCAGTTTCGATGTGGTGATGGCGCGTTGGCTGCAGGTGCCCGTGGCGGTGGTCGGGCGCACGACGGTCATCATCCCAGGCTTGCAGCGAGCAGCCCATGGGTTCGGTTGTCTCGATTGGTCGCCTGGAATGGCAGAAGGGGCATGGCCAGGCGCTTTCGATCGTGTTTGATGCTGCTGAACCGTTGCGATTGCAGGTGTTGGCACCGGAGGGCACTACCGATGCCACGTTGTTGCAGCGTCAGGCCCAATCGAAGGGGCAGCCTGAGCGGCTCCAGATGCTGTTGGGTCTTGCGCAGGAGCAGCGCCGGCGGATCTTGCAGCAGGCGCTGTGCCTGCTGAGTTGGTCGGAGACCGAATACCAGAGTTTGGCCATGCTGGAAGCGCTGGCCTGTGGTTGTCCAGTGGTTGCACGTCCGCGGGGTTGGCTCTGCCACGGGCCGATCCCAGGGGTGTTAGTGGCCCACTCTCGGCGGCAGGCCACGCTCCACCTGCAGCGCCTCCTGGCTGATCTCGACTGGAGAGCGCAGCTTGGGGCTGCCGGGCGGGCTTACGTGCTGGGCCATCACGGGCTCACCGTGGTAGCCCAGCAGTGGACCAAACTGATCGAACAGCTTGCTTGAGCCTTGGCTACGACTACGACCCTGGAGCTCTTTTTGCAGGGGGGGGGTGGCAACCAGCTGATCCAGCAGGCCTATGCGGAGAGTCTGGTGAGTCAATCTGGCTCCAGATTGCGGCTCAACACCTTGCTGCTCAGCCCTGCCTGGGCTGCTTTGCGCCGGGTCACCTTTCGACAAAGAAGTGCCTGGCTTGGTGCCGATGCGCCCGAAACGCGTCCTTGGCTGCGCCAGTGGTTGCATCTGATGCGCTTTTACTGGGCCCGTCGGCGCGGCTTGGTCGTGCATGACGGCCTCAGCGATCACCAGGCTCAGGCACTCCTGACCCCTGATGCGGCTCCCGGATGGGTCCCTCTGCTTGGGTATTTCCAGCGAGCTCAGGCGTTCGGCCCCGCCTCCGAGGCGTTTTGGCTGCGTCTGGCGGAGCGGCTGCGGTATGAGCACCGGCTGCAGCCTTACGCCTCTGACCAAGTGGCGCTGCATGTCCGCCTTGGGGATTACCTCTTGCCTAAGAATCAACGGCTCTATGCCGCGGTGTCGATTGAGCAGCAACTGCATGCCGCTTTGACCTGGCGTGAGCGGTTAGGAGGTCAGGCGCCGTTGCAGGTGATCACCGACGATCCCGTGGTCTTTAGACGCCTGTGCCCAGATGCCTACCGAGGTGACGTGCGTTTGATGGCCTCCAGCGATCCGCAGCAGGATTTTTTGACGCTCTGTTGCCACCGCCGGATCGTAGCGAGCAATTCCACGTTTAGCCTTTGTGCTGGTAAAGTTGCTTCTGTGTTGTGGAGCGATGCTGGCACAATCCTGCTGCCGCGGCACTGGTATCGCGATCAATTGAGAGATGCTTGTCAACAACAGGAATGGACACAGTTGAGGTTCGTTGTTGATCGTTGGCCTCTGAAGCCGCGATGAAGATTACGTTGGTGGGGCCGGTTGGGGAGCGGTGGAGATCCTGATTGCTGATCATGCGGCCATGCTGAAGGCTGCTGGGCACCAGGTCACGATTGTCAATCAACGGGATCGAACCCTGGCCCTAGCGGAGGTGGCAGCTAGCCAGCCCGATCTGGTGCATCTCCACTACGACGAGTACATCGCCTGGGCGGAGTTCATCACCTGCGCACGCATCGTGGCGACGAGCCATTACGCCTATCTCGAGGTGTTTACGCAATGGAAGAGCTTGTTTCAGGCGCCCCTGCTGGTGAGCGCTCTTCGTTTGGCGAGACGCCTCTTACCCGCTCGGCTGCTGCTTGCGCTGGGTTTCTCACGCCCCCTGCTTTCAGCTTTGAGTTATGAGCCGTATTTCCGTGCCTTTTTGCGTAGCCGCTGTGGCCTGATTTGCCTGTCCCCCAGCATTGCTGAGGTCTACCGTCAGTTCGGGTTTCAAGGCGATATTCGTATCTGTCCGAATGGTGCGCGTGATGATCTGATTCGCTATAGCCCGACTCCCTCGTATCCAGATCTGAGCTTGTGTGTGGGCAAGATTGAGCCTCGCAAGCGTCAGGCTCAGCTGTCTTCCTTGCCAGATCTCCGCTTTGTCGGGCCGATTGTGGATCCCCGCTTTCCGGCGGA
>RGUW01000114.1 GCA_010027605.1 Synechococcaceae bacterium WB9_2_112 | reverse complement strand
CCCAGGGTGATCTCCTGCTCGTGGGTGAGCAGCGGCACCCGGCCGATGTCGCGCAGGTAGCTGCGCACCAGATCGCCGTCGGCTGCGGGTGCGGTAGAGGCGGCCGTAGCAACAACCACGGGGGGTCAGGCTTGAAGTTGTGTAAAGCCTAACCTGAAGAAGTGTGAACTCCTCTCATAAAGCCCGAAGAACCTGGCCTCAGCCGCCCAGTCCCCCCCAGCGCAGCAGGGCGGCGGCGATGTTGAGGTAGATGAACACCCCCGCCACATCGGTGGCCGTGGCGATGAACGGGGCCGACATCAGGGCCGGATCCAGGCCCAAACGGTCAAACAACAGGGGCAGGGCTGCGCCGGCCGTGGCCGCCAGGGTCGTGATCGCCACCAGGGCCAGGCCCGCCGCCCAGGCCACCAGCCAGTTGCCGTGCGACACATAGCCGGCCCACGGCACCACCACCACAAGCATCAGCAGCCCCAGCAGGGCACCGGCCACCGCCTCCCGGGCGACCGCCAGGCCGGGCCCCAGCCCCTGGATGCGCTGGGTGCTGAGGCCGCGGATCACCACCGTGGAGCTCTGGGCACCGACGTTGCCGCCGGTGCCGATCAGCAGGGGAATGAAGGCCGCCAGCACCACGACCTGGTGCAACACCTTGTCCATCGAGGCGATCACCGCCGCCGTACCGCTGTTGGCCAGCAGCAGCACCAGCAGCCACACCACCCGGCGCCGGGCGACGGTGAACAGGTTGCTCTGGAAGTAATCGTCTTCATCGCCGGCCTGCACGGCGCCGGCGGCATAGAGGTCACGGGTGGCCTCCTGCTCGATCACGTCGATCACGTCATCGACGGTGACGATCCCCACCAGGCGCTGCTCGCGGTCGACCACCGGCACCGCCAGGAAGTCGTAACGCTGGATCGCCCGGGCCACTTCCTCCTGGTCGGTGTCGGTGCTGATGCTGACCACCTCGCGGGTCATGACATCGCCGATGCGGGCCTGGGGATCGGCCGTCACCAGATCCCGCAGCGACAGGATGCCGGTGAGGTGGCGCGAGCCGTCGGTCACATAGAGCGAATAGACGGTTTCGGTATCGCGGGCGCGGCGCCGCACGATCTCGAGGGCCTGCTCGGCGCTGTGAAATTCCTTGAGGTCGATGAACTCGGTCGTCATCAGACGACCGGCGGTCTCGGCCTCATAGCCGAGCAGCTGGGCCGTGACACGCCGCTCGGCCGGGCTCAGCTCGGCCAGCAGACGGCGCACCACCTTGGCCGGCAGCTCGTCAAACAGGCGCACCCGGTCGTCGGGCGACATCTCCTCGACCAGTTCGAGCACCTCACCGCTGCGCAGCCGCTCGAGCAGGGTCTGCTGCACCGCCGGATCGAGGTACTCGTAGACCTCGATGGCCTCGTCCTTGGGCAGCAGGCGAAAGGCCAGGGCCTGCAGGGTGCGCGGCAGGCTGCCGATCGCTTCGGCGGCATCGACCTCCTGCACCGGCTGCAGCAGCAGCTTGGCGCCGTCGTAGTTGCCCGCCTCCAGCAGGGCCTGCAACTGCTGAGCCACCACTTCGGCCAGCACCACGCCGTTGGTCTCGCTCATGGCCCCGGGCGCGTCACAGCGAGTTTATGGGTCGCCAAGTCGCTAAGTTCCGGGCATCACCCGATCGCCTTCGATCCATGGCTTCCGTTTCGGTCAACGACATCAGCGTGCGCGACGCCATGGGCGACGAGCGACGCCTGGGCGAGTGGGCCGGCAAGGTTCTGCTGATCGTCAACGTGGCCAGCCGCTGCGGCTTCACGCGCCAGTACGCCGGCCTGCAGCAGCTGCAGGAGGCCTACGGCCCCCAGGGCTTTGCGGTGCTGGGCTTCCCCTGCAACGACTTCGGCGCCCAGGAACCCGGCACCCTCGGCGAGATCAAGCAGTTCTGCTCCACCACCTACGGGGCCAATTTCGAGCTGTTCGACAAGGTGCATGCGACCGGCGCCAAGACCGAGCCCTACCTCACCCTCACCCAGGTGGAACCCGCCGGCGACGTGGCCTGGAACTTCGAGAAATTCCTGGTGGGCCGCGACGGCACCGTGCTGGCCCGCTACAAGAGCAACGTTGAGCCCGAATCCCGCGAACTGATCGACGCCATCGAAGCGGCCCTGGGCTGACGCCGCCCCGGCCTCAGCCCCGGGTGTCGAGCAACCAGCCGCGGCGGGGTGTGCCGATGGCGGCTGGCTCGACCAACTGGGCAGGGAGTTCGACCTGCAGCCAACGCTGACCGCTGGCACTGCTCCAGCGGCGCAGCAATCGCAGGGGTGCCCCGGCTGCAGCCCGGGCGATCACCGGAGCCTGGCGCTGGGGCGCGCAGCGCAACACGGCGGCCAGGGGCGCCGTCAGGGGTTCGCTGCTGCCCTGTCGGCGGCGCAGCTCGGGGATGCGGGCATCGGCCCCGCCCGCCGGCAGGGCGGCGGGCCCGACCAGCGCAAAGCTGATCAGGGCAAGGGTTCGAAGGTTGGTGGCGATCACCAGGCGGGCCTCAGATGTCGAGCTGGGCGAGATCCAGCTCGGCGCTGTGGGTCTCGATGAACTCGCGCCGCGGGGCCACCTTGTCGCCCATGAGGATGGTGAAGATGCGATCGGCCTCCAGGGCATCTTCGATCTCCACCCGCTTCATGGTGCGGGTGGTGGGATCCATGGTGGTTTCCCACAGCTGCTGGGGCATCATTTCGCCCAGACCCTTGAAGCGCTGGATCGTGTAATTGGCCTTCTCACCGAAGCCGTCGAGGGTCGACTTGAGATCGGCTTCGTTGTAGCAATAGGCGTGATTCTTACCGCGCTCCACCTTGTAGAGCGGCGGGCAGGCGATGTAGATGTAACCGCCTTCCACCAGGGATTTCTGATAGCGATAGAAGAACGTGAGCAGCAGGGTGCGGATGTGGGCACCGTCCACATCGGCGTCGGTCATGATCACGATGCGGTGATACCGCAGATTCTTCGCATCGAACTCTTCCCCTTTGATGCCCAGGCCCAGGGCCGTGATCAGGGCCTGAATCTCGGAGTTCTTGTAGATCTTGGCGTCGTCGGTCTTTTCAATGTTGAGAATCTTGCCGCGCAGCGGCAGGATCGCCTGAAAGCGACGGTCACGCCCCTGCTTGGCCGAACCGCCGGCCGAATCGCCTTCCACGATGTAGATCTCTGACTCCGAGGGATCGCGAGAGCTGCAGTCGGCCAGCTTGCCGGGCAGCGTCGAGCTCTCGAGCACGCTCTTGCGGCGCACCAGCTCGCGGGCACGGCGGGCAGCTTCGGCGGCATTGAACGCCTGGATCGCCTTCTCAAGAATGAGATCGATCACCGACGGGTTGAACTCCAGGAATTCACCCAGGGCTTCGCCCACCAGGGTGTCCACGATGCCGCGCACCTCGGTGTTGCCGAGCTTGGTCTTGGTCTGACCTTCGAATTCGGGCTCGGGCACCTTGACCGAGAGAACGGCGGTCAACCCTTCGCGGATGTTTTCACCGGCCAGATTGGCATCGGCTTCCTTGCGCTTGCCGCGCTTCTTGGCGAAGGCGTTGAGGGTGCGGGTGAGCACCGTCTTGAGGCCCTCGATGTGGGTGCCGCCGTCAACGGTGCGAATGTTGTTGGCAAAGCCGAGGATGCTGTCGGAATAGGCATCGACACACCACTGCAGCGCGGCCTCGACCTGAACGCCTTCCTTCTCGGCGTTCACATAGATGATGTCGGGATGCAGCGGATCCTTTTCCGCATTCATGTAGGCGACGTATTCCTTGATGCCGCCTTCGTAGAAGTAAATCTCCTCGTGGGCCTCGCCCTCGGCCGAGCGGGCCGCCGGGCGCTCATCACGGAACACGATCCTGACGCCGCCGTTGAGATAGGCGAGTTCGCGCAGGCGCGACGAGAGCGTCTGGTAGTCGAACTCGATGCCGCCGGTGAAGATCTCGATGTCGGGCTTGAAGGTGACCGCCGTGCCCGTGCGGTCGAGCTCGCCGGCGGGAGCCGCCGCCGACGCCAGGATGCCGATCGGCTGACCCCGCTCAAAGCGCTGGGTGTGCACCTGCTGCTGGCGGTGCACCGTGACCTCCACCCATTCACTGAGGGCGTTGACCACCGAGACGCCCACGCCGTGGAGACCGCCGGAGACCTTGTAGCCGCCGGAGCCGAATTTGCCGCCGGCATGCAGCACGGTGAGCACCGTCTCCAGGGCGCTCTTGCCGGTGCGGGGGTGGATGTCGGTCGGGATGCCGCGGCCGTTGTCGGAGACGCTGCACGACCCGTCGGCGTTGAGCACCACCAGGATCTGGTCGCAGTGGCCGGCCAGGGCTTCGTCGACCGAGTTGTCGACCACCTCATAGACGAGGTGATGCAGACCCCGGGGCCCGGTGGAGCCGATGTACATGCCCGGGCGCTTGCGCACCGGCTCCAGCCCTTCAAGGACCTGGATCTGCTCGGCGCCGTAGGCCGCCTGAACTTTGCTGGCTTCGCTCATGCGGGAGGGATTTCCCAGGTCAAGGGTTCAGGACAGGGCTCAGAACAGGGGCCCGGAAGGGGCTCGGCCAGAAGTGGCTCAAAACGAATGACGCCGGGCGACCGGCCCCTTGGCGGAAATGAGGGTGGGAGCCAAGACTCCCTCTGCCGAGGGGCAATTTACCACCGGCATCTCGATCCGACACGCCCCAGGCGCCGCTGGGGGCCTCTGAAGCGGATCGCAGCAGGGGGTTGCTATTGCCGCAGAGTGGAGCCATGCCGAATGCCCCGCAGCCACTGCCACAGGACCTGCCCCTGGTGATCGTGCTGCTGGGGCCCACCGCCAGCGGCAAGAGCGACCTGGCCGTGGCCCTGGCCCAGGCCCTCGATCTGGCGGTGCTGAACGTGGATTCGCGCCAGCTCTACCGCGGCATGGACATCGGCACCGCCAAGCCGAGCCCGGCGCAGCGGCAGGCGGTGCGCCATGAGCTGCTGGACCTGCGGGATCCCGACCAGCCGATCAACCTGCAGGAGTTCTGCGGCCTCGCCAGCGCCGCGATCGCCAGCGAACTGGCGCGGCCGCGGCCGCGGGGGCCGATGGCGCTGCTGGCCGGCGGCACGGGGCTCTATCTCAAGGCCCTGACCCAGGG
>RGUW01000113.1 GCA_010027605.1 Synechococcaceae bacterium WB9_2_112 | reverse complement strand
ACGGCCGTGGCCAGGGCGGTGCCCACAATGAAACCGCGGGATTCGATGCCCACGATCAGATCGGGCTGAAAGCGCTCACACAGATCGCTGAGCTGCCGGATCACCTCTTGCCAGCCCTGGGGGTCCCGCATCAGCGGCGTGAGATCCCGGAACAGGATCCCGGGTTTCGGGAAATCAGGCACATCGCGCACCAAGCCGCGCAGATCGATCCCGGCTGTCATCGCCCCTTGCCGTTGGCCATGGCATCATCGCAGCCATGGTTTCCCCATCCGCTCCGCCCCAGCCGCCCGCAACGGCGACGGATGCCCCCCTGCCCCGGCGCGGCATCGAGCGGCTGGACCTGATGCTGCTGTGCGCCGAAGCCCTGGACCTCAACGGCGCCGAAGCGACCTTGATCCTGAGTGAACAGCTGGGCTTTCAGGACCTCATCCCCAACCGCGTCGAGCTGTGGAAGCGCCGCTGCCACAACCCCCTGCGCCGGCAGGTGCGTCGCGGGACCCTGGCCGCCGCCGACAGTGACGCCCTGATCCGCATTCTCTGCACCCAGTGCGAGCGGCTGTACCCCCTGCTGCGGGCCCTGCTCTCGGCGGCAGAACCCGATGACATCGCTCGCCAGCGCTGGGAGCTGTTCGAAGACCGGCTGGCCGGGCTGGTGCATGAACGCATGAACCCGCGTCGGGGCGGCGTGCAGCGGCTGCTCGAAGGGGCCGAGGGGGCCCGGCAGCGCCGTCAGCTGATCCTGGCGATGGCCCTGGCAGCTGGAAACGGCGGCTTTGCCAGGCTCAAGGCCAGCCTCATGGATGCGGGCGCCTGAATCAGCCATGAAACAGACCCTGCGCTTCGATCAGATCAGCTGCCGCCTGCAGGTCGAGGGCCTGCCGGATGTGTCGACCGGCCAGAGCGGCGATGGCCTGGGCATCATCACGGGCTGGAGCCTGCAGTGGGCCGGACGGCCCGAGCTCGAAGGCAAGAAGGAGCACCTGGTGGCGCTGATGCAGGCCGTGCTCCCCTACGCCCGGCTGCTCGTCAGCGGGGCGGGCCGAGCGCTCACCAGCCAGGGCCAGGAGGTCGACATCGCCCCGGCAGCGGGTGGCGGCCACCAGCTGCTGCTGCGCAGCAGCCAGCCCGGCACCGAGCCCCTGAGGGTCGTTCTCGATGACGCCGAGCTCAGCGATCTGGTGCGGGTGCTCGACCAGCTGCGACTCGACAGCCGCCTGTTGCTGAAACTCGACCTTCCCGACGACCGGCCGCTGCGGGGACGGGAGGTGAGCCACCGCATTCCCCGCCGCCAGCGCCTGGCAGCTCCAGCGGCGGCCGTGCTGGCCCTGGCCCTGAGCACGGCGGCATCACTGTTGTGGCCCACACCGCGGCCACCGGCACCAGCAGGCCAGGGGCTCACCCAGGCCGGCAAGCTGAACCCGCCCCGTTGACGCGGCGCCCGACCTCAGCACACTGGGCTATCAGCACGTTGGCTTGTTGTGATGGCACTGACCTGGCCCCAACTGCGGCGACGGGTTGCCCGGCTGGGCGCCAGCCTCGACGTGGTGGTGCGCAGCGACCCTGAGGTCTGTGGCCTCAGCGGTGACACTTTTCACATCTCGATGCACCACGGCGGCCAGGGCGACTGCAACGTGGGCGAGCTGCACCTGATCGACTGTCCCAACGAGCTGGTGCTCAGCGAGTTCGAACGCTGGATGCGCGATGCCGGTCACCGGCTCGAACCATGAGGCGTCAGAAGCAACCCAGAACCCGGCAGGTGTTCAAACAGCAACGCAGCGCCCAGCGCTGGCAACGGGCCGGCAGTGGTGTGCTGCTCATCGCCCTGGGCTGCGGTCTGCTGATCGCGCTGATGCAATTGCCCGAGCGGCTCGACACGCTGCTGCTGGTGAGCACGGCGATCGCCAACCTGATCAGCGGCCTCAGCCGGTTTCTCCAGGGGCTGTTGCAGCTGCTGGCCGTGTTGCTGCTGGTGATCGTGGCGATCGGAGCCCTGGTGCTGCTGCTGGCCGGTCTCAGCCGCCTGCTGCGGGCCTGCCTGGGGGCGCCACCGCCGCCAGCGGGCCGAGGCGTCCCAAAACGCAGGAGCAGCTGAGCGGCAAGGCCATCAGCCCGGTGACAGTCCCCTCAACCGTGCAGGCGCTGCAGCCAGAACCCGGCCAACTGCCAACTGCTCCACAGGAACATTCCCAGAAACAGCCAGTTGAGCCAGGCGGGGCGCTGGGGCTTGTCGGGCTGCATGGTCAACGAGGCCGGCCGATGGGACCTCTAGGTTGCCGTAACAGGTCAGACCCCCACCAACGGCCATGGAACTGATCGCCACGTATCGCAACCCTGGGCTCTGCCAGCTCGCTGACGCGGTGTGCGACTTCTACGCTCGGCGCCACGACCTGCACCGACCGGGCCTGAGTTTCGGTGGTGAAGGCGAGCGCCCCGACAAACGCTCGACCGACATCTCCCTGGTCTGGCTGGACCGCAGCGATGCCGAAGCCCATGGCCTGGCCGACACGATCATGCGGGCCGTCGCGGGCGGCCTCAAGCAGTACCTGGCCGAACGCCCCCTGTTGATGCAGGTCTGCCCTGAGCGCAGTCTGTTCATCAACCCGTTGTTCAACATTCAGCACTACGCCCCCGGCGAAGGCTTTGTGGCCTGGCACTGCGACTGGAGCACCGAGCACGACGCCACTGAACCGATCACCAGGGTGCTGGCCTGGATTCTCTACTGCAATGACATTGACAATGCCGGCACCGAATTCCACTGGCAACAGCACCATGTGGAGGCCCAACGGGGGCAGCTGGCCATCTTCCCTGCAGGCATCAGCCATGTGCATCGCGGCCGTGTGAGCAACGTGGCCAGCAAGACGATCGCCACCGGTTGGATCAATGCCGGCTCCCTGGACACCTACCTGCAAAGGCTGAGCACCGACAACGACAACGACAACGACAACGACAACGACAACGACAACAGAAGGTGATACGTTCGGGTCACTGGTCGTCCAGGCTGCATCAGTGCAGCGACGCACTGCGATCAACGATTGAGCCCAATGGAACCGCAGCCCGCCACCGGCACCGCCCAATCCGACAACATCGCAACACAAAGCACACACAACGAGACCAAGACTGAGTCGCAGGCGATTTCAGAGCAGCAGCCCGAGAAACGCATTGGACAACCTGCAAGCCGTGGTCAGGTCTATTTCATCCGCCATGGCGAAAGTACCAGCAATGAACGCAATATTTTTGCCGGTGTTCTCGATGTACCTCTCACTCCCTACGGGAGACTGCAGGCGCGCCGAGCTGGAAGGGACATCCAGAAGAAGGGCGTGCAGTTTGATGCGGTCTACGTGTCGCATCTGCGGCGAGCCCGGCAAACCTGTGAAATCGCCCTGCTTGAAAGCCAGGCCCTGCGAGATCCACAGACAAAACCGATCATCGATCACCGCATCAGCGAGCGATCCACTGGAATCCTGACCGGGGAGAACAAGAACCTCTGCAGACAGGCGCTTGGACACCAGCGCTTCGAAGCGATGGTGCATGCCCACAACGAAGCGCCCCCTGGAGGCGAGACGATTGAGAACGTCTACAACCGTGTCGTTGACTTCTACAAGCAGCAGGTAGTTCCAAGACTCGAGCGTGGCGAGAACGTTCTGGTGGTCTGCCATGAATATGTCCTCGAGCCCTTGTCGGTGTATTTGTGCGGGCTACCTGCCAGCGCCTACAAACGACTGAAGTTGCCCAACGCCAAGGCATTGAGCTGCGAAGACCTGAAGCATTTCCGTGAAGACGAAGCGACCGACGGAGCGATGCGTCGCAAAAGCATCAATGACCTCGCAGCCATGCATGCGGTGTTGCTCTACGCCCTGAGTTTCATCATCCCCGCCGCAATGCGGTGTGTGCTGGATGCACAGGCGATGCCAACAGAGCTTTTCAAGTTGTTCACGATTGCCGGCCTGTGCATCAGCACCTTTTACACCTACCTCAGCCTGGATTTCAGGGAAACAGCCAGGAACGTCTCAACCTTGACCACCCGGGTGGTTCTGGGGTGGTGGGGTCTGCGCTGGCTGCTGGCTGCAGTTCTGATCGGCTCAGGGACCGTGAGCCTGAGTCTCGGAAGCGGAATCAACCCCTCAGTGGTGTGGCTGGCGCTGCTGCTGGTGCCTCCTGGATTGACTACGCCTACCCTCTCAATGGTCTGGGGGGGCAACCTCTACCCCAGTGCAGCGCTGTCAAAAAACCTCTCAATCGTGCTGCCTGTGGTGTTGATCACCGTGGTCAACACCCTGCTACCGGCGAACCAGGGATCAGGCCTGATGTTCTTTTACCTGGTACTGGCTGTTGGCCTTGGCATCCCGGCAGTTGTTGCCCAGTCGTGGCGAAACCGTTCACCGGTGAAGTCCAATCATCACAGCAATGAATACAAATTCATCGGGGTTCTCGCTGTGATGCTGATCAACGGTTCTCTGGGGTATCAGCTCACACCAACGACCTTGCTGGAGGACCTGTTTCAATCGGTACCGAATCAGGCGACAATCAACAGTGATCAACAGTTGATGATGGCACTGGTGATATTTCTGAGCATGCGCCTTGTGGCGTGGCTGACCATCAGAGCCGTGCGCAGAAAACCGGGGTTTGAACGCGCCGAATCGCAGGACATCTGGATTCTGCTCACACAACCCAACTTTCTGCTGTGGCTTTCGATCACTCTGGCGATCAGCACCACCGCGCCTGGCAGCGAAACGGCTTACGTGGCGTTCTGGGCAGCAGCAGCCTACTGCTGCTTACCGGTGCTTGATCAAATGGCCCTGATTCAGCGTTTCAGCACCCATCTCCTGCAGGAAAGCCTGCGGACAGCAAGACTGAATGCAGATAAAATCCAGGAGATTTTCAACAGCGTCGACGAAGACAAAAACGGCAACCTCAACCTGAATGAAATCAAGGAGCTCTTGCGGTTGATTGAGCAGCACACCACTGGGCTGCCATCGAACGAAGAAACCCTGGACTACGTAAGCCAATACATGCTGCAGATCATCGACAGCGATCAGGACGGCTTTGTATCAAGCAATGAGCTGAAACGTTACATCGGCACCTATGGACTGGTTGCCAATCTGAACCTCAACAAACAGTCTTGATGGCATGAGCGCTCATCTCGAGATGAGC
>RGUW01000112.1 GCA_010027605.1 Synechococcaceae bacterium WB9_2_112 | reverse complement strand
GAGAAGATCCGCAATTTCCTCACAGGCCAGGCACTCACCACCGTGCTCGACTCGGCCTTCTCGTTGATCTACATCGTGGTGATGCTCCTCTACAGCTGGGTGCTCACCCTGATTGCCCTGTGTGTGCTGCCGGTGCAGATCGGCCTGATGGTGATCGGAGCACCATTGTTCCGCCGCCAATACCGCGACACCGCCCAGGAAAATGCGCGCACCCAGAGCCACCTGGTGGAGGTGCTCACCGGCATCCAAACGGTGAAGGCTCAGAACGTGGAGATGATCAGCCGCTGGAAGTGGCAGAGCCTCTACAGCAACTACATCTCGCGGGCGTTTGAGAAAACGATCACCGGCACCGCCATCACCGAAACCTCCCAGGTGTTCCAGAAGCTCTCCCAGCTGCTGGTGCTCTGGGTGGGGGCCACCCTGGTGCTCAAGGGGGAGATGAGCCTGGGTCAATTGATCGCCTTCCGCATCATCGCCGGCTACGTGACCCAGCCGATTTTGCGGCTCTCCTCCATCTGGCAGACGATTCAGGAGTTGAAGGTGTCGTTTGAGCGGCTGGCCGATGTGGTGGACACCCCCGAAGAATCGGACGAAGCCGACCGCAGCAAGATCCCCATGCCCACCCTTCAGGGGGGCGTGCGATTCGACGATGTCTGCTTTTCCTTCCAACAGGGCGGAGCGCTCACACTCAACCACATCAACCTCGACATCGCCGCCGGCACCTTCGTGGGGGTGGTGGGCCAGAGCGGCAGTGGCAAGAGCACGCTCACCAAGATGCTCTCGCGGCTCTATTCCCCCTCCGGCGGCCGCATCGTGGTGGATGGCTACGACATCGACAAGGTGGAGCTGTATTCCCTGCGCCGCCAGATCGGCATCGTGCCCCAGGAGCCGTTGCTGTTCACCGGATCGGTGGCTGAAAACATCGCCCTCAATGATCCCGATGCCTCCGCCGAGGCGATCGTGGAGGCGGCTCGCCTGGCCTGCGCCCACGACTTCATCATGGAGTTGCCGGGCGGCTACAGCGCCAACGTGGGTGAGCGCGGCGCCAACCTCTCCGGGGGGCAACGCCAACGGCTGGCCCTGGCCCGCACCCTGCTGTCACGCCCGCGCCTGCTCGTGCTGGATGAGGCCACCAGTGCCCTCGACTACGACAACGAGCGCCGCGTCTGCGAAAACCTGCTGCAGCACCTCCAGCACATCACCGTGTTTTTCATCACCCACCGGCTGTCGTCGATCCGTCGGGCCGATCAGATCGTGATGCTTCATGAGGGGGCCATCGCCGAGGTGGGCACCCACGACCAGCTGATCGAGCGGCGTGGCCGCTATTACGCCCTCTACCGTCAGCAGGAATCGCAGTGATGCCCCGCTCCAACCCCGCTGGCGCCCTGGTGCGCGCCGCCCAAAACCTGCTCGAGCGCCGTGTGCAGGCCAACCGTGAGGAGCTCGGCCTGCAGCAATCGCGCTTTTTGGTGCGCACGATCGTGTGGCTGTTGATCGGCACCACCGGGGCGGCGGTGGCCTGGTTGGCCCTCGCCAAAACCGATGAGGTGGTTGTGGCTCCCGGCAAGCTGGAGCCCGTGGGGGCGGTGAAAACCGTGCAGATGCCGGTGGGCGGTGTGCTCGACACGATCCTGGTGCGCGATGGCCAGCGCGTGAAGCAAGGCCAGCTGTTGCTGCGCCTCGACAACGACGCCACCCTCGACCGCGCCGGCAGCCTCCGCCAGGCCCTGGCGGCCAAGCAGGCGCAGCTGGAGCTCAAGGCTCTGGAGCTGCGGCGCTACCAGGATCTCAACGACACCCAACAGCAGGTGTTGCAGAGCAACCTGCAGCTGGAAAAGCAGATCATGAGCAAGTTGTCGACCCTGCAAAAAACAGGCGCCGCCTCAGAGATGCAATACCTCCAACAGCGCAACAAGGTGCGTGAGATCGACGGGGAAATCACCAAAACCAAGGTGGATCGGCTGCGCCAGCTGGCGATCCTTCAGCAATCGGTGCAGCAACTGAGAGGTGAGCTGGCCGATTTACGCAGCAAACTGGTGGAACTCACGGTGAACATCCGCTACCAGGATCTGCGCTCACCGGTGGCTGGGGTGGTGTTTGATCTCAAACCCAAGGGCACCGGTTACGTAGCCCAAAGCAGCGAGCCGGTGATGAAGATCGTGCCCTTCTCCGCCCTGCAAGCAAAGGTGGAAATCGACAGCGCCCACATTGGCTTTGTGCGCCGGGGCGGGCCGGTTGACCTCTCGATCGACTCCTTCCCCGCCACCGATTTCGGCGTGTTGCAGGGAACCCTCGCCAGCGTGGGCTCCGATGCCCTGCCCCCCGATGAGCTCAACCGCACGTACCGCTTTCCCGCCACCGTGAACCTGAACACCCAGCAATTCCGGCTCAAATCAGGCCAGGTGTTGCCTTTGCAGGTGGGGATGTCGCTTACCGCAAACATCAAGCTGCGCAAGGTGAGCTACCTGCAGCTGCTGCTGGGATCTTTTCAAAACAAAGCTAAAGCGCTGCGCGAAATCTAATCTCATCCGCGCGGTCTACGTTGCCCGGGATATGGAAAATCTGCCTTGCGTCTTAATTTTTTAGTGCGGAGAAGGTCGACGAGCTCAGGAATGCTTCTATGCATCTCATTGAGCAGGCACAAAAAAGGGGCGGATTAAATAAATACCGCCCCGGTCTGTTCAGGATGTATGGAAATGGTCGAAACCTATTGTGCTAACCGCATGCCAGTTATTTTATGCCCAAGCCCACTGATTGATAAATGAGACCCCACCGACATTCAGTTGCTGCTGAATTGGCATTCTGAGATGTTCAATCGAACCGCCTTCAACAAGGCTTTGCGATGAGATGATGCCATTGGTGGTGCCGTGGGCCTGAACGGCAGTGTAAAAATCTACCCCGGCAGGGTTTCCATATAGTGCTGAAACATCAATTATACCAGAAGTTTCCCAGGCTCCAACCGTTGAGCTGAGTGAATCAGTAAAGCCACTCGGCAATGTCCGATTTATGTAAGCAGCACGAACGGCCTGACCGGTAACGGGATCTAATCTAAAGATCGAGGCCTCATTACTTCCCCATGCCGCAGCGCCTCCATCCGATCCGGCTTCAACGCTACGGTCTTCATTGACAAGGATGTAGCCATTTGCAGACCAAGCTAGATTGTCTTGACTTCTGATGCCTTTGCTCTGGTTGCCAGAGGCATCGCCATCGTAGGCATGCTTCAGGGCGCCTGATACGGGATCGCCAGCAGAGGAGAAGGTCGTGTTCAAGATCCAGGTGCTGCCGTAGTAGTCGCCTGAGCCAGTTTGCGCAGAACCAGTTCCTGTGGATTGACCGCCTGTCGTATTGAAAACGATCTCTGTGGTCTTTTGTGGGTTTACATCAACATCCTCGATGCGGTAACCGAGAAATGCTCCCATCGCCTTGGCTTCTGCCCGAAGTGTTGTTGCAAATTTGTAGCCGTAAGTGTCGTATCCGCTGGTACCAGCTTTAGATGTGTCTCTAACATTCAGTGCCTTCCATGTGCCACTCGTTGTGGATCCAGCAGCGAGTGACGCACTTGAAGAAGCACCGCTGTCTGCGCACCAAACGTACATTTGGCCACCGAGGAGACCATTTTTTTCGAGCACGTTCGTGGACGCAGCATTTTTGGTGCCCACGTAAAGGTATATGGGTGCATCTACATAATCATCACCTAGCAGAACGGCTACTTTGTTCGCTACACCAGTGTTTAGGACTGTAGCCGATTCCCATCCACCGTAGCCCAAATCGGCAGCCCCATAAAGGGTGTTGGTTGTGGTATCCAATACCTGCATCGTGGCATATGTGCCACTTTCCTCTCCCACCAAGAATAAGTTGCGGTCAAATCCTGTACCTGAGCCAAACATGTTGGCGGGAATAAGGTTGGCTGCACAAAAACGATTGTAGCCATCGGTGGCGGCTATGCCGCCATTGATTTGGGAGGGATTAGTTACAATATTGCCCATGCGATCATAGGCTGTTGTATAAGCCAATCCGCTAGAGATCACCGTATCGGTTTGGGGATTGATTTCGAAATAGCTGATACGTGAACCCTTGAGTGATGTGCCATTTGATAACGTATAAGTTGGCCCGGCCGTTGGTCGTATCTCACTATTGACAAGAAGCCTGATGTTGCCGTTGGATAATTTGTAGGCACCCATGCCATCTGGAACACCAGTTGCATAATACCCATTTACAGGGGTTCCAATCTCGTAAATTGTATTAACTGAAGCGCCATTGACACCTGTGAGGTAGCCCATGCAAGACAAAATAGTTTCGACTGTTTTTTAGCTGCCAAGCATGAGCACAAGTTAAGGCCGCGCCATTTTCTAATTATGGAAACATTAACGTGTGATCAGCGCTACAGGTTGGTTGCGTGGCCCCTAATTCTCTGTACGTTTGCCCTGGTTAATAATTTCTTATGAAGATCCTCCTGAAGGCTGGCCGCTTAGTGATTCTTTGTTTCGCTGGCGTCGCAACACTGCCTGTGGCTGTTCAGGCCAACGATAAGGTTCCCAAGTCTGGTAAGGGTGCGTATGTCACTGCCGGAGTCGGCGGATCCTGGGGTATAGGTCCTAGCGCTACCCAAAGCTCTAGCGCTTCTTTTGGCTCGTTCACAACATCTACCACGATTAACTCCACGCAGAATCTCGGGGGTGGTGTTGCTGTAGAGGCTGGCATTGGTTACGATTTTGGCAATAAAGTAAGGGCCGAGTTGACCTATGTTAATAACAACTATGCGCTTTCCACGTTGAACTTTAACGGTTCAACCACTGTCAATCAGACTGGACAAGTTGTTCCATTCACGGGGTCAAGTTCACTGTCTGGCAACATGAGCACAAACAGTGTTATGGTTAGTGCTTATTATGATATTCCTACCAAATCCCGTTGGGTTCCTTACGTCGGTGCCGGCTTGGGTTGGACCTCGGTTTCAGTGCCATCTTCTCAGGCGTCAACTTCAGTGACGGCTGGTGCCATCACAACATCGTCGACGGCGACTTCGTCGGCTGATTCCGCTAGTGCCTTCGGATATCAGGCGAAGGCGGGTGTCACGTACCTCATAAGTGCAACCACCAACGCTTATGTAGAGGCTACCTATCAGGGTAATACGTCATTTACTTTAAATTCCGCAAGCTACGATTCCCTTAACGCTTTTGGGGCACGGGCCGGTTTC
>RGUW01000111.1 GCA_010027605.1 Synechococcaceae bacterium WB9_2_112 | reverse complement strand
CACAGGGTGTTGTGCCGATCACACGGCTTTCGAGGCAGGCATCGCCCCGCACGACGCCGGTCGGCGATTGCGATTGCGATTGTGATTGCGATGAGCCAAGTCAATTCAGAAGCCGACCATTGAGATAAAAGAGCGGATAATCATTGAATTTTGCGTTTTCGGGGTTGCTCTTGCTGAAGTTTGTTTCGCTGAAGTCAATCTCGCTGGATTTGTAGCTTGGATCTGTTGTGACTTTGAAGATCGGAGTGATCGGAGGTGTTGTGGAATAGGCGCTTTGGGGGTTGCGAGCAACGCTCTCCAGTTCGATGAGGTTGCTGCTGCTGGTTGTGTTGGTCAATTGGTTGGCACCGATGTTGACAAGCCCTCCGCTGCCTGCATAGGAGGTGAAGCCGTTCAGGGTTCCTGCCTGAATGCTGATGGGATCATTGGTGCTGCTGAACGTGTTGCCGCTGATGTCAAGCGTGATGTTGTTGTAACCTCTGAAGTCGGTCGTCAAGCCATTATTTCTGTTTGATTTGATTGTCACATTATTGCCATTGACTTTGGCGCTGAAGATGCCAAATGAGCCAACATTGAAATCAATGCCGTCCTCGTCGTAGCTTGTGCTGTTTTGACTTGGCTGCAGCACATTTCCTTGAGCCGAGTACAGCATGGTCGCGGGGCTCGCCTGCATGCAATTAAATCCGCCAACGTCATCGCCATATTTGTCGCCGGCCCGGTTGCTGAAGGTCCGGTCTCCGCGGCACAGTCCAATTTCCAGGGGGTCGACCACATTGGTGATGTCTTGCCCTGAGGTGGCAAGGGCAAAGGTTCCGCTGCTGACCTCACTTTTGGCTGCAATCTCGTTGCGATTTGCCTGATTGGCGATGATTAGGTTGTTGTTGACATTGACGGCAGCGTTGCCGCTCCATTGTCGAACAAAGATGGCAGCTTGCATGTTGCTGTCTGGACCCATTCTGGTGCCGCTGATCCGGTTGTTGTTGATCAGGATGGAGCCGTTGACATTGTCGAGTCTGATTGCTTCGTCGAGGGCGCCTTCGATTGCGTTGTTGCTGATGCTCAGCTCTGCGCTGGCCATGCCGCTCGCGTTGGGGCCAATGCGGATGGCGTTGCCGCTGAGACAGATTCCGCCGTTGCAGATGGGGAGATCGGTGGTGTCCTTGTCATCCCTTCCATCCGAGGACTTGTAGCTTTGTACGTTTGGATTGGTGAAGCTGTTGTTGCTGATGGTCGTGTTGCTCACGCCCGCCAGGGCGATGGTGGGTAGGGCGTTCTCGTTGTAGGTGTTGAGGCCCGGAGTCGGCGAATAGGAGCCAGTGAAGGTGTTGTCGCTGATCAGCACGTTGCTGGTGCTGGTGTTGGTGTTGGTGATGGATGCGTTGGAGAAGCTGATGCCCGAGATCGTCGTGTTACTGCCGATGCTGATCACCCCGTTGCTGAATGTGGGTTGTGCACCCAGGGTGCGGCCGACGATCGGATTCAGGTCGGCAGGGCCGAACTGGGTCATCAGGGTGGGGGCGTTACCACTGCTGCTCAGGGTGGTGCCCGCCTGCAGGCCCAGGGTGGGTCGACCTTGGCTGTCGCGGGCCTGGCCGGCCAGGTCAAGGTTGGCGCCGCCACCCAGCAGCAGGGCATCGCCGCTGCCGGCTGCGGCGAGCAGGGCGCTCGCGCTGGCGTAGGCGCAGTTGACGGTGCCCGCCGCCGTGCCGCTGGTGCTGCCGGTGCAACGCACCACCAGGGCGTTGCCAGTGACGGGGTTGATGGCGATGGAGCCCGGCAGATTCTGCTGGGCCGTTGCCATGCGGATGTTGACCTCGCGTTGCATCGGCAGGCCACGCAGCGCCAGAAATTCGCGCTCGGCGTTGGCGATGGCGTCCTTGGCCTGAGCGCTCAGCGGCTTGGCGCCATAGCGGATGTAGCCGGTGGCCTGCAGTTGGTAAAGGTTGTCATAGGACACGGTGGCCCCCAGTGACAGTTGGCTGCCGACGCGCATCTCAGCCCGCCCGCGCACGCCCGAACTGCCAGCGATGTAGTCGCCACCCAGGTAGTAATAGGAGGCGTAGAGCCAGAGGCTGTCCTTGTTCTGGCTCCAGCGCGCCACCGGCAGACCGGCTTCCAGGTTGAGACCGCTGAGGGAGACCACGTACCGGTTCCAGCCGTCGACGATCAGCCGGTTGTTGACCAGCACCCCATTGCTCCAGCCGCTCGTGTAGCGCTCAGCCTGGTTCGAGAAGGGGATGTAGCCGTTGGCCCTGAGCTCGACGTTGCGGTTGAGGGCTTCGGCGCCGACCCCGGCCTGAAAGGCGTACTGGGCATAGGCCTGGCGAGTGTCGACGCCGGCATTGACGCCGTACATCCAGCGCTGATCACCGCTGAGCCAGCGGTAGCCCAAACGGGTGCTGGCGCCGGCGTTCACGGTGTTCTGTTGCGTCAGGGCACCACCCAGGTTGAGGTTGGCGGCCACATCGACAAACAGCACCTCACCAGCGTCCCCTTGGCTGAGCGGTGCAAACAGGTAGCCGGTGAAGGTGTTGGGTGAACCTTCGCCCTGGCTCTGGAACAGCAGACCGCCGTTCGCAGTGACCTTCGGTGGGTTGGGTTTGGCCTGGCTGGCACCTGCATGGGTCAGGCTTCCCAGCACCAGCAGGCTGGCCAGGCCAGCTCCAGCAGCCTGTCCTCGACGACTGGATGGCGAACGCCGCGCGGCTGGTGAGGATGGGCCCATGAATGGCAAAGACAGCAGGACTTGCTGGGATCGTCGGCGCTGAAGATAAGCCGAATCAGCAGCGATGGGGAGCCCGGCAACCCGGTTCAGGATTCCGGTTGGCCGGTGCCAGTCCACCTCCGTGACTCAGGGTCTTGGTCCAGGCCGTTGGATCTGGGGTGCTCCTGCCGTCGTTTGTCGCTAGGCCGCCCAGCCCTCAGCGGCGGTGCTGTTGGGGAAGCTGACGCTGTAGAACGCGATGCCGTCCGTGCTCCAGCCCTTGCTCTGCCAGTGCAGCTGCTCCTGGGGAGAGCTGGCCAGCAGGTGCTGACCGCCGGGAGAGCTCATCTGCCAGATCGGATCGAGTCCATACAGGGGGGCGTTGTAGGCCTTGAACACCGTGCCTTCGTTGGTGTACCCGGCGCCTTCGAGTTGGCGGATCTGCCGTTGGTCGGCCGAGTAGATCGTGTCGTTGCGGCTGCGGTTGTGCAGGGCGACCACATCGGTCACATAGCTGTCGTTGGCGTTGGTGGCAAAGGGCACATCCACCAACCGCCAGCTGCCGCTGGCCACCAGTGCGTTGGCGTTGGCCGAGCTGCTGGTGACCCGCCACTCGCCCGTGATGCGATCGCGCAGGCGAAAGGCCACGGCCAGATCATCGGCGCTGTCGTAGGCCCCGAGGCTCTGGGCCGCATAGCTCACCGTGGCCGGATCTTCGAGCGCCTGTTCGATTGCAATGGTCTGGCCGCCCGAGGGCTGGGTGTAGTTGAACTGCGGACGTGGCGCCGTTCCGGGTCCACCGGGGTTGTAGATGGGACTGTGGGTTCCTGTGCGTGGATCGGGCAGGATCACCGTCTGCAGGGTGCGGATTGCTTCGGGGCTGGAAGCCTCGACGATGATGTCGAACTGGTTGTCGTGATCTTCGCTGTAGGTGTAGCTGGGATCGGCACTCAGTCCCGTACCCAGATCGGCGATCCCTTTCACCTTGAGGGTGCCGCCCCTGACCGGGATGGCTTGATCGGCCTGGCTGATCGTGACGCTTCTGCCCCTGCGCCCCGGTGCCTGTGCTGTGAGCTGAAAGAAGCGGGAGAACTCCTGGGGTTCAAATCCGCTCACCCCATCCGGCGAAAATCCGGCAGAGGTGAACAGACGCAGTCGATACAGGTTGCTGCCGGTGCCGTAGTACTCGACCCCATGGTTGGCGATTGAGTAGGCAAAGGCCGGGGTTGGATAATCGCCGGCAAGCGACAAACGGCTCAACTTGGCCCCCACCAGGGTGGGGCCGTTGTAGGGGTCGTAGGGATTGTTGCTGCTGTGGGAGAGCCCGCTGCCATTCACCAGTCCCAGCGGTGTGATCAATTGCAGCGGTGTGTTGCTGCTCACGACCTCAAACAACACGGGATAGAGGCTGTTTGGATCGCTGCTGGGCAAGCGGTTGCCGAAGTAGCCGTACACAACAACGGTCTGGCGCTCATTGAGATCGTTGTTGGGAGACTGGGCGGCATACAGGGGGGTGACGATCTCCCCGGTGTTGAGGTGAATGCGGAAGTTCTGCGGCAAGACCGTGCTGGGTAGCACCGGATGGCTGAACTCAATCGGCATCGCGTCCATCAATGTCTCGCTGGACATGCTGTTGCTGAACCCGGCGCCCTGAACACCGGTGATTGGCGTTCCGGAGGTGATGTTGCGCAAGGGCGCGGCTGGATCGCGATCCACCAGGTCGGCAACGATGCCGGCCCCGGCCGCGCTGGCCAGGATGATTCCGTTGCTTCCAGACAGGCCCGGGATGCTGATGATGCCGCGAAAGCCAGAGCTGGCAGCCAGGATCCTGGGCTTGCTATCCATGCCGCCGTAGATGTCGGAGCGAATAACAATATTGCGGTGCAATTGATCGTACGCAGATCCCTGTCCCATTGCTGTTGATCGATTTCTTCGATGTTAGAATGTTTGATCTGTGCGGTCAACGCAGCAGCGTGAGAATCGACCCGTTCTTAATGAATTCGTCGTTCACTGTTGGTGCTCAGCAGCTTGTGCATGTCATCTGATGTTGAGGGCGTCTGTTGCGGCGCTGCCTGGACCACAGGGTTGTGCATCGGCAGGTTTTGCTCAGGCCCGGGGGTCTCCGGCTTCGGCGCGGATCTGGGCCTTGGCGGTTCGCCAGTGCGTTTCCAGTTCGGCGATGCTTTTGCCGGCCAGATCACCTCCAAGAGCGGCTTCCACGCGGCTGAACCGATTCAGAAAGCGGCGGTTGGTGCCCGCCAGACCGCCTTCAGGATCGATCCCGCACCAGCGGGCCACGTTGACCAGGGTGAACAGCAGATCGCCCAGCTCCTCCTGGGCATGCGCGTTGTCACCGCTGGCCACGGCCTCCTTGAGCTCATCGAGCTCCTCATGCACCTTGGCCCAGACACCGGCCATGTCATCCCATTCGAAGCCGGCCGCAGCCGCCTTTCTGGAGATGGTCATGGCGCCGGCCAGGGCAGGTTGGCCGCGCACCTTGCCTGCCAGCCGATCGCTCAGGGGGCTGGCTGAGGCGGGTGCTGCGGCTTGCTCGCTCGCCTTGATCGCCTCCCAGCTGGCCTGGACCGCGGCGGGGTCGCCGCTGCTGCCCCGGTTGGCCGGCTCGGTGGCCTGCTCGCCGAACACATGGGGGTGGCGGCGGATCAGCTTGGCGC
>RGUW01000012.1 GCA_010027605.1 Synechococcaceae bacterium WB9_2_112 | reverse complement strand
GCGCCCCTGCCGCTACTACGAGGGCACCCCCAGCCCCCACAAGCGGCCCCAGGATCTCGATGTGATTGTCTATCGCGAAAACACCGAAGACATCTACATGGGGATCGAGTGGGACGCCACCGATCCGGTGGGCATCGAGCTGATCAGGCACCTCAATGAGGTGGTGATCCCGGCCAACGGCAAGCTCGGCAAGCGTCAGATTCCCGCCGGTGCCGGCATCGGCATCAAACCGGTGAGCAAGCACGGCAGCCAGCGCCACATCCGCAAGGCGATTCAGCACGCCCTCAAGCTCGATGGGGCCAAGCGCCACGTGACCCTGGTGCACAAGGGCAACATCATGAAGTTCACCGAAGGGGCCTTCCGCGACTGGGGCTATGAGCTGGCCACCAGCGAATTTCGCGACGTCTGCGTCACCGAGCGGGAGAGCTGGATCCTCGACAACCTGGACCGCAACCCTGGGCTGAGCGTCGAAGCCAATGCCCGCATGATCGAGCCCGGTTACGACGCCCTGACCCCTGAAAAGAAAGCAGCGATCGGCGCCGAGGTGCAGGGCGTGCTCGATGCCATCGGTGCCAGCCACGGCAACGGCCAGTGGAAGCAGATGGTGATGGTCGATGACCGCATCGCCGACAGCATCTTCCAGCAGATCCAGACCCGGCCGCAGGAGTATTCGGTGCTGGCCACCCTCAACCTCAACGGCGACTACGTCAGCGATGCCGCCGCGGCCGTGGTGGGCGGCCTGGGCATGGCCCCCGGCGCCAACATCGGCGACAACGCCGCCATCTTCGAGGCCACCCACGGCACCGCCCCCAAGCACGCGGGCCTCGATCGCATCAACCCCGGCTCGGTGATCCTGAGCGGCGTGATGATGCTCGAGTACATGGGCTGGCAGGAGGCTGCCGACCTGATCACCCGGGGCCTCAGCGCCGCCATCGCGGGCAAGCAGGTCACCTACGACCTGGCCCGCCTGATGGAGCCGCCGGTGGAGCCGGTCAGCTGCAGCGGTTTCGCCGACGCCGTGATCCGACACTTCGATGCCAGCGACTGGCAGGACGACGAAGAGCCGATCGATCTCTGAATTCGTGGGGCCTTGCTGACGGCCAGACCCGGCAGACTCAGGCGATGACCACGCCCACGACGCTATCTGGCCTGCCGGCGGGAGCCACCGATCCCTGCTGGCCTGCCGGCGGGAGCCACCGATCCCTGCGTGCATTGCGGCTTCTGCCTGCCCAGCTGCGCCAGTTACCTGGCCCTGGGCAGCGAGATGGATTCGCCCCGGGGCCGCATCCATGCCCTCAAGGCGATCGAGGCCGGTGAGCTCAGGCTCGATGCCACGGTGGCCAGCCATTTCGACAGCTGCCTGGGCTGCCTGGCCTGCGTCAGCGCCTGCCCGTCGGGAGTGCGCTACGACCAGCTGATCGAAGCCACCCGACCCAGACTCAACGCCCCGGAGCTGCGCAGCCCGGCTCAACAGCTATGGCGGCGCCTGCTGTTTGGCGTGCTGCCCTACCCGAAGCGCTTGCGGGCCCTGCTGCAGCCGCTGCGGGCCTATGCCGGCACACCGCTGCAGACCTTGATCCGCAGCATCGGGCTCACTCAGGTACTCGGCCCCCAGCTGGCGGCGATGGAGCAGCTGCTGCCGCCGCTGAGCGCCGAGAGCTTCAGCGACAGCCTGCCCCGGGTGGTGCCGGCTGCGGGCGAGCGCCGCTACCGGGTGGGGCTGCTGCTGGGTTGCGTGCAGCGGGTGTTTGACCCGGCGGTGAACCAGGCGACGGCTGCGGTGCTGGCCGCCAATGGCATCGAGGTGGTGATCCCCCCCGATCAGGGTTGCTGCGGTGCCGTCACCCACCACCAGGGCGAAGAGGCCCAGACCCGTGCCCTGGCCGCCGCCCTGGTGCGCAGCTTTGCCGCCGCCGGCCCCCTCGATGCGGTGCTGGTGAGCGCCTCGGGCTGCGGCCACAGCCTCAAGGCCTATGGACGCTTGCTGGCTGACGCAGCCCCCGAGCTGGCCGCCGCAGCCGGCGAACTGGCCGCCAAGGCGTTTGATGTGCAGGAGTTTCTGGCGCAGGTCGGACTGACGGCGGCATTCGAAGCGGCCCTGCGCCCCCTGCCGCACCCCGACGGCAGCCCGGCCAGCGCCGAACGGCCATTGACGCTGGCTTACCACGACGCCTGCCACATGCTGCACGGCCAGGGCATCAGCGCCGCGCCCCGCCAGCTGCTGCGTGCCATTCCCCATGTGCGGCTGCGCGAGCCGCTCGAGCAGGGGGTCTGCTGCGGCAGCGCCGGGATCTACAACCTGGTGCAGCCGGCCGAAGCCGAGCTGCTGGGGACGCGCAAGGCCGATGATCTGCGCAGCACCGGTGCCCAGATCGCCGTCAGCGCCAACATCGGCTGCAGCCTGCAGCTCAGGCGCCATCTGGAGGGGCTGCCTGTGCAGCATCCGATGCAACTGCTGGCCCGGAGTTATGGCGCCGGGCCGGCCAGTTAGCCGATGGCCACCCCACCTGCCACCAGCCCTGGCCGCTTGCAGAGCGTGCTGGGGCTGGGCTTTGGCCTGGCTGGGGCCGTGGGCGGCACCATCGGTGCGGGCATCCTGCGCACCCCGGGGCTGGTCGCCGCCCAGCTGGGCGACCCCTTGCTGATCTGGGCCGCCTGGATCGTGGGGGGCCTGTATGCACTGCTGGGAGCCGTGGCCGTGGCCGAGCTGGCCGCCGCCCTGCCACGCGCCGGCGGCTGGTGGATCTACGCCGAACGCGCCTTTGGCAAGCGGGCGGGACTGGTCACGGGGTGGACCGACTGGCTGGCCCACTGCATCGGCCTGGCCTGGGTGGCCACCACCGCCGGCGATTACGGCGCCGCACTGCTGCCGGCTGGGCTGCTTCCAACGGCCGCAACCTGGAGTTCCAAGGCCATCGCCCTGGCCGTGATCGGCCTGTTCAGCCTGATCCAGCTGCGGGGTGTGAAGGCGGGCAGCACCAGCCAGGAACTGCTCAGCCTGGCCAAGGCGGGAGCGTTCACCATGCTGGTGGTGGCCTGCTTCGTGCTCCACCCCGGCACTGACGTTGGCCAACTGGCGCCGGTCACGGATCAGGCCCCGATCCCCCCCGCCGGAGCAGCCCTGCTGCTGCCCGCGGTGGTGGCCCTGCAGGGGGTGATCACCACCTACGACGGCTGGGCCAGCCCTGTCTATTTCGCCGAGGAATTCAGCGATCCAGCCCGGGACCTGCCGCGCTCCCTGATCGGTGGGGTGCTAGCGGTGCTGGTGCTGTATCTGCTGATCAATGCAGGCCTGCTGCGGGTGTTGCCCCTGGAGGTTCTGGCCAGCTCAAGCCTGCCGGCGGCCACGGCAGCCACCGTGCTGATCGGCAGCGCCGGCGGCCTGGTGATCAGCGTGGTGGCCCTGGTGGCCCTGCTCGGGTTGGTCAACACCGCGATCATGGCGGCCCCCCGCATCCTCTATGGGCTGGCCGAGGCAGAACTGCTGCCGCTGCCGGCCCTCGCCGGCGTGAACAGCGGCGGCACCCCTGCGGCAGGACTGCTGCTGACCGCTGCCAGCGCCGCGGTCCTGGTGCTGCTGGGCAGCTTCGAACGGTTGCTCGCCATGGGGGCCGTGCTCTATGTGAGTCTGCCGCTCATCGGCATGGCCGCGCTGCTGGCCCTGAGGCTGCAGGAACCCTCGCTGCCGCGGCCCTTTGGCTGCTGGGGGTACCCACTCACACCGGTGCTGATCGCCGCTGGATCACTGGCGTTTGTGCTGGCGGCAGTGACCGCCGACCCGCTCAGCAGCCTGGCGGCCCTGGCGCTGGCTCTGGCCGGAGCTGCTCTGCCTGCATCAGCACCAGGGCCTGCTGCAGCGTCTGGGCATCCCCCAGATTCCCCGGGCAGGTGAGCACCGGCAGATCGCCCGCCAGCACCAGCGAGAGCCCCGGCAGCAGCTGACCCTGCAGAGCCACGCTGCTGCAGCCCAGGCCGCTCTCGAGCAGGGTGTGACTGGTGATCCCACCCTTGCTGATCACAAAGCCGAGCCGGGGCGCCAGAGCCCCGACCAGCCGTGCCATCAGTGCCGCCAGCTCCAGGCCCAGACGGCGGCGCTCACTGCTGGTGCGACAAGGCAGCTCACCTCTCGAGCTGGCCAGCACCGGGGTCAGACCCGCGGCGAGCGCCTCACGCAGGCGGGCAAGCCAGGCAGCCTCGAGCGACGCCAGCAGCTCGCTGGGGGCAGGTCCCTCCAGCACCCGGGCCAGCCGGTCCACCTCGATCTCGATCAGGCGACAGCGGGGATCACCCGCCAGCAGATGGGCCAGCTGGGCATCGGCCAGGGGCACATGGGAACCCACCAGCACCAGCCCGGGTCCGGGCCGGCCGTGACTGTCGTGGCGGCGCAGGGCGGCCAGCCTGGCCCCGGCCAGGGGCGGCTCACCCAGCTCCGGCTCCACCAGGGCATTGAGGAGGCTGGCGGCCGACTGGAACAGAAACCGCCGCGGACGCCCCCAGCGCGCGGCAGCGGCAGGCGCCATCAGCGCCAGGGTTGCCGCAGCAAACGCCGCCAGATGCTGCGGCCGCTCGGCATCCACCACCACCCAGGCTCCGGGCTCCAGGTGCGCCAGGCGGGCCACCAGGGCTTCGGGTTCAGCCTCGAGCTCAGCCAGAGTGAGATGTTGCACCGCTGCGGCGGGCACCCGGCCACCGCTCTTGGCTTCGATGTAGGCCGCCAGGTCGCTGGTGCTGTAGCCAAACAGGCCGTCGCGGGCGAAGGCACTGGTGTGCACCGGCTGGCCCTGCAGCAGGTGAATCCCGTCAACCGTGGTGCGTCCTCCGGGCAGGAAGGCCGGCACCAGAAAACGGGCATCGACGCCGCCCGGCCCGCCCAGCAGTTCCTGCTCGATCACCTCCAGTTCGAGCGGGAAATGGCCCCGCAGGGTCGAATCGCCCCGGCTCACCAGCACCAGGGGCTGCAGACGGGCGGCCAGCCTGGCGTCCTCGTCTGCAATCTGGGCCAGGACCGCACGCAGGCTGCGGCCGATGCCGGCGACCCGCTCAACCGCCGCACCGGGATCGAGCGCGCGGCTGTTGGCCAGCACAAACAGCAGCGGCGACGGGTGTTGCAGGCCCTGGCGCAGGGACGCGGCATCCGCCCGCAGCAGCAGGGGGCAACCGTGCACCGTCTGGGAGCCGGTGGGGTCGTCGTCAAACACCACAACCTTCATGGCACCATCGTGCCGTGAAGGTTCTTGCCCCCCAGACGCTGAGCGAGCTGCAGGAGCAGGTGCGGCAGCTTCACGCCGAGGCCACGCCCTGGCTGCCGGCCGGTCTGGGCAGCCGCCTCGACTGGGGACCCCCGGTCTGTGCCGGCAGTGTGGTGCTGAGCGGTCGCGCCCTGGGTGGCGTGCGCAGCCACACCCCCGACGACTTCACCGTGACGGTCGCGGCGGGAACCCCCCTGGCTGAGCTGCAGCAGGTGCTGGCAGCCCAGCGCCAATGGTTGAGCGTCGATCGCCCCTGGGGCCGCCCCGACACCAGCATCGGCGGCCTGATCGCCCGCGGGCTCAGCGGTGGATACCGCCAGCGCTACATGGGCCTGCGCGACCAGCTGCTGGGCATCCAGCTGCTGCGCAGCGACGGCGTGCTGGCCCGCGCCGGCGGCAGGGTCGTCAAGAACGTGGCGGGCTACGACCTGATGCGCCTGCTCAGCGGCAGCTGGGGGGCACTCGCGCTGATCACCGAGGTGACCCTGCGCACCCAGCCGATCCCGCCGCTGCGGCGCTGCCTTGTGGTGCAGGCCGAGCTCAGCACGTTGCAGGAGCTGAGCCGCTGGCTGCTCAAGGCGAGCCTGAGCCCCGAACGCATCGACCTGTGGAGCGGCAGCCTGGCCGCCGCTGCCGGCCGCGCCAACCAGCCCCTGCTGCTGCTGAGCCTGGCCAGCATCGACGCGGCCACCCTCGACGAACAGATCACCTGCATCGCCGAGCGCGCCCCAGATCTTGAGGTGCTCGACGACGCCGTTGCAGCGCATCTGCTCGACTGCGAACTGGGCAGCAGCCAGGCCGCTGCTGGGGCCCCCAGGGGCGATTGGCTGCTGCGACTGGCGGTTCCACCCGCCCAGGCCTGCACCCTGCTGGCGGCCGACGTCCTTCAGGGGGTGCCGCTGTACCTGGCGGCGGGCAGCGGCATCGGCGATGGCTGGGCCAGCGGGACAACGCTGGCGCGGCACCGGGTCGAAGCGCTGCGCCGACACTGCCAGGCGCTGGGGGGCTACCTGAGCGTGTTGCGCCAACCGAGCCCTGCCCCCGGCAGCGCGCCGGTCGCGGCCTGGCTCGACGCGCCGGCCAGACCCTTGATCGAAGCTGTCAAACGGCAGTTTGACCCGAAGCAACAGCTGGCGCGGGGCCGTCTGCCAGGTGTGGCACAGCCTGGAGGCTGACGGGCCCGGAGTCGGTGTCGGAGTCAGAGTCGGATCCCAGCGCTGCCAACCAGCGCAGCAGCTCGCGATTGACCTGGTCGGGCACCTCATCGTGGGGGCAGTGGCCCGCCTCGAGCACCACCTCGCTGGTGCGTGCCGGCGCATGCCGTTGAAACGCCCCCCGCCGGCCGGGTGCGTTGATCCAGGGATCGCGGATGCCCCACAGCAGCAGCAGCGGGCAGCCCAGCGCGGCGAAGAGCTCATCAAGGGGCTGGCCGCGAGGAATGTCGAACACCGTGCGAAACACCCCGAAGGCACCCGGATCGCGCGAGGGCCGCAGGATCGACTGCACCAGCTCCTCATCGACATTGGTGCGGTCGATGTACACCTGGTTCAGGGTGCGACGCACCGTGGCGGGACGGCGCAGATTCTCAAACAGCAGCCTCTGCAGCACTGGGCTCTTGAGCAACGCAGTGCCGATGGTCTGGCGGGCGATGGCACCCCAGCCCCTGGGCGGGGCCTGCTCGTCCGAGAACGGGCCGGCGGCGTTGAGCAGCACCACGCCGGCGGCCTGATCGCCCAGGGCCACCCCCGCGGCCAGCGCGGCAAAGCCCCCCAGCGAGTTGCCCACCAGCACCGTGGGCCGGCCGATGCGCTCGCTCACATAGGCAGCCAGCTGGTCGCACCAGAGTGCGCCGCCATAGGTGATCCCGGCGGGCTTGGCGCTGCGGCCGAAACCCAGCAGGTCGATGGCATGAACCTCATGGGTGCGGGCCAGCACCGGCAGGTTGTGGCGCCAGTGGTCGGTGGAGGCACCGAATCCATGCACCAGCAGCAGCGCCGGTCCGATCGGTTGCTCGGGCGCAGCCTGGACCGCATGCACGGCATGGCCCAGAAACTGCCAGGTGTTCACGCCGGTGCTCACGTGCGCCAATCCAACCAGGGGAGTCTGGGCATGATGGCGGGTGTGGCAGCCCGGTAGTCGGCATACCCGGGATGCACAGCCATCAGGGCACGCTCCTCACGGCGGGCCTTGCCCCCCAGCACGGCCACCAGAGCCAGGCAGAGTCCCAGGTGCAACAGGCTGCCCAGGGCCAGGCTCACCCCCAGCGAACACAACAGAATCGCCTGATAGAGAGGATGGCGGCAGCGCCCGTAGGCCCCACGGGTCACCAGCGCAGCTCCGGCCATCGGCTGGGGCAGGGGGCTGAGGCTGGCCCCCAGATTGAACAAGGCCTGGGCCGCCAGCACCAGACCCACCACCAACAGCACGGCGCCACTGATCGCCAGCGGCAGGGGCCAGGCATACCCCCAGCTGCCAGGAGCCGGCCAGGGGGGCAGCAGGTGAGCAGCGATCAGCAACAGCTGGGCGGCCAACCACCACTCGCCATGGCGGTTGTCGCGCAGGCCGCGCCAGCTGAAGCCCCAGCGGGCCAGCAGGTTCTCAGGTGGGGATTTCGGCGAGGGGGTCAAGCTCCGCAGCTCCGCTCTGTCCGGCCAGCACCAGTCTGAGCAGGATCGGCGCCAGGAAGGTGGTGCCGATCACCATCAGCAGGATTGCAGCCTGGAGCGCAGGGGTGAGGATTCCCGCCTGGGTGCCCAACCCCAGAAAGATCAGACCCACCTCGCCGCGGGGCATCATGCCCAGGCCCACCACCAGACGATTGGTCTTGACGTCGCTGAGGTAACTCCAGCCGGCAGCGACCTTGCCGGCGATCGCCACCGTCAGCAGAAAGGCAGCCACGATCAGACCTTCCCGGTTGGCCGGGTCAAAGGGGTTCAACACCGACAGGTCCATGTTGGTGCCGATCAGCACGAAGAAGACCGTGGCAAACAGGGCCACAAGGGGTTTGACGAGCTGTTGGATCTCATGGGTGCGGCGCGAACCGCTCAGAATCAGACCCCCGGCAAAGGCTCCCAGAGCGGCCTCAAGGCCGATGGCCTGGGCGGCAAAGCAACACCCGGTCAGCACCAGGAACGAGGCCACGACCACATCGCCCGGGGCCTTGAGCTGGTCGATGCACCAATCGAAGGCGGGTGCGGCGGTGCGGCTGAGAAACAGGGCAGCAGCGACAAACACACCGGCAGCGGTGATCAGTCTGAGAATCGGGGCAAGAGCAAAACCCTCACCGGCCGACAGGGCCACGACCACGGCCAGAATCACGATGCCGAGAATGTCGTCGAGCACGGCTGCGCCGATCACGGTCTGGCCCTCGCGGGTTTTGAGGAACTTCAACTCCCCGAACACGCTGGCGGTGATGCCGATGCTGGTGGCGGTCATGGCCGCACCGGCGAAGATCGCCGGAATCAGCGGCACATGAAAGAGGTAATGGAGCCCGGCCGTGCCCATGGCAAAGGGCAGCACCACGCCGGTGACCGCCACGGTCGTGGCCTGCAGGCCCACCGCCACCAGCTCATCGAGTTCACTCTCGAGCCCGGTGAGAAACAGCAGGGCATAGAGCCCCAGCCGCGCCACCGCCTCCAGATTCGGAAAGGTCTCGCTGTAGATCTCCCCCACCTGAGCCGCTGAAAGGTCGGAGAGGCTGGCGACGAACTGAGCCAGCCAGCCACTGAGCTGGGCATGGGTCTCCGGCGGCAGGATCAGATGCAGGCCGGAGGCGCCGATGATCACGCCGGCCACCAGCTCCCCGAGAATCGTGGGCAGTTGCAGGCGCACCATCAGCTCGGCCATGGCACGGGCCGCCACGAAAATCACCAGATACTCACCCACCGAAATCAGGGTCTCAGCGACCTCCCGCTGGTGGTTACCGATCTCGAGCAGGAGCGGGCTCAGGAGCATCGGATGCGGTGACTGCTGACGTGTGGCGTGACCTTAAGACCGGCAGTCCAGGTGCTTGCTCGCTGATCTTTAACCCTGTGCAGGCTCCAGCCACGACATCCATCGCTACGGTCCGGCTACGCCTCATGGGCCAAAGCAACGATGCTCGCCGGCACTGAACCCATCACTGCCATCTCGGGCGAGGCCCTGAAGGACCTCGATGCCTGGTGGCGCGCCGCCAACTACCTGGCGGTGGGGATGATCTACCTGCAGGACAACCCGCTGCTCGATCAGCCCCTGCAACCGGAGCACATCAAGAACCGGCTGCTGGGCCACTGGGGTTCAAGCCCTGGGCAGGCCTTCATCTGGACCCATGCCAACCGCCTGATCCGGCAGCGCGATCTCGACATGATCTATCTGTCGGGTCCAGGCCATGGGGCCCCGGGGGTCCTGGGTCCCACCTATCTCGACGGCAGCTACAGCGAGATCTATCCCGACAAATCCCAGGATGCACAAGGGCTGCGGCGCTTCTTCAAGCAGTTCTCGTTCCCCGGCCACATCGGCAGCCATTGCACCCCCGAGACCCCGGGCTCGATCCATGAGGGGGGCGAACTGGGCTACGTGCTGTCGCACGCCTGCGGGGCCGTGTTCGACAACCCCGATCTGATCGCCCTGGCCTGTGTCGGCGATGGCGAGGCCGAAACGGGCCCCCTGGCCACCAGCTGGCACATCAACAAATTTCTGAACCCGATCAGCGACGGCGCGGTGCTGCCGGTGCTCCACCTCAACGGGTACAAGATCGCCAACCCCACCCTGCTGGCCCGCATTCCCAGAGAGGAGCTGGCCAGCCTGCTGCGGGGCTACGGCTGGGAGCCCCTGATGGTCGAGGGCCACGAGCCCATGGCCATGCACCAGGCCATGGCCGCCGCGATGGACACGGCCATCGACCGCATCAGTGCCATCCGGGCGGACGCGCGTCGCAGTGGCGAAGCCCAGCGGCCCCGCTGGCCCATGATCGTGCTGCGCTCCCCCAAGGGCTGGACCGGCCCGGCGGCCCTCGGCGAGCTGAAGCTCGAGGGTTTCTGGCGCAGCCACCAGGTGCCGCTGCCCAACCCCAGGACCGACCCGGCCCAGCTGCAGCAGCTGGAAGCCTGGCTGCGCAGTTACCGCCCCTGGGAGCTGTTTGACGCCAACGGCAGCCTGGTGCCGGCCCTGCGGGCCCTCTCGCCCGTGGGCCACCGACGGATGGGGTCCAACCCCCATGCGAACGGCGGCCTGTTGCGCCGCAAGCTGCACATGCCCCAGAGCAGCACCTATGCCGTGGCGGTGCCGGCACCGGGGCAGATCGAGCACGAGAACACGGCCGTGCTGGGGGAGCTGCTGCGCGACGCCATTGCGCTGAACCCCGACAACCTGCGGGTGTTCGGCCCCGATGAAACGGCCTCGAACCGCTTGCAGGCGATCTACGCGCGCAGCAAGAAGGTGTGGATGGAGGATCTGCTGCCGGAAGATGCCGGCGTCCATGGCCAGGGGGGCAGCGAACTCGCCCGCAGCGGCCGGGTGGTGGAGATGCTCAGCGAGCACACCCTGGTCGGAATGATGGAGGGCTACCTGCTCACCGGGCGTTACGGCTTCTTCCACACCTACGAAGCCTTCGCCCATGTGATCGCCTCGATGTTCAACCAGCACGCCAAGTGGTTGGAGAGCTGCATCAACCACGCGCCCTGGCGGGCTCCGATCGCGCCCTGGACGTGCCTGATCAGCTCCACGGTGTGGCGGCAGGACCACAACGGCTTCACCCACCAGGACCCCGGCTTCATCGACCTGGCCGGCAACAAGAGCGGCGAGGTGGTGCGGGTCTACCTCCCGGCTGACGCCAACTGCCTGCTGGCGGTGGCCGAGCAGGCGCTGGTGGAGCCCAATGTCTGCAACATCATCGTCAGCGACAAGCAGAAGCACCTCCAGTACCTGAACCTTGAGCAGGCCAGGGCCCATGTGGCCAAGGGCATCGGCCTGTGGAGCTGGGCCAGCAATGACCACAGCGGTACGGAACCCGACGAACCCGATGTGGTGATGGCCTGTGCCGGCGACATCCCCACCAAGGAGACCCTGGCAGCCGTGGCGATCCTGCGGCGCCAGATCCCACGGCTCAGGATCCGGGTGCTGAACGTGGTCAAACTGTTCGCCCTGACCCAGCCCAGCGAGCATCCCCACGGTCTCAGCGATCGGGATTTCGACAGCCTGTTCACCACCGACCGACCGGTGATCTTCAATTTCCACGGCTACCCCTGGCTGATTCACCGGCTCACCTACCGGCGCACCAACCACGCCAACTTCCACGTGCGGGGATACAAGGAGAAGGGCAACATCAACACGCCCCTGGAGCTGGCGATGAACAACCAGATCGATCGCTTCAGCCTGGTGATCGACGTGATCGACCGGGTGCCCGGTCTGGGATCCCGCGCCGCCCATGTGAAGGAGCGGATGAAGGAGGCGATTCTGGCCAACCGCTCCCATGCCCATGAACACGGCATGGATTCCCCGGACGTCACCGACTGGCAGTGGGATCCAGAGCTGACCTGCGGGAGCTGATCAACGTGTGATCCCCAGCTCTGCCCGCCTGCTCCAAGCCTGATCCTCTGCCCAACTGACCGAACGACGATGAGCGAGACCTCTCCCCTGAATCTGCACCTGCCCACCCCGGCCTGCTACGCCGACCCGCAGCGCAGCGGTCTGCGGGCCCAGGACGTGTTCGAGGGCATGACCGAGCACCTCTTCTACACGCTGGGCAAGCTGGCACCCACGGCCAGCCGCCATGACCTTTACATGGCGCTGAGCTTTGCGGTGCGGGACCGCCTGATGACGCGCTATCTGGCGGGCAACGAGGCGATGCGCGCCACCCCGGCCCGGGTGGTGGCCTATCTCTCCGCCGAGTTCCTGATCGGCCCCCAGCTCAGCAACAACCTGCTGATGCTGGGCATTCAGGACGAAGCGGCCGAGGCGCTGCGGCGTTTCGGAATCGAGGACATCAGCGAGATCCTCGATGTCGAAGAGGAGCCGGGCCTGGGCAACGGTGGTCTGGGGCGGCTGGCGGCCTGCTACCTCGAGTCGCTGGCGAGCCTGGAGGTGCCGGCCACGGGTTATGGCATCCGCTACGAGTTCGGCATCTTCGACCAGCTGATCCGCGATGGCTGGCAGGTCGAGATCACCGACAAGTGGCTCAAGGCGGGCTGGCCCTGGGAGATCCCCCACCCCGACCAGGCCTGCTTCGTGGGCTTCGGCGGCCACACCGAGAGCTACCGCGACGAGCACGGCAAGCTGCGCTCGCGCTGGATCCCGGCCGAGCACGCGATCGGCATCCCCCACGACGTGCCGGTGCTGGGTTACCGGGTCAACACCTGCGACCGGCTGCGCCTGTGGCGCGCCGATGCCACCGAAAGCTTCGACTTCTACGCCTTCAACATCGGCGATTACTACGGCGCCGTCGAAGAGAAGGTGGGCAGTGAGACCCTCTCCAAGGTGCTCTACCCCAACGACGGCACCGATGAGGGACGCCGCCTGCGCCTGAAGCAGCAGCACTTCTTCGTCAGCTGCTCGCTCCAGGACATGATCCGCAACCTCGATGAGCGGGGCATCCCGATCCGCGAGTTCCCGGACCACTGGGCCGTGCAGCTCAACGACACCCACCCGGCGATTGCCGTGGCCGAGCTGATGCGGCTGCTGCTCGACGACAAGCTGCTCGACTGGGACGAGGCCTGGGCCATCACCACGGCCTCGGTCGCCTACACCAACCACACCCTGCTACCCGAGGCGCTCGAACGCTGGGGCCTCGACCTGTTCGGCTCGCTGCTGCCCCGGCACCTGGAGCTGATCTACGAGATCAACCGCCGCTTTCTGCAGCAGGTGCGGCTCAAGTATCCCGGCAACGACCAGATCCTGCGGCGGGTTTCGATCATCGACGAGGACGGCCCCAAGGCCGTGCGCATGGCCCACCTGGCCACGGTGGCCAGCCACCACGTCAATGGCGTGGCGGCGCTGCACAGCGAACTGGTGAAGTCGGAGCTGTTCCCCGACTTCGCGGCCCTGTGGCCCGGCAAGTTCATCAACGTCACCAACGGGGTGACGCCGCGGCGCTGGCTGGCCCTGGCCAACCCCGAGCTGCGCGCCCTGCTCAACGAGACCATTGGCGAGGGCTGGGTCAAGGATCTCGACCAGCTGCGCCGGCTCGAGGCCTACGCCGACGACAGCGGCTTCCTGGAGCGCTGGGAACAGTGCAAGCGCGGGGTCAAGTGCCACCTCACCAGCTACATCCACCGCCACACCGGCGTGCTGGTCGACCCGGGCTCGCTGTTTGACGTGCAGGTCAAGCGCATTCACGAGTACAAGCGCCAGCACCTCAATGCCCTGCAGGTGATCGCCCGGTACCTGCGCATCAAGAACGGGCTCGACGCCGGCATGGCTCCCCGCACGGTGGTCTTCGGCGGCAAGGCCGCACCGGGTTATGCGATGGCCAAGCTGATCATCCGTTTCATCAACGGCATCGCCGAGACGATCAACAGCGACCCCGACATGGACGGCAAGCTGCGGGTGATCTTCCTGGCCGACTACAACGTCAAGCTGGGTGAGCGGGTCTATCCGGCCTCGGATCTGAGTGAACAGATCTCAACCGCCGGCAAGGAGGCCTCGGGCACCGGGAACATGAAGTTCGCCATGAATGGTGCCCTGACGATCGGCACCCTCGATGGCGCCAACGTCGAGATCCGCGAGCAGGTGGGAGCCGAGAACTTCTTCCTGTTCGGCCACACGGCCGAGGAGATCGCCACCCTGCACAGAACCGGCTACCGCCCCTGGGAGCTGATCGCCACCATGCCCGAACTGGCCGAGGTGCTGCGGCTGATCGAACAGGGCCACTTCAGCAACGGCGATGGCGATCTGTTCAGGCCGCTGCTGGAGAACCTGACCGGCCGCGATCCGTTCTTCGTGCTGGCCGATTTCGATGCGTACATGGCCGCCCAGAGCGAGGTGGATGCGGCCTGGGCTGACCGTGGTCGCTGGAACCGCAGCTCCCTGCTCAACACGGCACGCACCGGTTTCTTTTCGTCGGACCGTTCAATCCGGGAGTACGTGACGCAGATCTGGAAAGCGGAGGCCTTCCCGGTCACGATCACCTGCGATCTGGCGGCAGGTCCGGAGTCTGGTGGAGGAGGCGGTTGAGGCGCAGGCGATCGGCGTTGAGCGGGTCGGGGGCCAGTTCCCCGGCCAGCTCCTTGAACACCTGCTCCACCTCGTCGGGCACACGCACATCGAAGATCCGCTCCATCAGCGCCTCGATCGAGAACAGATGGGCGTTGATGTTCTCCAGGTCGGCCATGGCCTGCTGCACGGCTTCGGCCTCAGGGGTCTCGCCTTCGGCCCCTGCCGTGGCCCCAGCAGGGGCACCCGCCGGAGCAGCTGAACCGGCCTGGGGAGCAGCTGAAGCAGCGCCGGTGGCTGGCTCATCGCCATGGCGGCGCTGCAGCTCTTCGAGGGCGCGGCCGGCCAGGGTGCGAAAGGACTGCAGCGCAGCCCAACTCAGCTCCTGCTGCTGCCTGAGGGTGGGATTTTCACGGATCAGTCGATCGTGTTCCCGGTAGAACCGCTGGCAATCAGGGCATTGGCAGGGCTCTTCTGGCACCGCATCCCTTCCTGAATCAATCCTCATCATGCCACTGCGCTCAGGCCGGAGGCTCAGGCCGCCAGGGCATCGCCGCCATCAAGGTCGCCACTGTCAAACAGTTCACCCTGATCCGAGGCCCCAGGCAGAGGGATCTCGATCGAAGACACCACGTTGATCACATCCCGCAACCGCATCGAGTCGGCGAACCAACCCATGGCCTGCTCCACATCACCGCGGCGCTCGGCATCGGTGGCCTGCTCCTCATGGGCTTCGGCCAGAAGCGCCAGCCAGCAGAGGCAGCGGGCCTGCACCACCGAGAGATCCAGCTCATCGGGCTGGCTGTCGGCAATGCGCTCGCTTTCCTGCTGCACCAGCAGGCGCAGACGCAGGTCGTGGAGCTGGGTCATCGCAGTCGGGCGACTGGAGCCACGCTAGCCGCGGTGGCCCGATTGGGAAGAGCACCACATGTAGTGGTCGCTACGGGCTGGCCAAGCCGTTCGGCCTGACAGCCGGCCCTGCGCTGGCCATGGTGGGACCACAGCACTGCCGTGGCGCCGATTGCCCATGGTTCAGACCTCCCCTCTCGACAGACAGGCGATCCTGCAGCGGGCCCGCAGCTTCTGCGAACCGTTCCGCATCGGCAACGGTGAGGGCTTTCATCTCGCTCAGGTGAATCCCTCCGAGACGCTCCATCTGGATCGGCACGACAAGAAGACCGCCGAAGCCGTACTGGCCGAGGGCGTGGCGTTGCTCTCTGAACTGCAGGACCGGCTCTATGCCCAGGACCGCTGGGCCCTGCTGCTGATCTTCCAGGCCATGGATGCGGCGGGCAAGGACGGCACCATCAAGCACGTGATGAGCGGCATCAACCCCCAGGGCTGCCAGGTGTTCTCGTTCAAGGCCCCCTCGGCGGTCGATCTCGACCACGACTACCTGTGGCGCGCCAACCAGTGCCTGCCGGAGCGTGGCCGCATCGGCATCTTCAACCGCAGCTATTACGAAGAGACCCTGGTGGTGCGCGTGCACCCGGAGCTGCTGGCCCGCCAGAGCCTGCCACCGCAACCGGTGGCTGACGATCTGTGGACGCAACGGTTCCACGACATCCGCCATTACGAGAGCTACCTGGCCAACAACGGGGTCGTGGTGCGCAAGTTTTTCCTGCATCTCTCCAGGGACGAGCAGAAGCGACGCTTTCTCAAGCGACTGGAGAACCCCAGCAAGAACTGGAAATTCTCAGCCTCCGATATCAAGGAGCGGGCCCACTGGAGCAGCTACATGCACGCCTACGAGGAGATGATCCGTCACACCGCCAGCAACACAGCCCCATGGTTTGTGGTGCCGGCCGACAACAAATGGTTCACCCGTCTGGTGGTGGCCGCCGCCATCATCGACACGCTCGACGACACGCTCGACCAGCTCAATCTTCACTACCCGGTGGTCAGCGACAGCGCCCGTGAAGCCCTGGCCGCTGCTCACCAGCAGCTGTTGGCGGAGTGATCAATTGCATGTAGGATTTTGGAATTCCCAAAAGCTTGCTATGCGCTCTCGAATCAAGTCTGCCCTGAAAGCTTTGTTCCAGACAAGCAGCACAAATATCGATGAACAGAAATTAGACGAAAGTGCCACAGAAGAGCTAAGCGAAGGGCCGTTCTCGGTTGTTAAAAACTTAGACGTCAACGGTAAAGTTTTTCGCCTTCGCGGCGATGCATATCTTGGACGGATGGAGCATGGCTTCGAACCTGGCCTAACACACTTGTTCAACAAGATTGCAGAATCAGTGCAGCCTGGCTCATGCCTTGACGTTGGCGCCAATATCGGCATTACAGCGCATTTACTCTCAGGGCTTTATGAGCATGTTTACTGCTTCGAGGCTTCTCCGAGAACCTTTAAAATACTGAAAGAAAATCTACTAAATAACAATATCAACAATGTCACAACCTTCCCCATTGGCCTTGGGAAAGAGCCTACAACTTTCACGCTAACAGCCGCAAATAATGACGCGAGTGGAGGCTTTCTATCCGATAATTTATCTGCAGACCTCGAAGGCCATACGAAGGAATCGGTGGAGATCTCCACAGGAGACGACCTCCTTGAATCAATCCGAGAAACAAACCAAACGCCTATCCGGTTCATCAAACTCGACATCGAAGGCCATGAACTTGAGGCACTTGCTGGATTAAAGAAAACCCTAAAGAAATACAGCCCCGTGGTCGTACTAGAAATGAACCACTGGTGCCTCAACGCGTTCAAAAGGCTTTCAGTTCCCGAATTCCTCGAAACGCTTGACACCTACTTTCCGGCAATTCTTGCGTTTGACGACTCCAGGCATGAACTGGTTGACATCTCAGCAGGCAAGGACTCTGGCAGATACCATGTGATGCATGAGCATATCGTTCACAACCGCTTTCCAACACTTATCGCATCACGCGACATTGAAACACTTAAGAATCTTAAAACAACTCTTTCCAGGCCGCAAGGTCAACTCTTATAGAGTAAACAACCTATAAAATTACAGGTATTTTGCAATGGAGCCTCAAGGCAAGCCGACTTCAAGGACCAAAAGATTCACCACACAACTACAAAGACGGGATTCCCCTGAGGGGAGCCTGGCCTAAATGAGTCGGAATTCAGCGGGGCTGGCGGGACTCGAACCCACGACCTACGGTTTAGGAAACCGTCGCTCTATCCGGCTGAGCTACAGCCCCCGGAGCAGCACCGGGGCTGCTGGCCCCATTATGTGGGGCAGCGGCCTTGCCTAGAGTCCTGATGAAAGCAGGCGAGGTGATCGCTTGAGGAAAGTCCGGGCTCCCCAATGGCCAGGCTTGCTGGGTAACGCCCAGTGCGGGTGACCGTGAGGAGAGTGCCACAGAAACACACCGCCGATGGCCGGGGGCCAGCCCCCAGCACAGGCAAGGGTGCAAAGGTGCGGTAAGAGCGCACCAGCAGCATCGAGAGGTGCTGGCTCGGTAAACCCCGGCCGGGAGCAAGGCCCAGGGACAAGGGTTGGCCATGACACCCGTCCCGCTTAACGCGCGCCGCTCGAGGCCGCCGGTAACGGCGGTCCCAGACAGATGATCACCCCCCAGCCCGGCTGCGGCCGGATCCTGGGAGAACAGAACCCGGCTTACGTCCTGCTTTCACCCCTTTGACGTCGTTGCCGGCCTGCAGCACCGCTCCCCTGCAGCCGGGCCGCGACGACCGAACCTTCAGCCGTGAGCCAACCCCAGCCCAAGCTGACCCCAGCGCGACGCCAGCAGTTGCTGGCCTTTGTGGCCCGCCTTGGTCTCGATCCCGTGGCAGCCGGCGATCCTGGTCCAGAGGCACTTGCGGTGATCGAGGAGGCCCTGAGCCACAGCTCGGCAGGCCTGGCGGTCAACCATGAGCGGCTCGAGTTCCTGGGCGATGCGGTGCTGCGCCTGGCGGCATCCGAATTTCTCAGGCAGGAGCAGCCCCAGCTGCCGGTGGGCCGCCATGCGGCGCTGCGGGCCCAGCTGGTCAGCGACCGTTGGCTGGCCCAACTGGCCGAGCGCTGCGACGTGGCCCAGGTGTGGCACCTGGGGGCCATGGCCGCCGGCGATGCAGCGGGCCGGGCCACGGTGCTGGCCGAAACGGCCGAAGCCCTGATTGGGGCCATCTACCTGGCCTGGGGCGGACCCAGAGGCGGGCTCGAACCGGTGCAGCGCTGGTTGGCACCCCATTGGCACGCAAGTCTGAGCCTTTATCTGGCCGATCCTGACCTTCACAACTGGAAGTCGGCCCTGCAGGAATGGAGCCAGGGCCAGGGGCTGGGGTTGCCGCGCTATTGCTGCAGCGAAACCAGCCGACGCCACGGCGATCCGGAACGGTTCAGCTGCCGGGTGCTGGTGAGCGGCGACGCGGGTGGGGCATCCACGCCGGAGATTTCCGGCGAAGGCAGGGGCCCATCACGCCGCGCTGCCGAACAGGCCGCCGCCGCCGCTGCCCTGCGGCGGGTCAGGTCGCTGCAGGGCTGAGCTTCAGACGGGCTCGAGCTGCCTGAGCGGCAGGGTGATCAGCTTGTCCCAGTTGCCCCCTTCAAACAGCACGGCGGCACGGCTGCCACTGATGCGTTGCACGAAGCCCTTGTAGCCGTTGTAGATGGAGCAGACATCGCGCACCACCACCGTGGTGCCGGGCAGGATCGGCGCTTGGGCCATGGCCAGGGTCTGCGGCATTGTGAGCTGATTATGGAATCTCCAGACGAGCTGCTGGTTGTGGGCCGGGTGGTGGCGCCCCAGGGCCTGCAGGGTGAGCTGCGGGTGCTGCCGCTGAGCGACTTTGCCGAGCGTTTCACGAAACCCGGTCCCCGCTGGCTGCAGAAGGGCTCGGCCCCGGCCCGGCCCGTGGCGCTCAAGGCCGGCCGTCAACTGCCGGGCAAGTCGCTGTTTGTGTGCCGGCTCGATGGCATCGACAACCGGGATGCCGCTGAGGCGGTGGTGGGCCATGAGTTCCTGGTGGCCGCCAGCGACCGCCCTCCTCTGGAGCCGGGTGAGTTCCACCTGCTCGATCTGGTGGGCCTGGAGGTTCGCCTGGCCGAAGGCACGCCCATCGGACGGGTCAGCGACCTGCTGCACGCCGGCAATGACCTGCTGGAAGTGGAGCTGCCCGCTGAGGGACGGCGCATCCTGATCCCCTTTGTGGAGGCGATCGTGCCCCAGGTGCACCTCGCCGAGGGCTGGATCGGAATCACACCACCGCCAGGGCTGCTCGAGCTCTGACGGCTGCCTTTGAATGGGCGTACTGCTCACACGCCATGAGTCCGCATTCCCTCGTCCCTGTGATCCTGTGCGGAGGCACCGGCACGCGGCTGTGGCCCCTGTCGCGGGCGACCTATCCCAAGCAGTACTGGGCCCTGGCCAGCAGCGGTGAGGAGACGCTGCTGCAGCAGACGCAACAACGGCTGCGGGGTCTGCCACGGCTGGCTCCGCCCCTGCTGGTCTGCAACGAAGAGCACCGGTTCATCGTCGCCGAGCAGATGCGTCAGATCGGCGTGGACCCGGCGGCGATCCTGCTGGAGCCCATGGGCCGCAACACCGCTCCGGCGGTGACCATCGCCGCCCTCCAGGCCACTGCCCGGGGCGACGACCCGCTGTTGCTGGTGCTCGCCGCCGACCATGTGATCGCCGATGCTGCGCGCTTTCGCGACACGGTGAGCGCCGGCCTGGCGGCGGCCGATGCCGGCCAGCTGGTGACCTTCGGCATCGTGCCCACCGCGCCCGAGACTGGCTACGGCTACATCGAAGCCAGCCAGGATCTCAGTGGTGCCGACGCGCCGGTGCCGATCGCCCGGTTCGTGGAGAAGCCCGATCGGGCCACCGCCGAGCAATTCCTGGCGACGGGACGCTTCACCTGGAACAGCGGCATGTTTCTGTTCAAGGCCAGTGCCATTCTCGCCGAGCTGGAGCGTCTGGCCCCGGAGGTGGTCAGCGCCTGCCGCTCAGCCCTTGAGCACGACAGTGCAGATCTCGATTTTCTGCGGCTCGAGCGCGAAGCCTTCGCAGGCTGCCCCAACGTGGCGATCGACGTGGCGGTCATGGAACAGACCGACCGCGGCACCGTGCTGCCGCTCGACGCCGGCTGGAGCGACGTGGGCAGCTGGAGCGCCCTGTGGGAGACGGCCAGCGAACGCGACGCCGCCGGCAATGTGCTGCGGGGCCGGGTGATCAGCCAGGACAGCCGCAACTGCTATCTGCGCAGCGAACACCGGCTGGTGGTGGGTCTCGGCATTGAGGATCTGGTGGTGGTCGAGACCGATGACGTGGTGCTGATCAGCCACCGCGACCGCGCCCAGGAGGTCAAGGCCATCGTTGGCCGGCTGGAAGCCGAGGGGGCGTCCGAAAGCAAGGCCCACCGCCGGATCTACCGGCCGTGGGGTTCCTACGACGGCATCACCGAAGGTGAGCGGTGGCAGGTCAAGAAGATCGTGGTCAAACCCGGCGCCAGCCTGTCGCTGCAGATGCACCATCACCGGGCCGAGCACTGGATCGTGGTGAAAGGCACCGCCGTGGTCGAAAAGGACGGCCACCAGGAGCTGCTGGGCGAAAACCAGAGCACCTACATCCCATTGGGGGCCAAACATCGCCTCACGAATCCGGGCAAGATCCCGGTCGAGCTGATCGAGGTGCAGAGCGGCGGCTACCTGGGCGAAGACGACATCGTGCGATTCGAAGACCGCTATGGACGCAGTGATGTCACCCCTGTGAATGCCTGAACGGGGGGATGGAGGAAGATATCCCAGGCCAGAGGCTTTGAGACCCATGGGGTTGAGGCCGAAGCGTTCTTGCGACCACGACCCAGTCCTCAGCCCTCACTCCACGGTGACGCTCTTGGCCAGGTTCCGCGGCTGATCGACATCAAGACCGCGACGAGCTGCGATGTGATAACTCAGCAGCTGCATCGGAATCACCGTGAGCAGCGGACTGAGCAGCTCATCGACCGCGGGCACGGGCAACAGCACGTCAAACACCTCGGTGTCGGGGCCCTCGGGAGCCACACCGATCAACTGGGCATCGCGGGCCTTGGCCTCCTGGGCATTGCTGAGCACCTTCTCGAACACGGTGCCTGGCATGGCGATCGAAACGACCGGCACCTGGGCGTCGAGCAGGGCGATGGGGCCGTGCTTCATCTCACCGGCCGGATAGCCCTCGGCGTGGATGTAGCTGATCTCCTTGAGCTTGAGCGCACCCTCAAGGGCGATCGGGTAATTGATGCCACGCCCCAGAAAGATCACATCGCGGGTGTCAACGAAGCGATGGGCCAGGCCCTCGCAGCGGCGGTCGTGGTCGTCGACCAGGGCCCGCAACTGCTCGGGCAACAGGCGCAGCTGGGCCACCAGGCGACGCAGGGCCTCGGGGCTGCGGCCATTGATGCTGCCGCCGCGCCGTTCGGCCAGGGCCACAGCCAGCCCGTAAAAGGCCAGCAACTGACCCAGAAAGGTCTTGGTGGCGGCCACACCCACCTCGATGCCGGCCCCGATGTCGAGCACCGCATCGACCAGGCGTCCCAGTGAACTCTCGGGCCGGTTGGTGATGCCCAGCAGCCTTGGGGCATAGGCAGGATCAGCCATGGCCCGCCGCCGCTCCTGCTCCATCGCCAGGGCCGCCAGGGTGTCGGCTGTTTCGCCCGACTGGGTGACCCCCACCGTGAGGGTGTGGGGGCTCAGCGGCGGTGGCCCATAACGAAACTCACTGGCAAAGAACACATCGGTGGGCACGCCCGCGAGCTGCTCGAGCAGATAGGCGCCCACCTGGGCCGCATGGCGGCTGGTGCCACAGGCCAGCAGCTGCACCCGCTCGATGCCGCCGAGAAACGCGTCATCGAGCGGCAGGGCCACGAGGGGACCGGCTTCCCCACTCTCGGGAAGATGCCGCGCGACCCACAACGCCGCCGTCTCCGGCTGCTCATGGATCTCCTTGAGCATGAAGTGGCGGAAACTGCGTTTGTCCGCCACGTGCTCGGTGCCGCTGAGCAGGGTCGGGGTGCGCTGCACCCGGGAGCCGGCGGCGTCATAGAGCTCGATGCCCAACGGCGTCAGCAGCGCCACCTCACCGTCTTCCATCGGCAGGATCGTGCGGGTGAAGCCGGCCAGGGCCGGGGTGTCGCTGGCACAGAGAAACTCGCCCTCGCCAAGACCGATCAACAGCGGGGCGGCCTTGCGTGCCACCACCAGGGCCCCGGGGGCCTGAGCCCAGACCACGGCCAGGGCATAGGCGCCGTGCAGCAGCGGCAGCACGTCCTGCACGGCCTGCAGCAGCAGGGTTCCGCTGGCCAGCGCTCCACCAGCCTGCAGCTCGGCCAGACGACGCGACACCAGGTGCGGGATCACCTCGGTGTCGGTGTCGCTCCTGAACACCACACCACCGGCCTGCAGCTCCTCGCGGAGGCTGCGGTGGTTCTCAATGATGCCGTTCTGCACCACCGCCAGCTGACCAGCGCCATCGAGGTGGGGGTGCGCATTGCGCTCTTCGGGCTTGCCGTGGGTGGCCCAGCGGGTGTGACCGATGCCGCACTGGCCGGGGGCACCCTGGGCCGCGTGGCGGTTGGTCAGATTGACAAGCTTGCCCTCGGCCCGCAGGCAATGCAGCTGGCCATGGCCCGCCGCTGTCAGTTCAATGGTGGCGATGCCTGCCGAGTCGTAACCGCGGTACTCAAGCTGCCTGAGGCCTTCCAGCAGCTGCGGGGCAGCCTCGCGCGAACCGATCAGGGCAACGATGCCGCACATAGGCCTTCAGACCAATAGAAAAGCCCGGCTTGGGGGCCGGGCTTGAGCTTATGTGAGCCGACTCAGTAGGCCAGACCCATGGAGCGGGTGGTCTCGTCGCCCAGGTAGACGCGAATGCTCAGGAAGTCGGTCGGGCAGGCGGTCTCGCAGCGCTTGCAGCCGACGCAGTCTTCGGTGCGGGGTGAACTGGCGATCTGGCCGGCCTTGCAGCCATCCCAGGGCACCATCTCGAGCACGTCGAGAGGGCAGGCACGCACACACTGGGTGCAGCCGATGCAGGTGTCGTAGATCTTGACGGCGTGGGACATGTGCCTAAGAAGCGGTTCGCGGGCATGACACCCAACGTGACGCCAAAGGTACCCGTGGCATCCGGGCCTGAAGCCGAGCCGACGGGAGCCCGTCACCCTTGTTCATACGCCGGGGGAGCCCCAGCAGGCCGCCCCGTAGGATGCGGCCTCCCACACAGTGGCCATGTCCCAGGAAGCGATCTTCGAGAAAGTGCGCTCGATCGTTGCCGAGCAGCTCAGCGTCGACGCCGCTGAGGTCAAGCCCGAATCCAACTTTCAGAACGATCTTGGCGCCGATTCCCTCGACACCGTCGAGCTGGTGATGGCCCTTGAGGAAGCCTTTGACATCGAGATTCCCGACGAGGCGGCCGAAGGCATCACCACCGTCGGTGACGCCGTCAAGTACATCCAGGACAAGCAGGCCTGAAGCGTCCATGGTGGAGGGTCTCCGCCGCGTCGTCATCACTGGCCTGGGCGCGGTCACACCGATCGGCAACGACATTTCCCAGTACTGGGAAGGTCTGAGCTCGGGCCGCAACGGGGTGGCAGGGATCACCCTGTTTGATGCGTCGCGCCACGCCTGTCGTTTCGCCGCCGAGGTCAAGGGGTTTGACCCCTCCGGCTGGCTTGAACCGAAGGAAGCCAAGCGCTGGGATCGCTTCTGCCAGTTCGGCGTGGTCGCCGCCAAGCAGGCCGTCGCTCACGCCGGCCTCAGCATCGATGCAGCCAATCAGCACCGGGTCGGCGTGGCCATCGGCTCCGGCGTGGGCGGCCTGCTGATGATGGAGACCCAGGCCCAGGTGCTGCACGAACGGGGACCCGACCGGGTCAGCCCCTTCTGCGTGCCGATGATGATCCCCAACATGGCCACCGGTCTGGCGGCCATTGCCCTGGGGGCCAAGGGCCCCAGCACCGCCGTGGCCACAGCCTGTGCCGCCGGCTCCAACGCCATCGGCGATGCCTTCAGGCTGATCCAGCTGGGCCTGGCCGATGCCATGGTCTGCGGTGGTGCCGAATCAGCGATCACACCCCTGGGCGTGGCGGGATTCGCCAGTGCCAAGGCGCTGTCATTCCGCAATGACGATCCCGCCACCGCCAGCCGACCCTTCGATGCCGAGCGCAACGGGTTCGTGATCGGTGAAGGCGCCGGTGTGCTGGTGCTCGAAAGCCTGGAGCATGCCCGGGCCCGAGGGGCGACCTTGCTGGCCGAAATCGTCGGCTACGGGATGACCTGCGACGCCCACCACATCACGGCACCCTCCCCGGGGGGCGTGGGTGGCGCCGAGGCGATCCGCCTCGCCATTCAGGATGGCCGACTCACCCCTGAAGACGTTGACTACATCAACGCTCACGGCACCAGCACTCCCGCCAACGACAGCAACGAGACCTCGGCCATCAAAAGCGCCCTTGGCGAGCGTGCCCACCAGATTCCGGTGAGCTCGACCAAGTCGATGACCGGCCATCTGCTGGGTGGCAGCGGTGGCATCGAAGCGGTTGCAGCGGTGCTGGCGATCCAGCACCAGCTCGTGCCGCCCACGATCAATTACCAGAATCCCGATCCGGCATGTGATCTGGATGTCGTGCCCAATCAGGCCCGGGAAGCCAAGGTGGATGTGGTGCTCTCCAACTCCTTCGGCTTCGGTGGCCACAACGTCTGTCTGGCCTTTCGCCGCCTGAGCGGCTGACGGTCGGGCCACACCCAGCGCCCTCCTCTCACCTTTCTCTTCTCCCGTCCTCGCCCCTTCCCAGCCATGGTCGTCGCCCCTTCCACCTCGGTCGAGAGCCTCTGCATCAACAGCATTCGCTTCTTGGCGATCGACGCGATCAACAAGTCGAACTCGGGCCACCCCGGCCTGCCGATGGGCTGTGCACCGATGTCCTTCGCCCTCTGGGACAAGGTTCTCAAGCACAACCCCAAGAACCCCAAGTGGTTCAACCGCGACCGCTTCGTGCTGTCGGCCGGCCATGGCTGCATGCTGCTGTACGCCCTGCTGCATCTCACCGGCTACGACTCGGTGAGCCTCGAGGACATCAAGCAGTTCCGCCAGTGGGGCTCCCGCACCCCCGGCCACCCCGAGACCTTTGAGACCGCCGGCGTCGAAGTCACCACCGGCCCTCTGGGGCAGGGCATTTCGAGCGCCGTGGGTCTGGCCATCGCCGAAGCCCATCTGGCCGCCAAGTTCAACAAGCCCGGTCTGAACCTGGTCGACCACTACACCTATGTGCTCATGGGTGACGGTTGCAACCAGGAAGGTGTGGCCTCGGAGGCCGCCTCCCTGGCCGGTCACCTGGGCCTGGGCAAGCTGATCGCCCTCTACGACGACAACCACATCACCATCGACGGAAACACCAACGTTTCCTTCACCGAAGACGTTCTCAAGCGCTACGAGGCCTACGGCTGGCATGTGCAGCACGTGGCTGACGGCAACACCGACGTGGCCGGCATCCAGCGGGCGATCGAGGCCGCCAAGGCCGTCACCGACAAGCCCAGCCTGATCAAGGTCACCACCACCATCGGCTACGGCTCCCCCAACAAGGCCAACACCGCCGGCGTGCACGGTGCAGCCCTGGGCGCCGAGGAAGCCGAACTCACCCGCAAGGCCCTCGACTGGAGCTACGGCCCCTTTGAGGTGCCCCAGGAGTCCTATGACCACTGGCGCCAGGCGATCAACCGCGGTGCTGCTGCCGAGGCCGAGTGGAACACCCTGCTGGCCAACTACCGCAGCCAGTACCCCGCCGAAGCGGCCCAGTTCGAGCGCCAGCTGCGCGGCGAACTGCCCCAGGGCTGGGATGCCAACCTGCCCAGCTACACCCCCGACGACAAGGGTCTGGCCACCCGGCAGCACAGCTACAACTGCCTGAATGCCATCGGCCCCAACCTGCCCGAGCTGATCGGCGGTTCGGCCGACCTCACCCACTCCAACCTCACCGACATCAAGGGTGAGGGCGGCTTCCAGAAGGGCACCGAGGCCAACCGCTACCTGCACTTCGGGGTGCGCGAGCACGCCATGGCCGCGATCCTCAACGGCCTCGCGTACCACGGCAGCGGCCTGGTGCCCTACGGCGGCACCTTTGCCGTGTTCGCCGGCTACATGGTGGGCGGCATGCGCCTCTCGGCCCTGAGCGAACTGGGTGTGATCTACGTGCTGACCCACGACTCCATCGGTCTGGGCGAAGACGGCCCCACGCACCAGCCGATCGAGACTCTGGCCAGCCTGCGCTCGATCCCCAACCTGCTGGTGATCCGTCCTGGCGATGGCAACGAGACCAGTGGCGCCTACCAGGTGGCCGTCAGCAACCGCCATCGCCCCACCGCACTGATCCTGAGCCGTCAGGCCATGGCCAACCAGGCCAATTCGACCGCCGCCGCCGTGGCCAAGGGTGGCTACATCCTCGAAGACAGCAACGGCACGCCCGACCTGATCCTGATCGGCACCGGCACCGAGCTTGAGCTGTGCACCAAGGCCGCCGCGCAGCTGCGCACCGAGGGCAAGAACGTGCGTGTCGTCTCGATGCCCTGTGTCGAACTGTTCGAAGAGCAGGACGCCTCCTACCGCGACAGCGTGCTGCCCGCCGCCTGCCGCAAGCGCCTGGTGGTTGAAGCCTCCAGCAGCTTCGGCTGGCACAAGTACACCGGCTTCGACGGCGACAGCGTGTCGATCGACCGCTTCGGTGCCTCGGCCCCAGGCCCCGTGTGCCTCGAGAAGTTCGGCTTCACCGTCGACAACGTCGTCGCCAAGGCCAAGGCTCTGGGCTGATCAGCCAGGCAATCGGCAACCAACCCCATCTCTACTGATCTGCCCCGCCATCAAGGCGGGGCTTTTTGCTATCAGGCGTTTGCCGTTAAGCCTCTGCTAAGCAGCAAAAACACCTTGTTGGCCGCGGGGGCCAACAAGGATTCCAAACATTGTCTCGACACTATCGATACAAGACGCGGCAGTGATGGGGTCACCCCGCTGACAGGGCCAACCCCAGAGGGCACAAGGCCTCGCCTCAGACGGCTGCCGTTGCGCCCGCCGCCTTTTGCTGCTCGGCCAGCACCTGCTCCAGCCCCTCGAGGTCCTTGTCGGTGATCTTGGTCTGCATCGGGCAGTGCTTGGGACCGCACATCGAGCAGAACTCGGCCTGCTTGTAGATGTCGGCGGGCAGGGTTTCGTCGTGGTACTCGCGGGCGCGCTCGGGGTCGAGGCTCAGATCGAACTGCTT
>RGUW01000110.1 GCA_010027605.1 Synechococcaceae bacterium WB9_2_112 | reverse complement strand
GCATCGGGGCCATCCAGCAGCTGAAGGCCTCGGGGCCGGCCGTTGGCATCTTCGACGGCGCCCATTACGGCAGCTACGCCTGTGACTGCCCCCCCGGAAGCTGGATTCTGATGTACAGCGATGGCCTCCCGGATGCCTGCAACCACGATGGCGAGCGCTTTGGCCATGAACGCAGTGAACGCTGTTTTCTCAACGCCATCGGCAGCGATGAAACCCATGGCACGCCAACGGCCCAGGCTGTGTTGCAAGACATCCGTGGCAGCGTCTCCCGCTTCTGCGGCGATGCGGCAGCCTTCGACGACCTCACGGTGATGGTGGTGCATTGCCAGGCTGACGCCGAAGCGATTGCCCCTTAGCGTCGGGGCTGGTCCTCTCGATCCCCATGGCACCGCTCCAGCAACGCGTTCGCCCGCAGCTGAATCGGTCGAAGCCTCGGGCGGTGCTGGTGGGCCTGCTGGTGGCAGCCCTGGGCGCCCTGCTGTTGTTCCTGGTGGTGCCCAGCCCCGCCAGGGCACAATTCTTTGAGGTGCGCACCTACCCCCAATCGGCCACGCTGCAGCGGGGCACGCGCGAGCGGATCGTCTACAACTTCCCCAGCAGCGGCGTGAAGGTCACCATGCCGCGCTTCCTGCGCAATCCCCGCAGCTTCAAAACCGCCGGCGGCGATGTGCTGGTGATGCTGCGCACCCCGGAGGACACCTGCGGGCTTTACCAGATCAGTGAAACGATTGCGCCGGTGGATGTGGGCCCGCCGCCCCACTTCCACTACGACAGCGCTGAATGGTTCTTCCCCACGGAAGACTCCACCTTCCGCATCTACGGCACCCAGGAGGCCAAGCCCCTCACCCCAGGCCTGCTGCCGGGGGTGAACGCGCCGGTGCCCAAGATGGGCTCGGTGACCATCGGCAAGGGCGAGGTGGTGTACTCCCCGAAGGGCACCGTGCATTTCTGGCACAACGAGAGTGCCAACAAGCAGGACATCCGCGGCTTTTACAACATCTGGACCCCGGCCAATGGGGTCAACGACTGGTTTGCCGGCGTCAACAACGTCAACGGCTCCACCGCCCCGCTGCCCCTGCCTGGCCCCCAGGCCACCACCCTGCAAACGGCCCTCTGGGGGGTTCCCCATGACCCCACCGGCGGCTTCGTGGGCCGCAGCGACTACCGCAACATCCGCGGCCCGGTGGCCAGCGATGGCAACCACCTGGCCGAATTGCAAGACCTGTTTGACCGCGGCGAAGCCTGCTACCCCCGCGATGGCCTCGGGAAGCGCCCTTGATCAGCCCGGCCCGTCGACCTTCAAGGTCAACAGGGTGAGGTCATCGAAGGGTTCGGCACCGCCGCAGTAGGCCATCACCGTGGCGTGCACGTGGGCCAGCAGATCCTGGGGGCTGCAGCGCTCCGGATTCACCGACGCCAGCAGGGCCTGAATCCGTTCACGTCCAAAGGGCTCCCCGGCAGGGCTGCGCGCATCCGGCAGGCCGTCGCTGTAGGCGAACAGCAGATCCCCGGGGTGCAGGCTGCAGGTGTGGATGGTGAACACGGCCTGCTCGAACAACCCCAGGGCCGGACCACCCATGGCCAGCTGCGGCGCTGAAGGGGCCCCTGGGGCACGGAGCAAAAAGGGTGTTTCATGGCCGGCCAGGGCATAGGCCAAGCTGCTGGTTGCCGGTTGATAGAGACCCACAAACGCCGTGGCAAACATGCCGGAGCTGGCATGGGTGCCGGCCATGTAGCGGTTGACGTTGCTGAGGGCAGCCCCCAAGCAATGGACCGCATCGCCGCTGGCTGCCCATTCCTGGCTCAAGCTGAGGCGCAGCAGGGAGCGAAACACCGACATGTACAGCGCCGATGGGATGCCCTTGTCGCAAACATCGGCCACCACCACGGCCGTGGCGTCGCCAAGGGGCACCACGTCATACCAGTCGGCGCCGATGTCGTAGGCGGGCTGACACAGGGCCGCCAGCTGCAGCCCCCGGCGCAGGGGCAACGGCTCAATCAGGAAATCGGCCTGCATGCGCTTGGCCTCGCTCACCTGCGCACGGGTGACGGCGTGGCGGGTGGCGTCGTCCACATAGGTGCGCAGGCGATCGGCACTGCTGTTGATGTGGCTGAAGAGGTCATCGATTTCCGTGTTCGGCCCATCAACCAGCTGGATCTCGAACTGCCCCTGGCTGAGCTGCTGCATGGCCTCCTCCACCTGGTGAATGGGGCGCAACAGGAGCCGGCAGATGCGCGCAATGGCGACGGAACTCACCAGCAGGGCCAGCAGGTTGGCGCCCACAACGGCCATGGTGAGTTGCCGCAATTTGCCCAGCGATGTTTCGTGATCCACCACCACAGCCAGGCGGAAGCGGTCCTGCACATCAGCGGCCACCAGGTAGTAGTCCGGCAGGGTGGCGGAGGTTGGTTCACCCTTGGGAAGGGGCATCGACTGGATGGTGTTGATCAGCCGCCGCCAGGCGGGATTGGCCACCTGATCCCTCGCCACCACCTGATCTGTCTTGCCCGCGATGGCGGTGGTTCTGGTCTTGTGGAGGAGCACCGCTTGGCCATCACCGGCCACCAGCAGATAGCCCCAGCCGGTGAAACGGCCCTGCAGAGGGTTGATCCAACGGATGGCGGCGTCCCCGCTGCGGGGGTGGGTGAAAATCTGGGTGATTCCTGAACGGGCTGCCACCTCATTGACCGGTGTGCAGGCTTCCATCACGCCGAGCACCCGATTGGCCCGGCGGATCGGAACGGCTTGGCTGATGCAGATCAAGCCTGTGCCGCCGCGGCGCCACAACCCGAGGCTGGAGCGCCCCGCCAGGGCCTGCTGAAACCAATCCGAACCACGGCGGCGCCGCACGGCGTCCGGTGCCATCGACGGCGGCGACCCATCATTGCTGGCCAGCAGACGGCCGTCGGTGGTGAAGATCGACAGGTTGAAATTCGGATACACCCGGCTGGAGCGCACCAGGATCTGCTGGGTGCTGGGGGGATCCAGCCGCTCAATCGAGGAGGACGTTGCCAGGAATTCCAGGTAGTCGTGGTTGTCACCAACCCAGTCGTTGACCACCTGGTTGATCATGGCGAGATCCTGTGTGATGTCGGTGAGCGTCGTGTTCCTGACGCGCTCATACACATGGCGCCACACCACATAGGAGCCAAACACATTCATCGGAACCGAGCACAACCAGAGGCTGAGCAACAACTGCTGCAGCAGCGACAGCCGGCGCCAGTGGTGTTTAATCCTGCTGAATACCATTTACGTGACCCGCAACACCAGCAGCGTCAGATCATCAAACTGATCAGCGCCATCCATGTAACCATCAACAGACCGCTGCAAGCGGTTCACCAGGGCATCGGCACTCCAATCGTGGGAGGGATGCTCATGCAAAATCTGCACGACGCGGTTGGAGCCAAACCCCACCCCCTCCGGATTGCGGGCGTCTGGCAGGCCGTCGGAATAGGCCAACAGCAGCGAGCCGGCCGGCAAGGCACAGGCACCGGCCTCGTAGCGCGCCCAAGGGAAGATGCCCACCGCTGGCCCCCCGAGGGGAAGGGGCGTGACCTCCTGGCCGCGCAACAACAACGGGGCCTCATGGCCCGCCACCAAGTAATACAGCTCGCCGCGATCTGGGGCAAAGGCCCCCACAAACACCGTGGCAAACATGGCGGATTCACCATGGGTGCTGGCCATGTATTGGTTCACGCTGTCCACGGCCTGCTCCAGGGTGCTGCGGGGATCTCCACTGGCCTGCCACTCCTTGCGCAAACTCAGCCGCAACAGCGACCGAAACACCGACATGTAGAGGGCCGACGGCACACCCTTGTCGCAAACATCAGCCACCACCACAACGGTGAGGCCATCGAGTGCGAAGGCGTCGTACCAATCCGCGCCAATCTCATAGGCCGGTTGGAACAGGGCCGCCACCTGCACCTGATCGGTGCGGGGCAGATCGCGCACCAGAAAATCCGCCTGGATGCGGCGGGCCTCCCGAAGCTGGGCATCGGTGGCCGCATGCTTGCGGGTGCTCTCCAGGTAAACCTGCAATTGCTGTGAGGCCTGATTCACGTAGCCAAACAGCCGTCCCACATCCCCTTTGGGCTCCGGCAAGGGGGGGCCGAACTGACCGTGGCTGAGCTGGGCCAGGGCTTCACCCACGGCCTGAAACGGCCGTGCAAATTCCTTGGTGACCCGCGCCAGCACCAGCGAACTCACCCCAAGCGCAGCCAGGATCCCCAGCCAGATGCCAATGAACAGGCCATTCACGGTGCTGTAGGCCGACTCGCTGTCCACCACCATCAACACCGTGCGGCCAGGTTTGCTGCGGTCCACCCCGGCCAGGTAGTCGACCCCTTTGATCGACACGGCGTGGAACGACGTGGGCCCCTGGGCCGTCTCCGCCAGGCGCACGATCGGTTCCCAGTCGCTCTGGCTCAGCTGCTTCACATTGAGATGCCGCAGTTGGTCGGCATCCTGTTGCGGTCCCGAAGCACCCAGGCCCAGTTCAATCAGACGGCCGGGTTCCAGCACCAGCAACAACGCATAGCCGCGGCGTTTGCCAGCATCCAGATCAATGATGGGCAGGTCATTCTTCCCGCCGGAGACCCCTTTGATCAGCCGGTTGATGCCGGTGACCCAGCCCAGGTTCTGCAGGGAAATGCAGGTGGTCATCACCCCACCCACCGTTGCTCCCTCCCCGTTGAGCCGATAAACGGGCACACTGCTGGCGACGCAGGGCTCGTTGGCAAACGGTGGCAGCAGGGGGGCCGACGAGCTAATGCCCTTCAGGGCCTTGGCATAGGAATCGGCCAGATCCTCCGGCAAGCGCTGCAGCTGCTGGGGGGCCACAGGCCGGATCAGGGAACCGACACGATTCACGATGCCGGTCTCCTTGTTCAGCAGCGCATAGCTGTAGTGGGGGAAATAGCGATAGACCCGATCAATCATCTGGCTGGCCAGCTCCCCTCGAAAGCCGCGGATCAGGGGGTAACTCGCCAGCAGCTGCAACTCCCGCAGGTGCTGGTCATCCCAAAAGGTGAGCCACTGCGACGCCTGCTCCGCATCCCAGATCAATTGTTGGCGCAGGCGGCCCTCCACCGCCTGGCGCGCATTCAGCAGGGCCACCGTCGAGGTGAGCATGAACACGGGCACCAGCGACAGCCACACCGCGATGGTCAGCTTCAGGCGCTGGGAGCGCTCATCCCAGAGCTGCCGCCGCAGTGCGGACCAAGACCAGCGCATCAAAGCCGCAGCTCACCCACCCATTAGAAGCAGAACAACCGCAGTTGCGCAGCATGGCGGACACACGGGAGGGCCGGCCCAAGCCAGGGCGGGCTTGAAACGGCAAGCGGCGCCCGATCGCGTGTAACAGTCGCCCCGGAATGCAGGGGGAGCAGCTGACAGGCGCCCCGATTGCAGGGAAGACTGCGGATAACGCATCAACGCAGCGCCGGCATGGATCCCAGCATTCAGAGCGACGCCCCAACCCTTGGCCCCGA
>RGUW01000109.1 GCA_010027605.1 Synechococcaceae bacterium WB9_2_112 | reverse complement strand
GCCCCCGGGCAGCACCACCGCCCGGCAGCCCGGGGGCAGGGCTTCATCGGCGAGGGGGCTCCAGGGCTGGGGATCGGCCCCCAGGGCCCGCAACAGCTCGACCGCTTCGGGATAGCGGAATTGAAAGGCCGCATCGGTGGCGATGGCCAGCGGCCACGGCGCGCAAGGGGCAGCCGCTGCAGCCGTCGCTGCAGCCGTCGCTGCAACTGTCGCTGGCATCTGGGCTGGTTCCAGCAGCCAGGCGATCGGATCCACCGCCAGGGGCTCGTGGCGGGGCGGCGCCGCCAGCAGGGGCCAGAGCCGTTCGAGATCCAGATGCTCAGCCGCCAGGGCCGCCCACTGGGGCAGACGCGCCTCCAGGTCGGGCAGTTCGGCGGCACTCACCAGACCCAGATGGCGCGAGGGCAGATCGAGGAGGTCGGCCGCAGGCAGCACTCCCAGCAGTGGCACACCGATGGCCTCGAGGGCTTCCGCCAGCAGGGCCCTGTGGCGCGGGCTGCTGACCTTGTTGAGCACCACGCCCGCCAGGCGCACGGCGGGCGGGCCGTGGTCGCGGAAGCCCCGCACCAGGGCCGCCAGGGATCCGGCCTGCCGCGACGCCTCCACCACCAGCACCACCGGCAGGTCGAGCAGGGCGGCCACCGCGGCGCTGCTGCCCTCGCTGCTGGGACCACGCCCATCAAACAGACCCATCACCCCCTCGACCAGGGCCAGATCACAGCGGCTGCCATGCCAGGCAAAGCAGCGCTGCACCCAGGCCGGGCCGCAGAGCAGGGGATCCAGATTGCGGCAGGGGCGGCCCGCCACCCGGCTCAGCAGCTGGGGATCGAGGTAGTCGGGCCCCACCTTGAAGGGCTGCAGGCTGAGACCGCGCTGCCGCGCCAGGGCCGCCAGCAGCAGGCTGAGCAGGGTCTTGCCGCTGCCGCTGGCAGGGGCTGCGATCAGACAGCTCACGGCAGGTTGCGACTGCTCAGCAGCTTGTCAGCCCGGCAGGCTGTCAGCCCGGAAGCAGATGGGCCGCGATCGGCGCGGCGGCAGCCAGAAGCGGGTTGGTGGTGTCGTGGCCACCGCTGAGCAACCGGGCCAGTTCCATTTCCTCGCTTTCATCGGGAACGGGAACCACTTCTTCGAGCAGCTCCATGCTGGCCATGCCGCCGGCTTCGAGCCGCATGCAGCCGCCCGATTCGGAGCACAGAATCACGCACAGCGGAGCGCGTTGCGGCGATTCACAGATCAGACGCAGGCCCACCATGGCGCCGGGGTGAATGCGGGGCACCCCCACCGGCACCGGCATCAGGCGGAACTGCACGGTGGTGCCATCGGTGCGCTCGAACTCGGCGCCCACGCCCGTGCCGACACCGTCGCCATCGACCGCAAAGCTGCTGATCAGGTGCCACCCCAGCCGATCGGCGATCCACGCCGCCAGCAGCAGGCCCATGAGCGGGTGATCGCCCTCCACATCGATGTCGAGCTGCACCACATGCTCGAGGGCATCGCGGCGCGACGGGGGGTCAAAGACCATGGCCAGCGATTCGCGCCAGGTGCGCAGCCGCATCCAGTTGAGATCGCTGACCGCCTGACCGGCCTGGATGCGCGCCACCAGCAGATCGATGCAACGGCGTGGCGCCCCCAGGGAGCTGTCGACCACCAAACGTCGCCCGGCCGGAGCCAGGGCCTCGAGCAACTCGGGCGCCTCATCGAGCGAACTGTTCCACCACACCCAGCAGGGCAGACCCGGTTCGATCAGGGGATCCAGCAGCGCCAGGTTCTGCTGCAGGACCCCCATGCCACCGCGCAGCACCACGGCATCGCCGCAGGCCTGGGCGGCGGCGCCCTCATCGACCAGGGGACAGAAGGCCGCCACCAGGGTCTCCAGGGGCCGCGCCGGGTCCAGGGTGGGCGCCAGGGTGATCAGCCGGCGCGGCATGTGAATGCTGATGGCGCTGTCAACGAACTGGCCGCGCAGATCGTCGGCCCGATGGTCCCCCGGGCGCTGCCCCAGGGCCCAGGCCAGGCGCTGATCCATCACGGCGGTGCTGAGGGGCAGACCGCAGCTGCTCACCGCCGCTTTGGCCCGATCGATCAGGTTGCGGTCCAGCAGACCGTTGATCGGACCGTCGAGGAGGCCGGTGCGGATCAGCTGCTGCTGCAACCACGAGGCCTCGTAGATCACCAGGGTGAAGGTCGCGGCGCCGCGGGAGCCCTCCAGCCCGGTGTTCCAGAGACGTTCAAGGTGATCCCTGAGCTCGTTGGGCGGCAGGGACTGGGGTGCCTGAAGGGTGAGCTGGGCGGCCATGGCGTGAAGGGTGGAGCGAAGGAAACGTCAGACAGGACAACGACAGGAAGGAGCAGGCGCGGGTCGTTCAGGGGCGGCGCCAGGCCAGGCCGTCCTCGGCCAGCAGGTTGTCGGCGGCGGCGGGTCCCCAGGTGCGGGCTTCGTAGGTCTGCACCGGCACCTGTTCAGGCGACTCTTCCATCAACTCGATCAAGGGGGTGTAAAGACGCCAGGCCGCCTCGACCTCGTCGCTGCGGGTGTAGAGGGTGGGATCCCCGAGCATGGCGTCGGCCAGCAGGCGCACATAGCCCTCGTCGGAGGGTTCGCCGAAGCTCTCGTCGTAGCTGAAGGCCATGTCGACCGGACGGCTGCGCATGCCCGACCCCGGCGCCTTGACCTCAAAGCGGATGTCGGCGCCCTCATCGGGCTGGATCCGCAGAATCAGCTGGTTGGGCGTGGGAGCCCCACCGGCAGCGTCAAACAGGTGCACCGGCGCCTCGCGGAAGGTGAGCACCACCTCCGAGAGGCGCTTGGGCAGCAAGGGCACCCCCTGCCAGCGCCAGTTGTTGATGAACAGCTTGGTGGCCACATAGGTCTCGGTGGTGCTCTGGGGGTTCACCCCCGGCTCCTGGCGGTAGCCGGCGATCGGCCGCTCGGCCGAACCTCCGGGGCCGTACTGGCCGCGCACGCAGCACTTCCAGGGCTCCTCGGGGTTGGCCAGCCGGGCCGCCTGCAGCACCTTGGCCTTCTCGTTGCGCATCGACTCGGGGTCGAAGCGCCCCGGCGGCTCCATGGCGGTGAGGGCCAGGATCTGGGTGAGGTGGTTCTGCACCATGTCGCGCAGGGCGCCACTGGTCTCGTAGTACCCCGCCCGCTCCTCGACACCGACCGTCTCAGCGGCCGTGATCTGCACATTGGCGATGTAATTGCGGTTCCAGATGGGCTCGAAGATCGTGTTGGCGAACCGCAGCACCAGAATGTTCTGGACCGTCTCCTTGCCCAGGTAGTGGTCGATGCGGAAGATCTGGTTTTCCTGGGCGCAGGCCTGCACCACCTTGTTGAGAGCCTGGGCACTGGCGTAGTCAGTGCCAAAGGGCTTTTCGATCACCACGCGGCTGCGGGCCGGATCAGTCAGCAACCCGGCGGCGGCCAGGGCCCTGCAACCGCTGCCATAGAAGGCCGGTGACACCGACAGGTAGAAGGTGCGGTTGCCGCGGGTGGCCCGCTGGCGATCGATCAGATCGAGCCGCTCGCCGAGCTTGACCACCGTGGGTGGGTCTTGAAGATCAACCGGCTCGTAGTAAAGGCAGGGAGCGAATTGCTCCCAGGCGGTGCGGTGTTCGGCGATCTCCGCCGCCATGGCTTCGGCCATGCGGTTGCGAAAATCATCGTCACTCCAGGGCCGCCGGGCGCAGCCCAGCACCGCAAATTCGCTGGGGAGGCGGCGCTGGCGAAACAGCTCGAACAGAGCCGGAATCAGCTTGCGATGGGTGAGGTCGCCGCTGGCTCCGAAGATCACCAGGCATTGGGGGCTGATCACCCGTTCCTGCCTGAGGCCCACCCGCAGGGGGTTGGTGAGCACCGCCGTCATTGCAGCTTCGCCGTGTGCCCCTGGTTTAACGACGCCAGGCGTCTTAACCCAGCTGTTACCGGATTTGTGACGGAATTCTGTGAGGGTTCAGTGACCCTCAGGCGACGATGGCGACGCCCCTCCGATCAATAGGTCTCGACGTGCCAGCGCTCGGCCTTCTTGAGCTGGGGACGCAGCTCCGACCAGTCGAGGCCCTTGGCCGCTGCAGCGGCGGTCATCGCCTCGTCGATGCCGGGCTCCATGCCCCGCAGACCACACATGTAGACATGGGTCTTGGGGTTTTCGATCCAGGCGAAGATCTCGTCGGCGTTCTCGCTGACGCGGTCCTGGATGTACATGCGACCACCCTTGGCGTTCTGCTGTTCGCGGCTGATCGCCTTGGTGTAGCGGAAGTTGTCGGGGAACGCGCTCTGATAACGCTCGAAGTCGTCGTCGTAGAGAAGGTTGGCGGTGGTGGGAGCACCCATGAACAGCCAGGCCTTGCCCCTGAAGTGCCAGCCGTTCTTCTCACGCTCGGAGGGTTCGAACATGCGGCGCAGGTAGGTGCGCATGGGGGCGATACCGGTGCCGGTGGCCAGCATGATCACGTTGGCCTCCTCATCGTCGGGAAGCAGCATTTCCTTGCCGACGGGGCCGGTGATCTTCACCTTGGCTCCGGGCTCGATGTCACAGAGGAAGGTGGAGCAGACGCCGTTGATGGTCTCGCCATCTTTTTCGTACTGCAGCTGACGCACGCACAGGGAGACCGTGTTGCCGGCCAGGTTGTCGCCGTGGCGGGTGCTGGCGATCGAATAGAGGCGGAGCTTGTGGGGTTTGCCGTTGGCGTCTTCCCCGTCGGGAATGATGCCGATGCTCTGACCCTCGACGTAATGCAGCTGGGGATCGCCGCCGCTGAGATCGAAGGTGATGTGGTTGACGCGCCCGATGGCCCCCTCGGCCAACAGGCTGTAGTTCTCAGTCACGGTGCCGATGAAGGGATCCTTCGGCTTGTAGAGATTGACGGGAACTTGCGCGTGGGAAGCAGACACAGCTACGGGTTTCGAGGGGACGGCGTCGGTCGTGGGGGCAGGGCTGGGGGCCAGGGACGCATCGACGGCGGCGCCGGCGTCAATGGCGGTCACGGCTTCGATACGACCACCCTTGAGGGCAATGGTCTGCATCAGAGCCTGCAGGCGCTCGGCAGGGACCACCAGGGAGCGCTGGGCGCGGCGCTGCTGGCCCACGCCAAAGGCGCTGACCGTCACGCGGAACATGCGGTCGTCGGTCCGGAGAACAGATCCCGTGGTGACGCGCATGGCGACCTTTCCGCAAAGCGCGCCGATCATAGGGAACGTCACGGGATTCCTTCCCGCCCCCGCTCAGGCTCCCTCACCTGCGGTGGAATCACTCACGCAGTCCGTTGAATTGAGGCTAAGTTTGCCCAGTTGTGGCCCAGGACACGACTGACGGTGTCCACCAGGCTTCTCAGCCCCCAATTGCCCCGAACCCGTTCTGGTGAAGCTTCTCGATTCCAGACTTGCTGACAGGACGGTCTCCGAATCGGGCTCCGGCGGATCGGATTCGGGCAGATCAGACTCCAGCGGATCGATCTCCGGAGGTTCAATCTCCGGAACTACATCATTCT
>RGUW01000108.1 GCA_010027605.1 Synechococcaceae bacterium WB9_2_112 | reverse complement strand
TCAGCAGCGATGATGGCCAGCCAGGCCAGACCGATGGAAATGCGCAGACCGGTGAAGATGTAAGGCAGGGCCGAGGGAAGCAGAATCTTGGTGAAGAACTTCTGCTTCGACATCTGCAACACAAGTGCCACATTGCGGTAGTCCTGGGGAATCTGGCGCACCCCTTCAGCGGTGTTGATCAGAATCGGCCAGATCGAGGTGATGAAGATCACAAAGATGGCGGCAGGCTGGTTCTGCTGAAACAGCACAAGAGCGATCGGCACCCAGGCCAGGGGAGCCACCATGCGCAAGAACTGAAACAGAGGGTCAAAGGCACGGTTCAAGGACTTGCTGAGACCGACGGCGATGCCCGCGGCAATGCCGATGATCGCCGCCATCGAATAGCCCAGGGCCACCCGACTGAGGCTGCTCATCGTGTGCAGAAAGAGTCCCTTGTCGAGGCCACCACGATCAAAGAAGGGGTAAAGCAGCAATTCACGGGTGCGCTGCTCCGTCCAGAGGCTCAAAGGGCCGCTGAGTTTGGTGAGGCCGAGGCTGGCGCTCAGCTGCCAGAACAACAGAAAACCACCAATGCCAAAGATGGGGGGAAGGATGGACTTGCGGTTGGCTTTCCACCAACGGCCAAAGTCAAAACCGGTGCTGGGTGCAGGGGTCATCGGAACGTGCTGGAAACGGAAAACGGAAGAATGACGAGACAAAAGGGGGGAGCGTCAGACCATCAGTCCTGGCCCCCCAGGACCATCAACCCTTGATCTTCAGGCTGTTGAGATAGGCCTGAGGGTTGGACGGGTCATAGACGGTGCCATCGAAGAACACCTCCTTGCCCCGGCTGGGTGACGCAGGAATCTCCTTGGCCGGCAGACCCAGTTCACGGGCGGCCTGAAGCCAGAGGTCATCACGCACGACCTTGTCATTGATGGCCTCGGCCTGCTGGATTGTGTCGACCACGCCGGGGTAGAACTTCCAGCGCAGCGACTCAACCAGGAACCACAGCGTGAGGCTCTTGTAGGGGTAGGAGATCACCCCACGATCGCTGCTCCAGTAGAGCGGTCCCATCGCCGGATTGGTTTCGGGCGTGCCTTTGGCGCCGATTGTGTACTGACCCTTGAGGGCCTGCTCCAGCACCGGCTGGGGCACGTTGTACCACTTGCGCGAGCTGAGGATCGTGGCGGCTTCGGCCTTGTTCTCGGGTTTGTCGAGCCACATCTGGGCTTCCATCAGTCCCTTCAGCAGGGCGATGGTTGCCTTCGGGTTCTTGTCGACCCAATCGGCGCGGACCGCCAGATACTCCTCCGGATGAACCTTCCAGATCTGAGCCGTTGTCGCCGCCAGATAACCCACATTGTCCTTGGCAATGCGGGAGGGCCAGGGATCCCCTGTGGAGAAGGCCTCCATGGTGCCGTTCTTCATGCCCTGAAGGGTCTCAGGAGCAGGAACGGTGAGCAGCTCAACGTCCTTGTTTGGATTGACGCCGTTGCCAGCCAGCCAGTAGCGAATCCACATGTCCTGGTTCGCTTTGGGGAAGGTGTAGGCCGCACGGAATTTGCGTCCCTCCTTCTTGCTGAAGGCCTGGAAGAACCCTGGGGAGGACTTCTTCAGATCAACACTCAGGTTGCCGTCCCTGACCGAATTGGACGCAGCGATGCCGTTGCCCTGACTCATCAACATGGCCAGGATCGCCATGGGCACCTTTTTGCCGTTGGTGATGGCGCCTTCGCTGATCATCTGTGGCATGGGCAGCTGCCACTGACCGCCATCAATGCCACCGCCGGCGGTGCCGAGCACCACGTTGTCGCGGGCCGCCGACCAGCTGGCCTGCTTGGAAAGCTTCACATCAAGACCGTGCTTGGCAAAGAAGCCTTTTTCAACACCCACCACCAGGGGGGCCGCCTCCAGGATCGGCACAAAACCGAGGCTGATGGTCGTGGTCTCAAGCTTGGCGCTTGCCTGTGTATTCAGGGTCGTGCCTGCAGGGCCAGGGTTCGAGGATGAACTCGGCGGATTACCGAGACATCCAGTCAGCACAAACGAGGAGGCGAGCGCTCCACCAACAAGAGCCAAAAAGCGGCGCCTTTTGTTCATCGAATGAGACGACATGATGCAGTGCGGCGAGGTGGGCTTGGGAAACCGGGTGGAAGATTTTGATGCAAAGTGAAGATCAAGACAGAAACGATCGTGGTGAGCAATGCACAATCGCAACAATCAACAAGTCCTATCGTCAATGCAAACGCATGGGCTGTTCAATTCAATTGTGCATGGAAAGGTAGATGTGGGTCTCAGATGATTGGGGCGATCAAGAACAAGGGTTGGGAATGATGCAGATAAGAGCTCGTGATCAAAAGTCAGCCCCAATCGCGTCCGCAATGGGCCAGCGATCACGGCTCATCACATTCACTGCATGTCGGTGCAGCAATCGGGCCGCAGCAGCTCATCAGCTCCGTCACTGACCAAACCACCCTCCTGTCACAGACGGGACAGGAGGGTGGTCACCGTGCCCCCTGACACACCGGCCAATTCGGCCAGATACCTGTGGGTCAGATTCATCTCATCAAACGACAGGCTGCTAGGCCCCCAGAGACCCAGGGTGAACGGCTCAGCATGCCTGCACCAGCGGGAGAGTCGAAGAACTCCATCATCAACTTGCCACGACAGGTTACAGGGCAGGTGTTCACCAGCGCCTAACCTCAGCCGCAGAATCGGATCTGACATGATCAAAGACATGGACCGCACGACAAGCGTTGTGCACTGATGCAGTTCAGTGTGTGGTTCAGATTGAATAAACCTCCTAAGACAGCCGAAACGTAGAGGTCTTTCAGGTCAAGCTGGGGCCATGTACAACAGGAAGAATCGATTCGTTTGATCAACCGCGATGATCAAACCAGACTCAGAGCTCGCCTCAACAACCTTCCGTAGCACAGGAACACCGAAGTCCTGAGGAATTGTCCTAAAACTGACTGGTCTGGAAACGGGGCCCCAAGTTTCTTGGGGCTTTTTTTCAGAAGCATGGGGGCATGAAAAAGGGCAACAGTCTGTGGAAACCACAGCTGTCACCCCTGATTTGTGTGATGGCCTGTAAGCCCAGAGACAGGGTTCAGGCTTCCTTGATGTAATCGACCACCTTGTGGGAGAGTCCACGCACTGCCGCAAGCGCGCGACGTTCAATACCGCGGGCCGTATCGCGGGTCACGCCCATACTGCGGGCCACGGCACTGAGGTTCTGTGGTTCGATGCCATTCATGCCGTAGCGCAGTCGCAGCAACTCGGCTTCCTGGGCTGGCAGTTCATGCAGCAGTTGCTCAAGATCATTGCTGAACAATTGGCCAACCAGCCGTTGTTCTGGCTGGATCGCCGAGCAATGAATGCGATCCATCAGAGTGCTCCCGTCTCCCTCGTGTTGCTGGCCCGCATCAAGGCTCACGGGCTGCTGAGCACGGAACAGCAACTCCTCGATGTCGAGCGGCTTGAAGCCGGTCATGCAGGCCAGCTCCTCAATGGTCGGGGTGCGGCCGAGCTCCTGGCAGAGGGTCTGCTGCGCGCGACGCAACTTGCTGAGCACCTCACCCACATGAACAGGCAGGCGAATCGTGCGGCTCTTGTCGGCAATGGCGCGGGTGATGCCTTCGCGGATCCACCAGTAGGCATAGGTCGAAAACTTGTAGCCGCGGGTGGGATCAAACCGCTCAACGGCCTTGATCAGGCCGATGTTGCCTTCCTGGACGAGGTCTTCGAGTTCGAGCTGGCGACTGGCGTACTTACGGGCAATGGTCACCACCAGGCGCAGGTTGGCTGACACCATGCGCTGCTTGGCCCTCAAACCGCGGCGACGGCTGCGCACCAGTTCGAGGGGTGTGAGCCCGGCTTCTGCGGCCCAGGCCTCGAGGGATGGTGCCTGCCCAGCCGAGCGAAGGGTGAGCTCCTCGCTGATCTCGTCCAACCGGCGCAGGCTCTGCACAGCCCGGGCCAGGGTGATCTCCTCCTCATGGGTGAGCAGGGGAATGCGAGCCAGGTTGCGCAGATGGGTGCTGAGAGCGTCGCAGCTGCTGCGGGTGAGCTTCTGTGGCGCGGTCATGGTGGGAGAACCCCGTCAGGTGGCCGCCACCCTACAGGGTTTAGAAACAGAAAAGGTTCCTTTTCGGGTCACCATCAACGAGGACCTGCAATCGCACTGATCAGAAAGTCTGATTAGTGCCCCAGACCCATTGCGGTGTCGGCTAACGAGCTGCCGCCAATGACACTTCGGGCCTTGCGCATCTGAGGTATCCACGTAGCAGATCAGCGGCTCCGATGGCAATCCGCAACCAAATCTGTGACTCTGACTACAAGGATTTGAGGCAGTTCGACATGCTGCCGATGTGACCCAGATCAGGACACACCTGTCCTACAGAAGATGGGTCCAATTCTCTGATCACCAACTGCATGGTTGCCCTGGTTCTGCTGGCAGCGAGCTGGGTGCTGCTGCGCTCTCTGCTGCTGATGCACCAGGCACGGCTCCACACCGACGAGGCCCGACTGGCGCGGGGGTTTCTGGCTGAGTTGCGTCGTCGCGGGCTGCTCGAACCGAACCCCCTCAACCTGGGGGATTGACCAGCCGGCTGGAGGCTATGGCGTCGCTGATCGGATCGATCTGCCTGACCACCCGTCACGGCAAGGAACGGGCTCTCGCGCGCCCGTTTCGCCTTGGACTGGGCCTCAAGCTGGTGACCAGTGCCTGCGACACCGACCAGCTGGGCACGTTCAGTGGAGAGGTCGAGCGGCCCGGCGATGCGCTCGAGACCTGCCGCCGCAAAGCCAGGCTGGGCCTTGAACAGACAGGCCTGCGTCTGGGTTTGGCCAGCGAAGGCAGCTTTGGCCCCCATCCAGCAGCTCCGTTGTTGCCGGTCGGTCAGGAGCTGCTGCTGTTGATCGACCTTGATCGCGACCTAGAGATCGTCGAAGAACGGCTGGAGCTGCGAACCAACTTCGGCCAGCAGCTGTTTGGCCCCGATCAGGACCCCACAACCTGGCTGGAGCGCATCGGATTTCCCAGCCATGCGGTGATCGCCCGACCAGCCAGCTGGACGCCGGGAGCACCGCTGTACAAAGGCCTCACCACAACCACCCATCTACGGGATGCGATCGCTGCAAGCCGCAGCGCCGATCCGCAGGGCCGCGTGCAACTCGAAACCGACATGCGTGCACACCTCAATCCCACCCGCATGGCGTCCCTGCGTCGGCTGGGTGTGGCGTTGGTGCGGCGGCTGCGCACCCCCTGCCCGTGCTGTGGTGCACCGGGCTGGGGCCCGGTCGACAGAGTGGCCGGCCTGCCGTGCCGTTGGTGCGGCGAACCGACAGCGCTCACTCGATTCGAGATCTGGGGTTGTCCCCAGTGCAGGGCACGGCGACACCAACCCCGGGCTGATGGATTGGTGAGCGCCGATCCGGGTCAGTGCCATTTCTGCAATCCCTGAGGGGCCACTCAGGCCTGGGGAGAACCGGTGAGCACACCAGCCATCATCGCCATCACAAAGGCCACCAGGAGCACATCCCAGATGGCCAGCATGTGGCCGTCTTCAGAGCCCATGTCCGCCTCACAACGTCAACACAGGTTCAGCACACCACCCCTGCGCAGACGGGGCGGTGGCAAGCAACACCAAATCGACG
>RGUW01000107.1 GCA_010027605.1 Synechococcaceae bacterium WB9_2_112 | reverse complement strand
TCAAATGCGTGATGTTCACTAGAACCTCCAAATGAGTCTGAGGTAACGAATCCATTGCTCGATGGTGATGACCACCACCCACTTGCCGCCACGGAAGCGGACCAGAGTGACGCTGTGCGGGACGCCAAGATTGACGGCCTGCTGCGCTGCCTCAGGCGGCTTCTGCCGGGCTGCAGCCGCAGCGTCGGCCCAGTTGGCCACCTGCACCACGTGGCCAGGCACACCGTCGATGTCGCCAACATCGCCACCGGCTGCGTTGGTGCGACCAGCGCCGAGGCGGCGGCGCGCTGGCTCCTTGAGGCCCAGCAGATCCGTGATGAACCTGGCGGCCTCAAGCTCCGCACGATCCCCCTTGGCCTTCTGCGGGTTAGCCATTGGCCTGTGGTGCCGGTGGCATCAGCAGCTCGGCCTCCTCCAGCCGCTTCTGGGCGGCAGTCAGATGCAACCGGTGCAGATCAACCTCACGCTGCAATCGGTGCAGCAGGGCGGCCTTGGCTTCGTGGTAGTCGTGGAACGTGAGCAGCGACTTCTTGTAGGCCAACCGCGGCGGGATGGGCCGGTTGCGCCAGTCATGGGTGGTGTGGGGCTTGATCCAGACCGCGCATGACGTCTCCGCCACGATCTCGACCGGGTAGATGGCATCCAGGTGGTTGATGGCCCACACAGTGAGCGGTGGGTGGTACTCCTTCTTTGGTGTGGCCATCAGAAGGGCAGCTCCTCGGCAGAGCTGAAGGGATCCGCCGCTGCTTCAGCTGCCGGCAGCTGGGCGACGTTGACGCCGGCCTCGGGTTCACCGAAGACGCTGTTGCTGACGACGCCGACCTGGTACGGCACGTGCTGGATGACCCGGACCGCCAGCAGGTTCAGGCTGATCCCCTTGCCGGCTTCACTGTGCTCCCACAGGAACGGACTGAAGGCGATCTTGCAGAGTGATCCGTTGCCGATGGCCACGTGCTTGGGCCAGGCATTGCCCTGGGAGTCCTGCACGATGGGCGCCGGGAGCTCTGCACCGCTGCGGGTCTTGGTGTCACGGCTGAAGCTGATGCGGATGAGGCCGGTTTCCTGCTCGGTGCCGTCCTCGAGCAGCTGCGTCTCCTTCTTCCACGGCCGACCGTTGGGGCCGTACTTGGCGTTGCCGCCGAACTTCTCCATGAACAGCTTGTGGAGGCTGCCGATGAAGGCCTTGCTGGTGGGATCGGTGTCGGGTGAGGCCTGCAGCAGGACGATCCCGTACTGCAGCTTTTCGGACTCTCGGTTCCTGACGGTCTTGGGCGTCAGGACATTGGCAAACAGCACCTCTCCAGGAGGTGTGATCAGGGCGTCAGACATCAGTGTCGGGTGAACGGTTGCAGCTCTCCAGGGGTGGAGTGCTGCGCCTATGCTGCACCTAGGCGGCATCCACGTCAACCAATCAGCTGAACGCGTAAGGGTTGGATCCGATTTTCCTGACCTCCAGGGATCCGACCATCGGCGGTGGCGCCAGCTCAACCCCTGACCGGGCCTGGATTTCCTCGGCCACCTTCGGCAGCCAGCTGGTGGCGTAGAAGGTCGTCAGCTCCTGGTGCAGCAGCTGGTGCAGGGCCTTGGCATGGGCCGGCGCCGCACCAAAGCAGTCGTGGTTGGTCAGCAGCTCGATCCCCTGCTCTCCAGCACTGCAGATGACGCGCTGGCAGAAGGCACCATCAAACGAGTGGATCAGGTTGGCGGTGATTCCCCGCGCTGTGGCCAGTGCCGACAGCTCCCCGGGCGTGGCCTTGGTCGCCGCCCATCGCCTGCTGCCGGAGATGGCGGTTGGCACTCGGCGGCGGGCTTCCATCTCACGACCCAGCACCACCGGCATTCCCGTCGGCGTGGTCCACATCACCTCCTGCTGGGTCTTGATCACCCGGTAGCTCACATCCCGGAGCCAGACCCTGACGGCCTGACAGCTGGCCAGCTCAGCCTTGAGCGCCTGGCCGATGATCCGCGCCATGTAGTTGGCGGGTCGCACCAGCTGCCATTCGTAGTCGCTGGGCTTCAGGTCCGGCTTGCGCTTGAGCAGCAGATCCGACAACGCATCGCTGCAGCTCCAGAACCCACTGCCGTAAACGCTGGTCATCGTTGGCGCCTTGAGCAGGCTGCGGTTGACGCCGAACTCCAGCCATTCGGCCGCCATCTGCTGCTTGTGCGGCGGCCCGGCTTCCAGGTCCATCCGCAGCAGCTTCACCGTCCGTTCCGCCATCAGCCCGTAGAGGTCCACCGGGCTCCTGCCGGTGAGGCGTGTGGCGGCGGCGAGCTTGGCGTCCTGGGTCAAGGCAGCCAGGATCCCCAGCCCGCTGGCGTGTTGATCCAGGCGGATCGGGCAGCCGATCGGTGACGCTGGATCCTGCAGCCACGACAGCACCCCACGGCAGAGCTGCAGGAACTGCCATGGATCTTTCGCATCACGCCAGAGCTCCATCCGCTGCAGCGGGGCCTCGGCAGCACCGGTCAGCAGGGCCAGGTTGTCCCGGCCCCATCGCAGCCGTTCGTTCCAGGTGCCGCGGATGCCCCAGTGGCCAGCCGCTGCCCGCAGCATCCACTCAAAACCGGTCTCGCCGGCCGGCTTGGCTGGCAGCTCGAGCGCAGCCTTTTCCCAGTCCGGCCCCTGGTGCGTCACTTCTCGGTGGGCGGTGTAGATCCGCCCCCGCCAGTCGAGCTCATAGGCGAACCAGACCGGCTGCCCGGCCAGCTCGTCCATGGCAGTCAGCGCCCGGTGGATCCGCACCCGTTTGGCCAGGTGCAGGCGCCGGTCCTCCCGGGCCTCGTTGCAGGCGCTGAGCCATTCCCGCAGCTCCCGGCCACTGGCATTCATCGGCCGTGGCGGCACCTCCGGCGGATTCCTGGCGACAGGAAACAACGGCAGCCCCTCGTCCCAGGCCTGCCGTTGAATCCCGACCATCCACGGATCAACGCGCAGCTGCTGCCGCTGCAGCTGGTTCACCACCAGTCGCTGGACGGTCAGGTCAGCCCCTGCCAGATGACGGCCATGGATGACCAATGGCCGCTTGTTGCACAGGTGGCCGCCGCCCTCGAGGCCTTCCCATGGCCTGGGCGGCACCAGCATGGGTGCTCGCTTGGGCGGCAGCTGGCGGATGTTGCTGGCCTTGATGACAGCCTGCACCGCTGCGGTCGGCCGCACCTCCAGCGCCCGGCGGCCTTTCCTGAAGATCGGCCGCAGCTCGATCAGCTCGGTCGCGCTGGCCACCAGGTCCAGCAGCAACGCACCGACCTCAAAACGATCGGCCGCTGTCCACTTGCCGACCACAATTCCCATGGTCTTCAGCATGCGTGGATCAACAATCTGCGGCCGGCTGAACTTGCCGCGCATCAGCTCGAGCGTTCGCTCCCGTTGGTCCTGCAGCAGGATTCCTCGGGCTTCGCGTTCTATGGCAGTGCCGATCGCCTTGGCGACCGATCGGTGGGATCTCGTCCGGCTGATCTCGTCAATGACCACCGGCAGCGCAACCGACACGATCGACGCCGGCCCCTTGGGGATGTGCAGCAGCAGCGGCAGGGCGCAGTAGTGCGGGCCGGCCATGCCAGGCCTGGCAGCCCACTGAGCAATCAGCAGCTCGAGGGCTTCCCGAAGCTTCTCGCCGTTGTCCCGGATCATTGCAACCCCGTAGGGCGTTGATGATTCCCGGCCTCGGCTGCGCAGCTGTTGATGTTGAGCAGTGCTGGTCTGTTCAGCCTCAATCCATGACCGTTGCTCCCGCCTCAGCCTGCTCAGCGGATGCGGCGGCCATGGGCAGACCCTGGTGCAGACAAGGGCAGACTACCGATTTTCCACTGCACCCCTGCAGAAGGCAGCGGGCAGACCACCGGGCCTTGCGCTGCAGATGGTCTGCACAGGTGCAACGATCTTCAGGCGATTATGAGTCCGCTGCATTCGCCAGATTGCTAGACCCCCGGCTGTTGTGGCAAGGGTTTTCAGCCCTTCCCTCTGCTCCATGTCTGCCCGTTTCTGGGCAGACAGGGCAGACCTGATGCCATTCTGCCCGATCCGGTGGACGCATCCGCACCTCAATCAGATTCCAGCGCTTCGACGCAGGCACTGAGGGCATCGGTGCCCAGGTGCATGTACCTCTGCACCGCTGCCAGGGATCGCCAGCCACCCCAGGCCATCAGCATCCCTTGGCTGACACCTCGGCTGGCCAGCCGGCTGGCGCAGGTGTGGCGGCAGGTGTGAATCCCGAGGGCCGAATCCTCGGCCAGGCCGATGGCACCCTTTGCCCTGGCAAAGAGGTTCTGGTATTGGCCGTAGCTGTAGGGCCAGACCCTGTGACCTTTGACCGCCGGCAGATGCGGACTGATGGCATCAACGGCACGACGGGTCAGCGGGACCGATCGAGGCCTGTTGGTTTTCGTCTGGCTGAATGTCACCCGACAGGCCTGCAGGTCAACGTCTCCACCGGTCAGCCGTTCTGATTCCCCCCAGCGGCAGCCGGTTTCCAGCAGGAACACCAGCAGATCGGCGGCGACGGGCTGCCCGACGCCGATGAACCACTGAATCATCAGATCCCGTTCGTGATCGAGCAGCACGCGATCCTTGAGGTTCCGGAGCTTCATCTGCCGCGGCAGCTGTGGTGCTGCCGTGATGTATCCATGCAAGACAGCATCCGATTGCATGGCCCGCAGGGCGCTGCACTTCTTGTTGATGGTCGCCGGCTGGTTCCCGTTGCGGATGAGCTCCTGGCGCCAGGCCTCCACCAGTGGCGCATTGATCGCGGCCAGCTGGGTGGCGGGGCCGAACCAATCCACGATGGCCTGGCTGTAGATCGCCGCGGTCCGCTCGTAGCTGGTGCCAGCCCAGCGCACCCGCAGCGACAGGCGCCGGGCCTCCTGCAGCGTGATTCCAGGGCATTCCGCTGGGGCCGTGGCCATGGCTGCCTCAGCCCTGGCCGGCATGGCCGTCTTGCGTTGCATGCGATGGCGCAGCGCCTCGAGGGCCTGGCGGGCCTCCGTTTCCGTCTGGCGCAGGGCGGTCAACCGTTGGCCGCGGTGCTTGAGGTCGGCAACCCAGCCGCGGGCCGTCTGGCGCACGGTGCCGGCGGTATCGATGGTGGTCGTCATGGTGTCGGGTGATGGGTCAGAGGGCTTGCAGTTGACGCAGCAAAGCGTGACCCCGGGGAGACAGGGTCACGCAGTACCGGCGCCCCTCCTCGGGGTCCGGGTAGGTGATCAGCAGGCCTAGGCCGCTTCGTCCTGTTCGGTGCTGCTCCCCCAGGGCGTTGACGGTTCGGCTGACGCTGGAGTTGTTGAGGTTGAGCCGTTGCTGCAGCTCGCGGTAGGTGGTGCGTCCGTCCAGTCGGCAGACCTCGAGGAAGAGTCTCCAGTGGTGGAGAGGAACGGCCGCCGGGTCATCGTGCTGAGCCGCGAAAGAGTCCGCTGCCGCAGCGAGTTTGTCCAGATCCACAGGCCTCCTAGGTTGAACCTAGGCGCATTGTATGGGTGCAGAGCAGGTTGCAGCTCAATCCGCCGGATCAGGTTCTGCTCCTGCCGGTTCAGCACCTCCTCCGCGTCCTGCAGGGCCTGTTCGGCCTCCCGCAGCAGCGTCTCCCGCCACCGCATCGACAGCAGAAGATGGGTGTGGGGCTTCAGCTCCGGCCATTGCCGGAGGCATTCCTTGATCCCGTGGTCGTAGAGGGTGGCCAGGGCGTTCGGCAGGTCTGTCAGGTTCATTCGTTCCACGTGGGTCGTTTCAGTGATGGGAATACAGGTTTGAGGAGGGCCAGGCCTTCCTCTGTCAATCGGAACTGATGGCCCGC
>RGUW01000106.1 GCA_010027605.1 Synechococcaceae bacterium WB9_2_112 | reverse complement strand
GGGCGCCACGGCCTCGACCACCTTCTGGGCCAGATCCTCGATGAAGATCAGCGAGGCGATGAACACATCGGCCGCCGCCACATCGGCACAGAAGTCGGCGTAGTTATCGGGGTCGCGCAGTTCCTCGATCAGGTAGCCGCTCAGGTCGATCGCCAGGGGGCCGTTCTGGTCGTTGAGACTGGTGGCGGCCTGGGTGAGGGCGTTCTGATACTGCGGCTCGAGCACCACGTACACCGCCTTCATCACGGTGCCGGTGTGACCTTCGGCAGGGCTGACCCGACGGTTGGCGGAGCGGACCTGCGTGAACATGCGGCCAGATTGAGCAATGTGAAGCAGCCTACGAAGGCCTCGGCCGCCCTGCGAGCAAACCCGCGCAAGGCTTCACAGCCACCCCAGCCTCAGATCTGTTCAGCGGCAGCCTCACGGTGGTACCCCAGCCGCCCCAGCAGGGGTCCGGTCATCACCGTGGTGACGATGGCCATCAGCACCCCGATGCTGAACAGGGGCGTGCTGATCACCCCCAGCCCCAGCCCCACGTTGAGAATGACCAGCTCGGTGAGACCGCGGGTGTTCACCAGCCAGCCCAGGGCCTGAGCCTCCCGCGGGGGCACGCCGCTGAGCCGGGCCGTGACCCAGGTGCCCACAAACTTGCCCGCCACCGCCAGCGTCAGCACCAACGCCAGCACCGCCCACAACGGTGGACTGTCGAGGGCCGTGAGCCGGGTGTTGAGACCACTGATCGCAAAGAACAGCGGCAGCATCAGCTGCACAACCACGGCGTGGAGCCGCGCCTCGAGAGCCCGGTGCAGGGGGGCGTAGCGGGGCATGGCCAGCCCCCAGAGAAAGGCCCCGAAGATCAGGTGCACACCGATCGCCTCGGTCACGGCCCCGCTCAGCAGGGCCCCGGCCAGCAGCCCCACCTGCAACAGCGGGCCGAGAGCGCCCCGACGGCGGTAATGGCGCTCGAGCCATCGGCGCAGGGGCCGCAATCCAACCAACAGCACCAGGGCCCAGAGCAGCGTGAGCAGCAGGGGCGTGAGCGCCCCCCAGGCACTGCCCGAGCGGGCAAAGGCGACGGTCGCCGCCAGCAAGATCCAGCTGATCAGATCATCGATGGCCGCGACGGTGATCGTGAGCGCGCCGATCGGCTGGCCGATCAGGCCCCGCTCCTTGAGAATCCTGGCCAGCACCGGAAAGGCCGTGATCGCCATGGCGGTGCCCAGGAACAGGGCCCCCGCCAGATTGCTGGGGCCGGGCAACAGCTCGGGCAACCACTGCTCCAGCAGCTGCGCCAGCCCCACCCCCAGCAGCAGCGGCAGGGCGATCCCCACCGCGGTGATGCGGCTGGCCAGGGGCAACCGGCCCTGCAGCAGCGCCGGATTGAGCTCCAGCCCGATCAGGAACATGAACAGGGTGAGCCCGAGCTGCCCCAGCAGGTTGAGCTGGGGACGCATTTCGGGGCCGAACAGGGTCTGTTCGAGGCCGGGAGCCAGCACGCCCAGCAGGCTGGGGCCCAGGGCGATGCCGCCCAGGATCTCGCCGATCACCCGCGGCTGCCCCCAGTGCTCGAGCAGGGCTCCGAACAGCTGGGCCACCAGCATGATCAGCGCCACCGCCACCAGGGCGAGGGTGATCCCCGCGGGTGGCTCGTTCAGAGCCGAGGCGACCAGAACAACGGCAACGGTCACACCACAGCGCCAGCAGTCATCCCATGCTGCAGCCGCCCCATAGGCTCAGCTGCACGTTCTGTGCACAGGTAACAATCCATGGCCAGCACCGATGCCTCCAGCAGCACCCAGCCGATCCCGGTGGTGGTGGCCGGGGCCCTGGGCCGCATGGGCGCCGAGGTGATCAAGGCCGTCCACGCAGCTGCTGACTGCGAGCTGGTGGGTGCGATCGACACCACGGCGGGCAAGGAGGGGGCCGACGTGGGTCTGGAGCTCGGACTGGGCGAGCTTGAGGTGGCCGTCACCGCCGACTTCGAAGGGGCGCTGTGTCTGGCCAGTCAGAACGCCCGCAACAGTGGCCCCGGCGGCGGCGCCGTGCTGGTCGATTTCACCCACCCCAGCGTGGTCTACGAGCACACCCGCGGAGCCATCGCCTACGGCGTGCATCCGGTGATCGGCACCACCGGCCTGAGCCCCGAGCAGCTGTCGGAGCTGGCCGTCTTCGCCGACAAAGCCTCGATGGGTGGGGCCGTGATCCCCAACTTCTCAGTGGGCATGGTGCTGCTGCAACAGGCCGCCGCCGCTGCGGCGCGCTTCTACGACTTCGCCGAGCTGACCGAGCTGCACCACAACCGCAAGGCCGATGCCCCCAGCGGCACCTGCATCAAGACCGCCGAACTGATGGAGGAGCTCGGCAAAGCGTTCAACCCGCCCCAGGTCGAGGAGCACGAGAGCCTGCCGGGCTGTCGCGGCGGCGTGCGCGAAAGCGGACTGCGGTTGCATTCGCTGCGGTTGCCAGGGCTGGTGGCCCACCAGGAGGTGATGTTCGGTGCCCCCGGCGAGACCTACACCCTGCGCCACGACACGATCGACCGCAGCGCCTACATGCCCGGCGTGCTGCTCAGCGTGCGCAAGGTGCGCCAGCTGGGCGGCCTGGTCTACGGACTCGAACGGCTGCTTTGAACCGGGACACGGCACCATGACACGCAGTCCCAGGGGCCGAAACCGCCCATGCTGATCCCGCTGCGACCCGGCGAACTGCCACGCCTGATCCCGGCCGTTGCCACCGGTCCCCAGTTCAACGCGTGCAGCGGCAACCCGCGCAAACTGCTCCAGCGGGTGCTCATCGCCGTCATCGGCGGCGTGCTCGCACTGCTGCTGAGCCAGAGCCTGTTTTCGAGCCGTTGGGGCCCGGTCTGGCTGGTGGTGGGCTTTGTGTTCCTGCTGTATGTGCTGTGGGGGCCGATCCTGGAGGCCGGCCGGCGCAACGCGACCCTGCGGCGCTACCCCGCCGCGGCGATCTTTGAGGGCGAAGTGGCCGAGATCGGGCAGCGTGAGGTGGTCGAAGACCAGCGCGAACAGGCCGACAAGAACGGCCGGCTCACATTGGTCGAGAACACCCGTACCTGGATGAGCCTCGATCTGGCCGATGAGGATGGCTACCTGGGGCGCATCCGCTTCCCGCTGGAGAAAAAACACCAACTGATTCGTCCCGGCATGGTGGTGCGGGTGCTGGTGTTGAGCGAGCGCAAGGATTTTTCGCGGATTGGGGCGATCAGCGACGCCTGGCTGCCCCAGCTCAAGCTCTGGGTGGGGGAGTACCCCTACCTGCTGCGCCCGGCCTTCGAGGAGCTCTGCCTGCGCCGGCTGCGCTGAGCCACAACCAACTCCGCAACATTGCGTTACACTGTCTTTAACACTTCTCAACGGAGCCTTTCATGGCCCAGGCCACTCCCACCGCACCTGCCGCCATCCGCGGCGCCACCGTGACCACCGAAGACGGCGGCCGCCTCAATGCCTTCGCCACCGAACCCCGCATGGAAGTGGTGAGCGCCGAGAGCGGCTGGGGCTTCCACGAGCGCGCCGAGAAGCTCAACGGCCGCATGGCAATGCTGGGCTTCATCGCCCTGCTGGCCACCGAAATCGCCCTGGGCGGCGAATCGTTCACCCGCGGCCTGCTCGGCATCGGCTGATCCAGCTGCGCGGGCAACCACGCACGGTCCACCCCAGCCGCAGCAGGATTGCTGCGGCTTTTTCATGGCGAGCTGCTTCCTTGACCCCTGCCCCCCGACTGCTGGCCCTCGTTCGCGGCTGCGGCCCCACCGGTGCGCTGGCGGCCCTGGCCCTGGCCGACGCGGGCTGGTCGGTGCGGGTGCACGATCCCTCGGGCGCTGGCGAGCTGACCGCCCGCCAGCGGGCCTACGCCCTGACCCACTCAAGCCGCAGGCTGCTGCAGCAGCTGGATGCCTGGGTGGAGCTGCAGCAGCAGCTGGTGCCGTTCAGCGAGCTCAACCTGTGCGATCTGGGCAGTGGGGCCGCCCAGGTCACCTTCACGCAGCGCGATCTCAGCCGGGCCAACGGGGGCGAACCGATCGGCTGGATCGCCCAGCACGACGTCCTGATGACGACGCTGCTGCAGGCGCTTGAACAGCACCCTGGGGTCAGCCTCGCCCTGGGACCGGCCGCAGCCGAACATCCCCGCCAGGAACCGGCCCTGATCGTGGCCGCTGATGGACCCCACTCCTCCAGCCGCAACAGCCTGGCCATCGGCTGCTGGCGTTGGCACTACCGGCAGAGCTGTCTCACGGCCCAGGTGCAACTGCGCGGTACGGCGCCGCACCAGGCCTGGGAGCTGTTCAGGCCCGAAGGCCCCATGGCCCTGCTGCCCCTGGGCGAGACGCGGGTGCAGGTGGTCTGGAGCGCCAGCCCCGAGCGCTGCCGGGCACTGGAGCTGCTCAGCCCGGATGCGTTTCTGGATCACCTCTCGGGGGCCTTGCCCGAGCGCTTCCAGCCCGATGCCTGCCTGGTACCGCCCCGCAGTTTTGCCGTGGGACTGAGCCTGGCCAGAAGGCTGCAGCGGGGCCGCACGGTGCTGGTGGGCGAAAGCGCCCACAACAGCCATCCGGTGGGCGGCCAGGGGCTCAACCTCTGCTGGCGCGATGTGGCAACCCTGCACCGCCTGGCTCAGCGGGTGCAACGGGGGCGTCTGGCGCCTGAAGCTCTACCGCGTCAGTACGCGCTGCGACGCTGGCCCGACCTGCTGCTCACCCTGGCGGCCACCGACCTGCTGGTGCGGATCTTCTCCAACCGGGCCGCGCTGCTGCTGCCCCTGCGACGGGCCGCGCTCGGGGCCCTGCTGCGCGTGCCGCTGCTGAAGCGACTGAGCCTGGGCGTCATGACCGATGGTCCTTGCCGGCACCCGTACCGCTGACCACAGTGGAGCCATGGTCATCAGCACCACGCCCCAACCTCCACCGCCGGCCGAGCTGGTGCGCCATCTGCGGCTGCATCTGGGCCTGAGCGACAACGCCCTGGCCCTTGGACTGCGCCAGGCCCAGCAGGAGCAGGCCCCGCTCCCGGTGGTGCTGTGGCGATTCGGGCTGATCAGCCTCGAGCAGTTCGATGCGGTGCTGACCTGGCAGGACCAGCAGCCCTGATCTCAGCTGTACAGGATCAGCGACTCAACCGGATGCTGCTGGGGCAGGCGCTGACGCCCGCCGAGACCCACCAGCTCGGCCACAAAGGCAAAACCGCACAGCTGCCCACCCGCCGTGGTCACCAGTTCGGCGCAGGCGGCGGCGGTGCCACCGGTGGCCAACAGATCGTCGACCACCAGCACCCGGTCGCCCCGGTTGAAGGCATCGCTCTGGATCTCAAGACGGTCGGTGCCGTACTCGAGGGCGTAATCGACGCCCGTCACGGCACCGGGCAACTTGCCTGGCTTGCGCACCGGCACAAAACCGATCTGCACGGCCGTGGCCGGTGCACTTTCCGTGAGCTCCATCGAAGAGAACGTGGCGCCATGAATTCCGTCTTTGCCTGTAGCAGAACCAACAATAAAAACCGGATTACCAACTCCTTTTGCAGTCGCTGTGGCCGTTTTTCCAATTTCAACAATGCCAACAGACATTGCATTAACCAAAGGGTTGGTATTATAACATGGATCAAAAAACAACTCTCCACCTACTGTTGGTACACCAAAGGCATTGCCATAGTCTCCAATTCCCCTTACAACACCCTTTAACAAGTGTCTGGTTTTTGGAAAATCAGGATTCCCAAAACGTAAAGAATTTAAGGTAGCAACTGGTCTGGCACCCATCGTGAAAATGCGCGCCACGCCGGC
>RGUW01000105.1 GCA_010027605.1 Synechococcaceae bacterium WB9_2_112 | reverse complement strand
CTCCAGCAACCAGATCAGGACCGCCCGACGCGCCTGCACCCATGCGCCCAGGTCCAACAAGAGGTCAATGGCAGCGGCCCGGGCCGGCGCATCAAGTCGTGCCAAGGACGCGGCCCAAGCGTCAGCAAAGCGACCGGTTCGTCGTCGCCACTGGTCCAGGGCCTGACGGATCGCAGCCTCTGACTCCATGGCCGGGCCCGCTGGAGAACCGGTCACGGGGCATCACCCTCGGCAAGCGCCTGGCGACCGATCTGGAGACGCACCTGCAGGCCGCCAAGAGGAGAGCGCGCAAGGGTCAGGGTGCCCCCGTGCTGCCGGCAGAAGCTGGTCGCGATCGCCAACCCAAGACCCCGATGCATCCGCGGCAGCGAGTCAGCGGCCATCGGGCTGGCTGCCGCGCCGTGGTCATCCACCAGGATCTCCACACGGTTGGCGCTCTGATGCAGCGACAGAACCACCGGGGGGCCGCCATATTCCAGGGCGTTGTCGATCAGATTGTTGAGGCTGCGTCGCAACAGGTGGCGGTCCACCCACAGCTGGAGCACCGGCACGCTGACCTCAACCTGGCCGGACGCATAGCTCCGGGCCAACCTGCGACAAAGCGCACTGAGCTCGATCCGCTGCCGTTGCGGAGGCTGGGGTGGGCTGATCGCGATGGCATCCAGTTCCCGATCGAGTGCGAGCAGGGCCTGCAGATCGGCCTGCAATCCAGCCACCACCTGGGGGTCGGCGCCGCCCTGGGCCTGAAGACTGTCGACACGATGCAGCAGCCGGGTGAGGGGGCCGCGAATGTCGTGGGCCAGTCCGTCGAGGCGCTGGCGGCGGGCTTCCGTTGTGCTGCGCAGGGTTTCCAGCAAACGGTTGATGCGATGGGCCAGCAACTGCAGGGGAGCAATTCCCACCTCCAGTTCAACGCTCGCCCATGGCTGGGGGTGGTGCTGGTTGAGCCTGCGGGGCAAGGCTTTCATCAACATGTTGATGGGCTGCAACAGCTCCCGCCTCAGGAACAGCAGCAATCCCAGCAGGATCCCCAGGCCCAGGCTCAAGCCGAGAACCAGCCCGAACATCGGTTGCTTCTGGGCCTGGGGCTGACGCAGCAGCCACGGCAGGCTCACCAGCAGGTCGATCAACAAGCCAGCGCCGATCCCCAGCAGGCAGCAGAGCAACAGCTCCCGGCGATCGCGGGAACTGAGCAGGATCGAACGTCTGATCATTCGCCCTGCGCCTCTGCTGGAGTCGGTATGAGGCTCAGGACGTAGCCCTGGGCTCTCACCGTCTCGATCGTGAGGGTCCCCTTGGAGGTGCGCTCCAGCAGACGTCGCAGCCGTCCGAGCCGCACATCGATGCTGCGGCTGCTGGCACTGTCAACAAGACTGCCGACAGCGTGCGCCAACTGGGTCCGGCTGAGCACCCGGCCAGGGGAGCGTGCCAGGGCCAGCAACAAGCTGCTTTCGCCGCGGCTGAGAGACACGGCAGGTTCCTGAGCCACGTGCAGTGTCCCGAGATGGGGCCAAAAGGTCACAGACCCCAACAGAAGGGCGTGCTCGTGGCTGGACGGCGCCACCGGACTGAGGTTTGCCACCCGCAGCAACTGCTCGCAGCGCAGCGCCAGCTCCTTGAACAGAAAGGGTTTGGCCAGATAATCCTGAGCCCCGGACTCGAGCCCGACGACCCGATCGGCTGCTTCTCCCCATCCCGAAAGCATCAGCACCGGGAAGGAGTGACCTTCGCGCCGCAGCTCCTGAAGCAGGGCACTGCCGAGGCACTCGGGCAAGACCTGATCGAGAATCAGCAGATCAGGTCGTTGTTGCCGCAGCGCCGCCAGCATCAATGCCGGCCTGGCAAAGCTCTGCAACCTCCAGCCGCAAGCCCTCAGGCGAGGGGTCAGGGCATGGCAGAGCTCCACATCATCGTCGACCCACCAGAGCAGAGCCTGCCCATGCTGGGTTCTGAATGCGGGACCGGATGGCCCGGGCGCCTGCGCCTGGGTTCCAGGTTCTGATGGCGACCCCTCGACCACGATCTGCGCGTGCCCGACCGACACCCGAGAGTGTGATCATCCGGGCTCCCGCCGTGGCTGCGAACGGGCTGTGAAGGAGCATCAAAGCTGCGACGGATCCCGATCCAGGAACCGTCGGGCTGGCCCTGTTCTGGCCGCAAACTGCTTCCCATTGACAGCCCTGACAAGCCAGTAGGCCCCGGCCAGCGCCAGCACCGCCACGCCCAGACCTGCCAGCAGCTGGGGCTTGCTCTCGGCACCGGGGGGCAGCACGATCACCTTTCGCGCCACGGCGGTCATGGCCGTGATCAGCACCAGCTCGATCTGCACCACATGGCGGCGCAGGTAGGAGGTGATGTTCTGAAGCACCTCAACGGCGATGAGGAGATTGAGGAGATCTCCAAGCACCACGGTGAGCCGCTCACCCAACCAGCGGGTCTGGGGATCGACCAGGGCCCAGACCACCTGAACCAGCAGCTGCACGGTGGCCATGGCCATGACCACCAGCAGCACGATCCCAAGCAACTTGGCGATCCAACGCTCGGTCGCATCGGCCAGGGCCAGGTAGCGACGGTCGGTGAAGGGTTTCAACGCCAGACCCTCAGTTGCCGAAGGGGGTGTAGGAGGGCTTGGCCGGGGTGTTGCCGGGTGGGTTGACGATCTCGGTGTCGCAGGTGACCGCCCCGGTCTTGGGATCGGTGACGCAGTTCTTGGGCTTGATCTGGGTTTCGTTGCCCACCGAGCTGCCCGGAGCCAGCATGAATCGCTGCACCTGGGCTGAAGACGGCTGCCCGCTCAACAGCAACGGGGTGAGGGACGTCCCCAGCAACAGGGCAAGGATCGGATCACGCCGCAGCATCGGTGCACGCTCAGGAGCTACCGGTCCACTATGGCGACAGCCGGGTGGATTGAGGCCACCCGGTGCGGTCAAGCCGTGAGGTCAACCCGGCTGCTCCTGACGGATTTCCTGCAGCAGCAGATCCAGCTGCTCCAACGAGCCACTGATCGCCGAAGGCAGACCGACCGGGTCGTCGAGTCGGGTGAGCACGGCAGCCTGATCCTCGCCGTGCCATTCGGCTTCGATGGCGCAGAGGCGTGACACCAGCTCAGCCAGGCCCCCGCGGCAATAGGTGCGGTGCAAGTCATCGATCAGCACAGGCATGCGTACCGAGGCAGCCCGCAGGGCGCGACGCAGATCGGCCTGGCTGCGGCCGGCATGGCGCAGCCAATCCTTGATGAAGGACTCCAGGTCAACGAGCTGATCCTGCGTCAGCGCCACCATCACTGCCAGGCGTTGGCCCTGAGGTTAAGGGGTCAGTCGCACTCCACCAGACCCGTTTCCTGGCCGGTGCGACGCAGCTTGCGCAGGGCCCGCTGCACCACCTGCCGGCAGTATTCACGACTGCAGTTCAACTGCCGGGCCACCTCAGCCAGGGTGCGCCATTCATGGCTGCCGTCGAGCCCGAAACGCAACATCACGACGGTGCGTTCCTTGGGCGTCAGACAGGCGCGATCGAGCAGCGCCCACACCGCCGAGATGCGCTCGGCAAGTTCGGCCTGCTCAAGGGGAGGCAGCTCGGCAGAAGGCAGCACATCCACCAGCTCAGAGGGATCGGCCTTCGACTTGACGACCCCCTGGAGGCTCACGGTGACACTGCGCAATTCGCAGGCCAGAAGCTCTTCGACCTCGTCGCGCCCGAGATGCATCATCTTGGCCAGAACCGTGGGCCCGGGCAGTACGCCATGGCTCTGCAGATAGCGAGCCTTGGCCGCACGCAATTTGGTCAGTTTTTCATTGACATTGACCGGAATCCGAATCGTGCGGCTCTGGGTCGACAGGGCACGGTTGAGCCCCTGACGAATCCACCAATAGGCATAAGTACTGAATCGGTGGCCTCGGGTGGGGTCGTACTTCTCCACGGCCCGGGTCAACCCCAGCGTGCCCTCCTGAATCAGATCCAGCAGATCCAGACCCTTGCCCTGATAACGCTTGGCCAGATTGACCACCAAGCGCAGATTGGCGGTGATCATGTGGTTCTTGGCGCGTTCACCCAGCCGCAGCGTGCGTCGTTCGAGCTCGTCGTAGGTGCAGGCCGGACCTGTCCCTCCCGCCAAGGTGCAGCGTTCCTGCAGGGTCACCATGGCCTGCACCTTGCGACCCAGGGTGAGCTCCTGCTCTGGCGTCAACAATTGATGGCGACCGATCTCACCGAGAAAGGCGCTCAAGGAGCTCACCATGGTGAGGCTGCAGATTGAATTGAACCTAAGGGAGATTTGCCGACAGGAAAAAACTCACTGAAAAACTTCCGACTTTCATCTTTGCTACGCAAATACAGGATTGCTTCGAGTTTGTCTGCAGCACTCACCTGGAGCACTCAACTGCAGCACTCAACAGAGCGGACCTGGCAGGAGCTACCGTCTGCTCTCCATAGCCCGGTCCGACCTGCCATGTTGTCCTTGATGGCCGCCATTCCGACCGAGGTGCTGCAACGGGCAGGGGTGGCCTACGTGCACTACCTGAGCTTCATGCTCTGCTTCGGTGCGCTGGTGCTGGAGCGCCGCCTGATCAAGGCCAACCCCAACCGGCAGGAAGCCACCTTGATGGTGATCACCGATGTGGTCTACGGCCTGGCAGCTCTGGCCCTGCTGGTCAGCGGAATCCTGCGGGTTCTGTACTTCGGTCAGGGCAGCGGTTTTTACACCGAGAATCCATTGTTCTGGTGGAAGGTCGGTCTGTATCTGGCGGTGGGGGCCCTGTCGCTCTACCCAACCGTCACCTATATCCTCTGGGCGCTGCCACTGCGCAAGGGCGAACTGCCCCAGGTCAGTGAAGCCCTGGCCAGCCGACTGGCCTGGATTCTCAACATCGAACTGGTGGGCTTCGCCGCTGTGCCGCTGCTGGCCACGCTGATGGCGCGCGGCGTGGGGCTGCCGGCCGCCTGAACCATGGCCAAGCGTCTGGCCTTGCTGGTGCTTGGACTGGTTGTCACGCCCGTGCTGGCGGCGCCACCGGTCGGTGCAGCGACGCCGCAGCGCTGCCCCCCTGCAGTTGCGATGACCCCCCTGCCCTCGCCAGCCGAGGGGGCCCAGGTCGCCAGGGCAGCACCGGCTGCGGCACCCGGCACCTACAGCGATCGACTCAGGCCCACGGCCCTGGGCTGGCCGGTGCTGGACCATTGGTGCGTCTGGATTGAACCAGCTGGCAGCCAGACCGCCGGCAACGACCCTGCCAGCGCCGAAGCCCAGCGCCAGATGCAGTGGCAACAGGCCGTGGTGGCCGCCCTGGAGCAGTGGCAGTCCCTGCTGCCGATCACCGTGGTCGAGCGAGCCGACCAGGCCCAGGTGCGCATCTGGCGCCGCCGTCCGCCGCTGCAACGGCTCGCCGATGGGCGCACCCGGGCCAGCCATGGCCGCTCCCTGCTGCAGGTGCTGCAGGTGCGTCGCGGCAATGAAGAGCACCCCGAACCGCGGGTGGAGGTGTTGCTCAGCCCGGGGCAGCGCGCCCTGGCCCTGCAGGCCACCGCCCTCCATGAGCTGGGTCATGCCTTTGGTCTGTGGGGCCATAGCGATGAGGCCGGCGATGCCATGGCCGCCGTTCCCGGGGCAGCGCCCGTGCTGCGCCTCAGCCCGCGCGATCGGGCGACGATGCGCTGGCTGCTGCATCAGGGCGATCGGCTGCAGACGCCATCAGGGCCAGCACAAAACCAAGCAGCTGCACCACGACCACCGCAGGCCCCGAAGGCAGATTGAACAGGCCGGAGGCCAGCAGGCCGATCACCGCCCCGCCGGCGCCCAGGGCGCTGGAGAGCAGC
>RGUW01000104.1 GCA_010027605.1 Synechococcaceae bacterium WB9_2_112 | reverse complement strand
CGACGCCGATAGATCGGCCTCATGCCAGTACGAATCCTGGGCCTGGAGCTCGGAGAGGTCGGCGCCCCAGAGCAGGGCCTGTTGGAAGCAGCAGCCCTGCACCTGGGACCGGGTCAACCGCGCATGGCCGAAGCGGGCCTCCTTGAAGCAGCTGCCCTGCAGGTTGCAGTCGGAGAGATCAAGATCGAGGCCATCGATCTCCCCCAGATGCAGATTGCGCAGCTCACGCTCGCCGCTGGCCAGGGCTGCCCGCAGCTGCTCCAGGTTGGAGGGGCCTATGGCCATCACAGGATGGCCGCAAGTGCATCGAGCTGCTGACGCCTCGATGCCAGCATTAGTTTTTCGGCCTGGGCCAGCAGTTTGTAGACCCCCCGGTCGATCACCTCGTAGAACACCAGGGAGCCCTCCGGGCGGCGCTGCACCACACCGGCGATCGTGAGCAGCTTGAGGTGCTTGGACACCAGGGCCTGGCTGAGACCGGTGCGCTCCACCACCGCGGTGACATTGAGGGGGCCTTGGCGTAGGGCGTCAAGCACCGCCAGGCGGTTGGGCTCCGAGAACACCTTGAAGTAGTCGGCCAGGTACTCCATCGCGGGTGGCGGATCAGGGAGAGAGGGGCAACAGGGCCGTCGCAACGGCCTTTCTGGGAGCCTAGCTCAGCTTCGTGAGTTCCTGATTTCATAGAAACACGATGGCGTTATATGCTGAGCGCTGGTTCTCCCTGGAGGTTGTGATGGCGGTGGTGATGGCTGAGTCAAAGTCCCGATCGGCGCCCTGGCCGCACGTCTGGGCCGATCAGGCGGCCCTGCTGGAGTGTCAACACGATCGACTCGAAGCGTTTCTGCTGGAGTTGGTGCTGCGCCATGGCCCTGAGCAGCCCCCCTGGGGCGCGGCGGATGCGCTGGCCGTGGAGGGGGCCTGCCGCCGTCTGCTCTGGGACCTGCGCTTGCACCTGCGCCTTGAGGAGCGCTGGCTGAGCGCACAGGGCTGTCTGTGTCCGGGGCACCGCAGTGCCCACCGCGATGCATTGCAGGCCGCGCTCTCCGGCTTCCTGTACGCCAGCGGCGACCGCTACGGCCGTTACCTCTGGCTGCAGGCATTGCAGAGCTGGTTCTTGGAGCACCGCCAGGGGGCTGATGCCCGGGCTTATGCCAGTGCCGATGCCCTGGCCCACCATCAATCCTGATCGCCACACCCATGACAGCGACCACGACCAGCACCGCGCCCGCCCCCCATTTACGGGAGGACCTGCTCACACCGCGCTTCTACACCACCGAGATCGCCAAGGCGGCGCGCACCAATCTCGACCTGCAGCGCCCTGTTTTTGAGGCGATGTTGGCGGAAATGGAGGCCGACTACAACCGAGAACATTTTGATCGCAAGGCACCTCTGGATCGCCTGCGGGCCCTCGCTCCCGACCAGAAAACAGCCTACGAGAGTTATCTGGTGCGCTCCTGTGTCTCGGAGTTTTCTGGCTTTCTACTGTTCAAGGAGCTCTCTCGTCAGCTGCAGAAGGCCAGTCGACCGGAACTCAGCCGCCTGTTCAACCTGATGGCCCGTGATGAGGCCCGCCATGCCGGGTTCCTGAATCGGGCACTGGTGGCGGAGGGCATCGAGATCGATCTGCCCTCCCTCAGTGGCAAGCGGCCGATCACCTGGTTTCCGCTCAACTGGGTGCTCTATTCGGTGTATCTCTCAGAAAAGATCGGCTACTGGCGTTACATCCTGATCGACCGGCATCTCAAGGCCCATCCCGAGAATGCTTTCGCGCCATTGTTTGATTTTTTCGAGCCCTGGTGTCAGGACGAAAACCGCCACGGCGATATTTTCAACATGCTGATTCGCTGCTGGCCAGGCCTCAATCGTGGGCTGCGCGGCCTGTTGCTCAGTCGCTTTTTCCTGTGGAGTGTGTTTCTGACCCACAGCCTCACGGTGTGTGAGCGGGGCGATTTCTATCGCCTGCTTGGCATGGACCCCGACCGCTTTGACGAGGAGGTGATGCGCCAGACCAACCGCACCGCTGCCCGCGCCTTTCCAGTGGTGTTTGTGCTGGACGGATCCCGTTACTTCCAGCTTCGCGATCAGCTGGTGGACACCTACCGCCAGCTCAAGGCAAGCGCCGGCCAGCCGCTGCGGCAGCTAGGGCTGAGGGCGCGTTTTGGCTGGTTGCTGCTGCAGCAATTCTTGCAACCGATGCAGCCTTGCACCGAGGTGTGCGCATGACCGCCCTGGCAACGGCTCCTCTGAGCAAGGCCAAACGGGGCATTGCTGTGGAGCCCCCGAGGTTGAAGCGCCGCTGGGGAACCACCGTGTTCATGGTGGTGATTCATGCCTTTGCCCTCGTGGCATTGCTGCCTCGCTTCTGGAGCTGGCAGGCGATCGCCACGCTGTTGGTGCTCTATTGGCTCACTGCCTGTATCGGGGTGACGCTCGGCTACCACCGCCTGCTGGCCCATGGCGCCTTCACGGTGCCCCGCTGGCTGGAGGCACTGATTACCACCTGCGGCACCCTCAGCTGCCAGCACGGTCCGATCGACTGGGTGGGGCTGCACCGACACCACCATCTCCATTCCGATGATCCGGCCGACCATCACAACAGCCATCTGGGCTTCTGGTGGAGCCACTTCGGCTGGATGCTGCGGGATGTGCCGGCCCAGCGCTATGTGCATCAGCTCACGCCCGACATGCAACGGGTGCCCTACTACCGCTGGCTGAACCGCAACTTCCTGCTGTTGCAGTTTCCCCTGGCGGTGCTGCTCTACGCCTTAGGCGGCTGGCCCCTGGTGCTCTGGGGCATTCCGCTGCGGCTGGTGCTCGTGTACCACGCCACTTGGCTTGTGAATTCCGCCACCCACCGCTGGGGCTATGTGAGCCATGCCAGCGGCGATGGCTCCCGCAACAACTGGTGGGTGGCCCTGCTCACCTTCGGCGAGGGTTGGCATAACAACCACCACGCCTATCCCAGCAGCGCCCGCATGGGCTTCCGCTGGTGGGAGCTTGATCTCACTTGGCAGCACATCCGACTCCTCCATCGGCTCGGTTTGGCGCGCCGCATCCGGCTGGCTCCACATTTACAGACAAACTGATGCAACCATCTGATCCCATCAAAGTCTTCATCGGTTTCGACTCGAGAGAGGATCTTGCACTTCACGCTCGGCGGCCCCTGGTTCGATGACTGTCGTTCGATGCCGAGATCAGAGCTTTGGGAAACAGCCCGACAAGCACTCAATCATCCTCTACCGCTTTGACGCATGATCCCCAACACAACATCACTTCAGACACCACAATTCAAAAGCTCCACCTACCGCGACGCCTATAGCCAGCCGCATCAACGGCCTGGTGGTGGTAGGGGAGGGGCTGGCGGATCGTCACTTCCGTCTACTGGCCCGCTCGATTCCGGAGGATCGTGATGAACTGGAGCGCCTGGCGTCCATGGAGGGTCGCCATGCCATGCAATTTGTGGGCTGCGGTCGCCATCTCGGCATCAAGCCGGATTTGGCCCTGGCCCGTCGGCTGTTTGCCCCCCTGCATCAGCTGTTTCTGGACTGTGACCGCGCAGGGGATCTCACCGGTTGCCTGGTGATCCAGGGGCTGATCGTGGAGTGCTTCGCGGTGGCCGCCTACCGCTGTTATCTGCCCGTGGCCGACAGTTATGCCCGTCCGATCACCGCAGCGGTGATCGACGATGAAGCCGAACATCTCAACTATGCCGAGCGCTGGCTTGGGCAGCGGCTGCCAGGGGTTGCGGAGGGTGTGCGTCGCATCTCAACCCAAGCCTTGCCAATCGCCCTGGGGATTCTCCAGTCCCTCAGCGATGACCTCCAGGCTGTGGGCATCGATCCGATTGAGCTGCTGGGCTGTTTCACGCTGCTGTTCCAGCAGGCCCTCGAGGCCATCGGCTTCGAGGCAGCGGTGGCCAGGCGAATCCTGATCGGTGCCGCCGCCGCCTCGGTGGCGCCGGCCTGAGTCAGGCCGGCGGATCCACGCCCAGCGCCGGGGCCCCCGCAGCAGCCGGCAGCTCCAGGGCCATCCTGTCGAGCCAGGCGCGATCAATGCGTGCTGGTTGCAGCACGCCGCCGAACCGCAGCTGTAGCCAGATCGCCACGGCCGGATCCGCGATGGCGATGGCCTCTTGCCCCTCGCGACCCCGTGGCAACACCCAGAGATCGCCGCTGGCACTGTTGAGGTGCCGGCGGCGTTCCAGCATCAGTTCCCGCAGCTGACCATCGCCGCTGAGCTGGCCCGGAGGGGCGAGCAGCAACTGCAGGTTGAGGGGAGTCTCCCGTGGAGGCATCGGCGGCTTCATGGCGGTCATGCAACGACTTCGCAATCAAATGACTGCAGAACAACAGTAGCGTTATACCGTAATCACGGTTCGTGCCATGGGATCCATGGTTGATTCGATGCCTTCCACGCCCTTCGGTTCCACTCCATCCATCTCCGACCACGCCCAGCCTGGTGATGCGCAGTTGAGGACGGGCTTTGGCCCCCGTGTGCGCAGGCTGCATGCCCGCATCGGCAAGGCCCATCACCAGGCGGAGGGCATGGCTTTCTCGCGGGCCCTGCTGGAGGGCCGTGCCCAGCCCATTCAGTTGGCGGCCCTGATCCGCGCCCTGGCCCCGGCCTATGCGCTGTTGGAGCAGGAGGCTCCGGCCCTGGCGTCGGCCCTCGGTGCGACGTCCATCCCCTGGCAGGCCCTTGGCCGCAGCACCGCTCTGCAGCACGATTTGGCAACCCTCTCGCCCCTGCCCGCGACACCGCCATCGGCGGCGGCGGCCATCTGGCTGGAGCAGTTGAGGGTGCTGGCCCAGCAGTCGCCGCATCGGCTCATGGCACACGTGTATGTGCGCTACGGCGGCGACCTTTCCGGTGGCCAGCAGCTGGCAGAGCAGGCCAACGCCATCCTGCGGACGCATCAGTTTCCAGCCCTCAACTTTTGGGCCTTTGAGTCGGAGATCACAGGCCTCAAGCAGGCCCTGCATGAGGGCTTTGAAGCGATGGATCTCTCTCCGGTTGAGGAGGAGGAGCTGCTGGACGAGGCGGAGCTGGCGTTCCAGGCCACCCAGCGGCTGTTGGCCGAGCTGGCCGATCAGCCCTGATTCCTGTCTTCCCCACCCTTTCCTTCCCTCGCCATCAACCGCCATGGCCACCGTCGCTTCGCCGATCACCCCCCTGGAGCTGCTGCTCAAGTACGACCAGCCCGTGCCTCGCTACACCAGCTATCCCACCGCGGCTGCCTTTCAGCCCACGGTGGGGGAGGCGGAGCTGAATCGGCAGCTGGCCCAACCCAGTGTTGCGCCGCTGTCGCTCTATGTGCACGTGCCCTTCTGCCGGCATGCCTGCTGGTACTGCGGCTGCAATCGCGTCACCACCCAGCTGGGCTCGAAGATGGTGGAGCCGTATCTGGCGGCCTTGGCGAAGGAGCTGGAGCTGATCGGTGGCTCCATGGCGCAGCGTCGGCGCCTGGCGCAGCTGCACTGGGGAGGGGGCACACCCAATTACCTCAATGCCGAGGAGACGGGCCACCTCTGGGCTCTGATCGAGCGGCACTTTGATCTGGATCCAGGCCTGGAGGCCTCGATTGAGTTGAATCCCGAGTTCCTGAGCCGCGATGCGGCCCTGCAGTTGCGTCAGCTGGGGTTCAACCGCGTCAGCTTTGGCATCCAGGACGCGGATCCCGTCGTGCAGCAGGCGGTGAACCGGGTGGTGCCGGTGGAGCAGCTTCGCCGGGTCATGGGCTGGCTGCGGGAGGCGGCTTTCAGCAGCGTGAATGTGGACCTGATCTGCGGTCTGCCGCTCCAGACCCCGGAGCGGTTTCGGCAGACCCTCGCCCTGGTGAAGGAGCTGCGGCCGGATCGCATCTCGCTGTTCTCCTTCGCCTACCTGCCGGAGCAATTGCCGCTGCAGCGCAAGATCGCTTCGGAGGATCTGCCGAGCCAGCGTGATCGCCTGCGCATGTTGGAAGACGCCCAGCAGGTGCTCTGCGCCAGCGGCTACGAG
>RGUW01000103.1 GCA_010027605.1 Synechococcaceae bacterium WB9_2_112 | reverse complement strand
ACCAAGGTGGGCGATGGCGACGACACCGAGCTGCTGGACCTGCTGGCCGGCGACGGTGAGCTGCCCGAGGAACGGCTCGATGGCGAATGCCTCAAGGGCGACCTGCGGGCGCTGCTGGAGCAGCTGCCCGAACTGCAGGGCCGCGTGCTCAAGATGCGCTACGGCATCGAGGGCCCCGAGGGCGAAGAGCTGCCCGAGCCGATGAGCCTGAGCGCCATCGCCAAGCATCTGGGCATCAGCCGCGACAAGACCCGCAATCTTGAGCGCAAGGCGATCGAGGCGATCCGCCACCGATCCTGCGAACTGCAGGGTTACCTGGCAGCCTGAGGGGAGCCATCGCCTCATCCGTGTCCATGCCGTCATCGACTGCGCGCGACGGTGGGGCTGCGGTGCTGGGGGTGCTGCTGCTCGCGCCGATCACCAATCTGGCGATCAACCACGCCCTTGATCACAGCTGGCATCTGCAGAGCAGGCCCCAGATCTCGGTGGGGCCGGGCCATTGGCTCTTTTACCTGGCCAACGACCTGGTGGCCTTGATCGTGGTGCTGGCAGCGCTGTGGATCGTGCAGCGGCGCCGGCGACCCGGCCCCGGCGCGCGCCGCCTGCTCGAGCTGCTCGGTGTGGTCACCACCCTGCAGTCCCTGCTCAACGCGGCCCTGGTGCTGATCGCCATGAGCGCCCTGCAACTGGGCTCGATGGCCCTGCTGCTGATCGGCACCGGGCTCTACACGGTGCTCAACAGCATCGCCCTGTTCTGGTACTGGTGCCTCGACCATGACCAGTTCGGCAGCGGCCTGGCCGGCAGCTGTGGCCGGCGCGGTGGCGTCGTCTTCCCCGAAGGCGAGGCCGGAGGGCGGTTCTTCGATTACCTCTACTTCACGGTGCTGTCGAGCAACACCCTGGGGCCACCCGAAAACCACCAGCTGCTGGGGTTTCGCTTCAAGCTGCTGCAGGTGCTGCAGTCGAGCCTGATGCTGGCGCTGGTGGTGATCGTGGTGGCCCGGGCCATCAACACCCTGGGCTGAAGCCCGGGCGGCGCGTCAGAAGAACTGGTCGAAGTTGTCGAAATCGACCGCTTTGAAGTTGCCGGCCTGCACCTGCTCCATGAGGCGCTCGAGCTGTACCCACAGGGCACCGGCGGTGGCGATCGACAGGATGAAGGAGACCAACAGTGCGGCCCCCGGGGCAAAACCGAAAACCTGCAGGCTGCCACCGATGAACAGGGTCACACCGATCACCACCCCGGTGTAGGCCAGGGTCAGCTCCCAGGTGCCCAGGGGCAGCAGGGCCAGGCGATCCTGCTTCCAGCCGTCGAGCCGGTTCTGCACCTGCCGGGCAAAGGTGAGTCCGCACAGCACCCCGATCGCCAGACCCAGCCCCGCCACCAGGTAGGGGGGCTGCTGGAACGGGGCGTACTCGAGGAAGATCTCGGCGGCGTCGAGATCGCCGAAGTCGCCACTGGCCAGATCCTGGGCCGCCTCACTCAGGTTGATCGGGGCCAGGGCCATCGCTCGCACATGCAGGTTGGCCGACCCTAGGCGGGCAGACCACGTTCATGGCTCCCAGCGCTGCGAGCCAAGGTAGGTGAGTTCCACCAGATCACTGGCATCACGATCGTGCGGTCCCAGGCTCACCCTGAAACCGCCGAGGTCCTGGGTTCCGATCGAGGCAAATGCCTTCAACAGTTGCTGACGGCTTGGATCAGCACCGGCACGCTGCAGGGCTTCGGTCATCAGCTTGGCCGCCAGGAACCCCTCAAGGCTGGTGAAACCGAAGCCCAGGCCACCGCTCTGACGTTGCATCAGACGCTGGTACTCAGCCACAACCGGGATGCGGCGGTTCCAGGGAAACGGCACCACCTGGGCAATGCCGATGCCGTTGCCCTTGCCACCGACAAGGGCATCCTGTAGACCGCGCGTCCCCGCAAAAGAGACGTTCATCAGCTGGGCCTTGCTGTGGCGTCGCTGCATCTCAAGACTGAAGGCTGCAGCGCTGGGATAGGCCGTGATCACAACGACTGCGTCGGGATGGGCCTCTGCGATCGTGCGGGCTGCCCCTGCGGCGTCTGTGCTGTTGCGCGCCATGGAGGCCAGGGCCACAGGCCTGAGCCCATACCGGGCCATGGCCCGGCGCGCCGCCACCAGACCGTCGGCGCCAAACGCATCGCGCTGGTGCAACACCGCGATCTGGTGGCTGCCGGAGCGCACCAGCGCCGCGATGATGCGATCGATCTCCCGGCCATAGCTGGCCCTGAGGTTGATCACATTGGCCGGTGTGGGGTTGCGCAGCAGAGCGGCACCGGTGAGCGGTGCGATGAGGGGCATCCCCCTGGCCCGCAGCTCCGGCAGCACGGCCTTGACCGTGGGGGTCCCCACGTAGCCAAACAGGGCCAGGACCTTCCAACGATCCAAGAACGCCGTGGTGTTGCGCTGGGTCAGCACGGGCTCATAACGGTCATCCAGACTCACCAGGCGAATGCGGCGGCCGTGGATGCCACCGCGGCGGTTGACCTCGGCAAACCAGGCCAGCGCACCGTTGCGATACTCCCGCCCCAGCTGGGCCGAAGGGCCGCTGAACGGTGCCGACTGACCGAGCAGCAGCGTCCCAGGCTGGTCAACAATCGCGGGGGTGGAACCGGCGGGGTCAGCCTGCCGAGCAGCCCGGGCAGCGCCCCTGGGCACAGACGCGCCACAGGCCGAGAGCAGCGACAGGAGGGCAACCAGGGAGAGCCTGCCTAAGGTCAGGCCAGCCATCACGCGGACCATGCCCCAGCGGCAACAACGGCGCTGGAACCTGATCGCGATCATGTCGGTCGTGGTCGCAGCAATTCTGGCCATCAGTGCCATCACCTGGATTGATTATCCCCAGGTTCCGAACCGCGACAACCTGCGACTGAGTTCGGCCTCCCGAGCCCTGATCACAGAAGCGAAACTGCTGCCCGCCAGTGGCTGGAGCAGGCTTCAGGGTGATGTGCTCACCCCGGCCGAGCAGCTGCAGGACCAGAAGGATCTGCAACAGGCCCCGTATCAGATTCAGGCGGGCATCTACACCACGAGCACATCAGAGCTGGATCTGAATGTGCCCAGCTACAACGGCAATGGGTACGTCTGGTTCCGCTGGGAAGAACCCTTTCAAGCTTACCTGGAGCGCACCAAGGCAACCATCGGCCAGCGCATGGTGCTGCTCAACAGGTTGATCAGCGATTCCGATCCATCGCTGCGAGCCATCAGTGACCAACCCCAGAAGAATCCTGACGGAAGCTATTACCAACTGTTTTCATTCAAAGGCCGCTTTTACATCAACAAGGCCAGTTTTCGGCACTACCCATTCATGACGGTGAGCCTGCCGCTCGCGCTGGAGCCCGACGACGTCGATGGTCAGCTCGACTACTCACAGCTCAGGCTTGAGCCCGATATCCAGAACAGTGGTATGGGTCTCTATTCCCAGATCATCGGCTGGCTGAACCACGGCTGGTCGATCGCCGAATACCGCCATCACTATGCCACCAACTTTGGCCTGGGCGGGCCGGAAAGTGATTACAGCCAGGTGCTGTTCGAAATTTCATTTGGAACATCGTCCTGGGCCTCGTTCTGGAGGTTTCTGCTGCCCCTGGCGGTGGTGATGAGCATGGTGCTGCTGGTGTTCAAGGTGCGCTCCGATGAGCAGGACGCCCGTGCCAGCATCCCCGTGACAGTGCTGTTGACCCTGGTCTTTCTGCAACAGGCTTACCGCTCCCAGCTTCCCGACCTGCCCTTTCTCACGTTTCTCGATGAGGTCTATGTAGTGGCCTACGTGGTCACCCTGGCGGCCTTTGTGCTGGTGATCTGGATCGGCCGCCGTTACGAAAGCATGGAACAGATGCCCGATGGCCCCGCCAAGCAGGTGTTGCTGCAGCGGCTCGACCAGCTCGATGTCATCTGGCCGATGCTGGTGGTGGTGCTCGGGGCTGGAGCGATCGTGGTGTGTTGGTTGACGCTGCCGGCGGGCGGTTAAGACCCGCCGTCGGTTGTTCAAGCCGCCAGCGGATTCAGCCGCTGCAGCATTCCGCCAGCCAGACGCCTGGGTGAAAAGGTGCGGCGCAGCAGGCCCAGCAGTTGCTGCAGGTCGTCGGTGTGCAGGCGGTCATCGCGCACCAGGGTGAGCAGCAGGCGCTGGCGCAGGCTGGCCCCTTCAGGGCCCAGCAGCAGCCGCAGGCCAGCCCCGGCCACCGGAATCAGATCGGTGGGGGCCCCATCGTTTTCGACCACGGCGAGCAGGTTTTCGAGCCGCTCGATCTGCAGCCGGCCGTGTTTGTCGAACAGCACCTCGAGCAGCTTCTCGCGCATCTCGGCGGTGTCGCCCGCCAGCAATCGCTTGGCCACGTAGGGGTAGGCGACGCGGATGATGCGAAAGCTGGGGTCAAGCCGCAGCGCCAGCCCCTCTTGGCTCACCACGGCGCGAATGATCAGGGCAAAACGGGCCGGCACCCGGAAGGGGTAGTCGTACATCAACTCGCTGAAGCGATCGGTGATCGCCTTGAAGTTGAACGAGCCGACGTTGTCGCCCAGCGCGCCGCCCAGAACCTGCTCGAGCGCCGGCACGATCGGCACCAGATCGGCCTTGGGATTGAGGAATCCCAGGGCCACGAAGTCGTGGGCGAGGGCCTCGAAGTCACGGTTGATCAGATGCACCACCGCACCGGTGAGGGTGAGCCGGTCGCTGTCGCTGATCGAATCCATCATGCCGAAATCCACATAGGCCAGATGGCCCATGGGTCCGGTCTTGCCCGGCAGGGCAAACAGGTTGCCGGGGTGGGGGTCGGCATGGAAGTAGCCGAACTCCAGCAGTTGCTGCAGCCCCGAAATCACCCCGGTGCGGATCAGGGCTGCCGGGTCGAGCCGGCGGGCCTCGAGCTCCTGGCGCTGCTGCAGCTTGGTGCCGTTGATCCAGGTGGTGGTGAGCACCCGCCGGGCCGAGAGGTGGCGCTCCACCCGCGGCACCGTGACCTCGGGGTGATCAGCAAACAGGCCGGCAAAGCGCTCGGCGTTGTCGGCCTCCCGCCGGTAGTCGATCTCCTCGAACAGGGTGCGACCGAACTCGTCGATGATCGTGCCCAGGCCAAAGCCCAGGTTCAGCGGCAACAGCGGGGCCGTGGTGATCGCCAGCAGGCGGATCAGCATCAGGTCACGCCGCAGCACAGAGGCCAGGTTGGGGCGCTGCACCTTGACCGCCACCCAGTGGCCATCGGCCAGCCTGGCCTTGTAGACCTGCCCCAGGCTGGCGGCCGCCACGGGATAGTCGGGAAACTCGGCAAAGAGCTCGTGGGCCGGAGCCCCCAGCTCGGCCTCGATCGTGGCCAGGGCGATGGCGTGGTCAAACGCCGGCAGGTCGTCCTGCAGGCGGGTGAGCTGCTCGAGCCAGTCGCGCCGCACCAGGTCGGGGCGGGTCGAGAGGGCTTGGCCCACCTTGATGAAGCAGGGGCCCAGGTTGGTGAGGGTGCGCAGGATGCGGCCCGCCAGCCGCTGCTGCACCGCTGCATCGCTGCTGTTGCCCTGCACCACCAGGGCGATCGCCAGGGTGAGCAGCTGGGTCAGCACCACCAGCAGCCGCGACACCAGAATCCAGGGCCGCAGCAGCAACCAGCGCAGATCGCGGTTGGGGTTGTAGTCGAGCACCGGGTCGGCGGCCAAGGGAACGGTCTCGAGAACAGGGCAAACTCTAGGAATGTGGGGCCGCCTGGCATGGGCCGAAGGCCATGAGCCTTGATCTGCACCTGCCGGCCCACGGGCGCGGCCGGGGCCTGGCGCCGGCCCTGCGGCAGCTGCTGCGGCAGCCGCCCGGCAGCTGGGACCTGCCCGAGCTGCCCCAGGTGGGCGGGCCGCTGCTGGCCCAGGGGGCCGTGGCCGAGAGCCAACGCCTGGCCGCCCGGCGCCTGGGGGCCGAGCACTGCTGGTTTGGCGTCAACGGCGCCAGCGGGCTGCTGCAGGCGGCCCTACTGGCCCTGGCGCCGCCGGGCAGCCGGGTGCTGCTGCCGCGCA
>RGUW01000102.1 GCA_010027605.1 Synechococcaceae bacterium WB9_2_112 | reverse complement strand
CTGCTGCGGGAGGCCGTGGCCATAGGTTGCGGTGGTCACCTTCATCGGGCCGGTGCCAGCGCAGAAGTTGAGGGCCTGCGTGGTTTCATCCACTAGGTCATCAAAGGTGCCTGAGGGGAAGCCCAAAAGCTGGCCCACGTACTCGCTGAGCCAAGGGGAATGGCGCGGCAGGAACACGCGCCCCTGGCGGAACATCACCGCAGCCGCCTCAGCACGGGCCACCTTGCCGCCGAGGGGGTTGACGGCACGCACCGCATAGGCCGCTTCCCGCTTCAAGGAGTCGATGATCGCGGGGCCGTTGGCCTTCATGTTGAGGGTGTCAGTGAAGCCCATGCGGCGGTTAACCTGATCGACCCGGAACATGCCTTCCTGGGTCTGCAGCCATAGGCCGATGCCCACCATGTCGGACCCTGCCGAATCCTTGAAGGTGGCGTCCACTGAGGCCAGCTTGCGGATGCCGTACTCAGGTAACAGCACATCGCCCTCCTGGGCCTCCTGACCGGGCAGCACGTAGAACCGCAGGGTGTCGCGGCTGAAGATGGTCCCGGCGCTTTCGGTGGGGGACTGCTGGTAGATCGCCTCCCAGTCACGGCGGGGGGTGTTGGCCCGCTTGCGCTCGATCCAGGCCTCATCAAAGCGGGTCGGGTCGAGGGCCTGGCCAGGGGCTCGGTCGTCCTGCTCACGGTTGACCGTGCGGGGGAGGGGCTTGATCGCGTTGGCAGGGGTGGCCTCGATCGGCATTGAAACCACATGCCAGGGCTCGCATTGGGCAATGAGTCCCTCCTTCTCCAGTTCCTCGTTCTTGGTCAGCAGGTAACCGATCAGGTCGTTGCTGTGCCAGCGGGTGTGAACGATCACCACTGCGTTGCCCGGTTCTTCCCGTGTGCTCAGCACCGAATCCCACCACGAATGAACCTGACGGCGCCAGGCGGCGGAGTCGGCCATCTCGCGGGATTTAATCGGGTCATCCACCACGATCAGGTCGCCAGGGTTGCCGGTGCCGCCTCCTACTCCAGCGGTCCACAGGCCACCGATGCCGGAGGTGCCCCACTTTTTCACACCACCTGAGGTGGGCGACAAGGCGCCGCCTGATGCGGTGAAATAGTCGCGGGCATCCTGGGAGAAGCCCTCGGCAAGGGTGGCGGTGTGGCAGCCGATGCCGACCGAGCGGTTCGGGTAGCGGCGCAGGAAGTAGCCCGGCAGGAAGATTGAGAAGATGGTGCTCTTGTAGTGGCGCGGGGGGAGCTCCACCATCAGGCGTCGGATCTCGCCATCGGCGACGCGCTGGGCCAGTGCCACTAGGCGGTGGGTGTGTGGGCTCCAGGGGAAGCTGGGGCAGACCGAACAGATGTACTCCTTAAAGGTGCCGGCGATGGGGGCCTGGGTCTTGCTGGTGTTGGCATCGCGCTCCAGCTCCAACACGGCGAGGCGCGAGGAGGGGTCAGGGGCGCGGATGGGAGTCATGCGCTTAATACCTCCAGCAAGCTGCGCTGCTGGCTGCCGATGCACGCGGGCGATAGCCACAGCCGCTCCCGGCGGCCGTTCAGCCCGTTGGTGCTGTAGCCCGCCCCTCTTCCTGCCTTTCCCTCGGTGACGGTCCACCCGTGAGCCAGCAGGGCATCGTGCTCGGTGTCATAGCCGCAGAGGATCACGCGCAGCTCACGCGGCGCCGTGGCACACCATTCGCGTACGGCCAGGCCCACATCGGCATCCACGTGGGCGTAGAGATCACCGGAGGTGGCATAGGGCGGATCCAGGAAGATCGCCCGCGTGCCATCACCACCTGTGCCGCTGCGGGTGACCGATGGCTTGACCACCCGCTCCCATGAACCGCAGGTGATGCGCACGCGGCGGAGACGATCAGCAAGCTGCCCCATGTAGCTCTCAAGCTGGCCCTTCCCCGCATCCCCGAGGTGCGGCAGCTCACGGTTCACGCCCTGCCCCGCATTTGCGAGGTGCGGCAGCTTGCGGAGATGGCCCTCCACCACCCGCCAGGGACCAGGGCCGAACGGGTCGCCGATGCCGCAGGCCATCACGTAGAGCCACCACCCGGCAGCCTTTGCGTCGTGCGCCTCGGGATCGCCTTCCAGCCACGCCACCAGATCGGGCGTGCGGCGCTTCTGCAGCCAGGCAAGCCGGGCGTGATAGTCGATCTCAGCCACTGGCCCCCATGCGTGCCGGGCAACCTCGGCAGGGCTGAGCTGAATGGCGCGCCAGGTGTTCACCAGCCAGCCGTCAGCATCGTTCAGCGTCTCCACCCGGCGGCCGGTGAATGCAGGCCGGGCCAGCAGCACAGCAGCCGATCCGGCAAACGGCTCGACGTAGCCAGCGGGATCGCCGAGGGCTTGCCAGATGCGGGCGGCAGCGCGGCGCTTGCCACCGAAGTAGGGGAAGGGGGCGGCGAGCGTCATCCCACCGGCCCCACGCGATACACCGCCCAATAGGCGCCGGGCCCTGGGTGGTCCGTAACCTCAATCAACTGATGCTCACGTAATGCTGCAATCCGCCTGCTCACGGTGGACTGCGAACACTGCCACCGGGTCATCATCTCGGCGGTGGTGATCTCCGGGACAATGCCTGCCGCGATGCGCAAGCCGAGCCATTCGGCCAGCTCCAGGCAATCGAGCAGGGTGCTTTCACTCACATAGGGCCGTCGTGCCAGCAGGGTGCGGACGAGATCGGTCACGGTTCCCCCTCATCCGCAGGAGGCGTCCCAAGGCCACGGGCCTGGATCTGCAGCAGCACCCGGCGCTCATCGTCTGGCGTGAGCCCCGCAGAGGCGAGAGCATCCATCACCTGGGCCACGGTCTTGCGTTCGGTGCGGCGTTCGGCGGCAGCGTCGGAGAAGTCGTCGCGGAAGAAGGGGTGATGCGTCAGGAACCAGGTGGCAGCGGTTGTGCTGCCGTTGGAGGATTGTTCCTTAAGGTTGGAAAGGTAGTTTTTGCCCGTATTTAACCATCCTTCATGGATGGTGTTACGAAACTGTGCTCGCAGATCACTATCTGGAAGGTCTTGCCCCTCTCTGATCCAACAGTGGGCAGTTTTCCTGCTAATGCCAAGGCTTGCCGCGATCATCGTCACGGTCGCTCCTGCTGCCGCCATGGTTCCAGCCCCTTTGACCATGGCGGCTGTCAGCAAGGATGGGCGGCCACCGGCTGACACAGGAGATAACGCAGCGTTGCGGTCGCGCATAGTCTAAGCCATTACTGCCGTTTGGGAACGGCAACGGCTACCCACGCGACGCAGTGACGGTCGCATCCCCGTTGTAGCGGCCAACCTCCGCATAGGACGCAAGGGGCATCGAGTCCATGCGCATGAACTTCATCTGCCCGATCTTCAGACCTGGGTAGATGCCAACCCAGTGGAGCTGGCGGACGTTTTTCAGCTCCAGGGTGAGGCGTGAGCCGTTCCAGCCGGGGTCGCACCATCCGGCTTGCAGGTGCTGCAGACCTTCGCGAGCGCGGGAGGACTTAAGGACAAACTGAGCGGCGATGCACTTAGGCAGATTGAAGATGGGCTCACCCTCTGCGAGTACGAACTGCCCCGGCACCAAGCGGTAAGGGTCGTCTGCGGTGTAGTCAGCGATGGAGAGGGGCACAAGGCCTGGCCCCTCGCTGGACTCGATCAGGATGTTTGAGCCCAGGCGTAGGTCCAGGCTTGCGGGGTTGACCAGGGCGGGATCAAAGGGGCTGACCATGCCGGTTTCGCACAGGGCACGAATCTGGAAGTCGGCGAGGATCATCGGGGTTGGTAGATGGTGCGGGCTTGGTGCTGGGCGATCTGGCGGAGGTCGGTCCAGAAGGGTGCTTCGTGATCGGCGGGGAGGATCAGAGCCTCGGGGATGCCGGTGGTGTTGCGCACCTTGAGGATGCGAAGGCCCCAGCCGGGGCGCTTAGGGGTGGTCATGAATAGGTAACCGGATCAGCAGCGGACTCAAGCCGTTCCCATGCGTTGGTCATGTCTTTGCCTGTTTCCCATATCCCGCGCCACTGGGTTGAGTGCCGGTTGTGCAGGGCTCGCAGCCTGGCGATTCCGCCTGTCCCGCCTTCAACCTTGTCCACCTGCCAATCCTTCCCGCGAGGGGATCGCCAGACGTCGCGAAGGCGGAAGCGGTCGGCTGCTGGTGGCGGCAGCAAGTCAAGGCGGGGCTTGCTGGCGCTTTCGGCAGACTTGCGAGCTTCACCTTGGGGCTCGTCAAAGTGCTCAGCCATGACTATCATCCTGCACGGTTTCCTGCGCAGGAATTTCAGCAATGAGAAACGAAACCTCTTCTGCTGCGTCTTTTGAGCTGAAGCTATGGTGTTCCCTGAGGATGGCGGCTAGTTCGTGGGCGACGGCGGCGGAGTCGCGACGGCAATAGTGGCGGCAGTCGCTGGCCGGAACCTTGCAGACGCCTTTTATGTAAGGGCACATCGCCAGGGCCAGACGGTCGGCGGGAGTTGTGTTAGCCATCGGCCCTATCCAGCTCGGCGGCGATCAAATCCAGGAAATGCGCTGCAGCGAGAACACCTTTCGTGAAGCTCAAGTGTTCCGTGTCGCCAATCAGGTCTTCAGCTTCAGGCTCCTCCAGCACCATCTGATCCGCAGCAGCGCAGAGGGCGGCAACCACCACCGGCATATCCAGGGGCCAGGCCAGCCTGCGTACATTGACGTCGTACATTGCCAGCGCAGCGTCTTTCACCGCCTGCGCGGCGGGGGAGAAAGGGGGTCCATTCGCCGCGCCATTCATTGTCGGCGCTGGCGGCTTGCAGCCTCGGGGAATAATCACCGTGGGTCCGTCATGCGTGCTGATGCTGCCGATGAACAGCGCATCGCGATTCCCCTCCACCTGAATTAGGGCCGAGCCGCCCGTGGTGGAGCACCAAACATCGCCAACAACGACCAAATCGTTACCGACCAAGAATTGGATAATCGGGCCACGAATGGCGCGGCAAATGGATTGAAGAATGTTCATGGTTGGGGTGGGATGGTGGAAAAGTCCCCGATCTGGGGTAGCGGGTTTGATGGAGTCGGTCACTTCTCCCCCCACGCCGCCCAAGCAAACAGAACCGCCGCAAACACAGCCAGAAGCGCAGGGCGAAAAATGTTGGCCACGGAAAAAAGGATCATGCCGCACAGGAAATAAAGTTGTTTGTTGGTCATGATCTTGTAAAAACGCAGGATGTGCAGATTGGTACAACGGTCGAAAAAAGTAGCAATGATTGATAGTCAGACATTGGGCACCTCCCCGGCCTGGGGCAGTGGGATGGCGTGGGCGGCCTCCAGTTACCTTCGGCGTCTAGCAGTTCCCAGCCGTAGTGAACGCTCTCACTCACGGTCCACCTCCTCTCGCAGCCACAAGGAACAACCGTGCAGCCCCCGCTGATCCAACCACGCTGCCACTTCGCGGATTGCGGCGCGGGCCTCGGATTCGTAGGCGGACCAGTCAAACGTACCCGGCTGCATTGCCGTAGCCACCCTCTCCACCAATCCCCCGGCAGGCGCGGCAGGCGGGGTGGGCGGTTTGCCGACTGGGATTGTCAGGTTCCCCTTCTGGTGATTGTTGTAAATCACTCTGCCGTCAGCAATTCTTCGGATTTCAACCCAGCAGGTTTCGGGGCAATTCACCAGCACCCTGTCTGCGGCAGACTCAGCGGCTGGGGCCTGGGCGGGGCGGAGTGGCCGGTAGGTAATGGTAGTGTGCGGGCGGCCTCCGCCTCCCTCATCCGTGGCAACCGGGGCGGCCTCGGGGGTGGGGCGAAGAGCTTCCAAGGCCTCCAGTCGCTCGAGAATGTGCAGCAATGCAGTTGCACAGCTGTCGCCGTCTGTAGCAAATTGCTTTAGTCGGTCCAGCGTTTTTTTGGAAATCGTCATAGCCCCATCTCGTACTCATCTTGTCCTTGCTCAGCCATGAGCCGCGTCCACCGCTCCCCTTCGGAAGTTAATTGCCAACCACACGAATTAAAGTTAATGGCTTTTTCAAGGCGATCAAGTATTGCGAAACGTGCCGCCGCCCTATCTTTGTAAGCGGACATTTTACTGTCAGAAACA
>RGUW01000101.1 GCA_010027605.1 Synechococcaceae bacterium WB9_2_112 | reverse complement strand
GGCGCCTGGCGCTCGGGCGGGTCGTTAGCTCAGCGGTAGAGCACTCGGCTTTTAACCGATTGGTCCTGAGTTCGAATCTCAGACGACCCATATTTTGAGATCGTTTGGACTGCAAGGGTTTAAGCCTGCGGCGCAAGGGCTCTCTGGCTTTCAGAAGGCGGTTTTCCTCGGACGGAATGAGTCCGCGTGAGATTGGTCGGGGTGGGGTTACCCCGATTCGGTGGCACCCGGCTGTCACTCGCAGGGCGATACGCGCGATGAGGCGTTGCTGAAGATCCGTGAAGCCATCCAGCTTTGGCTTGAGGTGGAAGCAGAAGAGGCCGGCGTGAAAACCGTGGAGACCCTTGAGCTGGCTGTCTGATGCCGCGGCTGCCAGGGGTCAGTCAACAAGAAGCTGTACGGGTCTTCCAGAAACTCGGCTACCGCGTGGTGCGCGAGTCGGGCCACCTGATCATGAGCAACAGAGAGCGCCGATTGGTGATCCCACGTCATGACCCGATCAACGCCATCACCATGGGCGCGATCTGCTCTGAGCATCAACCCCGGAACCCTCCATGGTTTTCAGCAGCTTCCAGCCCCCAGGGCTGAGTGGCATTGAGCACTCGTGGAGAACGTTTGAGGGTACGGCGGAGGCATCAGCGGCAGGCAGGATTAAGGCATGACCGACCCCTCCCAACGCGCTCACCCCTGCTGACTGGCGCCGCATCTGCGATGCCCTGCGTTCTCTCGGCCGGGTTAGGCGGCATGCCACCCTCCACCTCCCGCTCATGCCATGGAGCGAAAGCTCATCACCTCTGACTCCACCTTCGAGGATGAAATTGCCTACTCCCGAGCCGTCGCCCAGGGTGACTGGGTCTTTGTCTCGGGAACGACTGGCTTCGACTACTCGACGATGAGCATCCCGGAGGGAATCGAGGCCCAGACCGAGCAATGCCTCAAGAACATCGAGGCAGCGCTGCAGCAGGCAGGCAGCAGCCTCTGCGACGTGGTCCGCGTGACCTATGTGCTCCCGGATGGAAGCGAGTTCGCCAAGTGCTGGCCCGTCCTGCGCAAGTACCTGGGCAACGTGCGACCGGCGGCGATGATGATCTCGGCCAATCTGCTTGACCCCCGGATGCGCATCGAGATTGAGGTCACAGCACTCAAGCAGGCCTCCTCGCCGGCGTGAACTGTGGCCGCTTGTCTCGTGCCGCCTAACACCTCGCGCGAGCCGACCCGCTACGGGTGGCGGCTGCTGGCGATCGAGCAGCGAGTGGACTCATCCGGCGGCTCCAGAGGCGTGGTCGCTCCGGATGCACGCGAGCACCCTCTGGCGGTTCCACTCCCGAGCACCCCGTGGCGTTGTTCTGTGCTCGCCCTCAGTGGTGCATCGATGACGCGGTGCTTGGGATTTTTGTCGGGACAACTTCTCTGAAACCTTTTCGGTGACTGGCCTCTCGGCTCTGGCCCTGCGGCATTTAACCGATTGGTCCTGCGTTCGAATCTCAGACGACCCATTTCAGTGCTGACCACGATTCACCACCAGAACCCTTCCAGGGGATGGGCTGGAGTCTGGCCTCATGAACCGGCAACATCCATGCGGGCAGGACACGAGACGCTCCGCTCGGATCGATGTTGTCCGTGCGCTGCAGTAAGGACCAAATATCCCAGCAATCCCACCCAATCGGTCAAACCTGTACTCGGCTCGCAACGCGCGTCATCAAGCCTGCAGCAGCTTGCAGCTGGGAGAGAGCTGAGCAACACGGCCACCCTCCGCTGCCGCTGAGCTGAAACCGCGATCCCGGCAGCAGCCCCTTCCACCAAGCCAGAGGCGGGCAGCCCGAAAGGACAACCCCGCCGCGCGAATTCCCAGGGGAACCCGAAGCCGACTTGCATTCCACAAGTCAGCCATTTAACTTGCAGAGCGCAAGTCACTCGACTTGGCTCCGATAACGAGGCTTCGCCATGGCTGACCGTGTTCTGCTGACCGGCATCACCGGATACATCGGGCAGCACTGTGCCGCCGAACTTCTCAAGCAAGGCTTCGAAGTGGTCGGGACGATTCGATCCCGTTCCAAGGCCGACGCGACCAGGGCAGCCCTTGCACGGGCCGCATCGGTCGAACGTCTCAGCTTTACCGAAGCCGACCTCCTCTGCGACGACGGTTGGGCCGAAGCCACAGAGGACTGCAGCTTTGTGATGCATGTCGCTTCACCCTTCGCGATGGCGGAGCCGAAGGACGAAAACGAGCTGATCGCCCCCGCCGTGGAAGGGACCAAACGCGTCGTTGCCGCAGCGCAGCGGGCCGGCGTGAAGCGCCTCGTGCTCACCTCGTCGACCTTTGCCGTCGTCGCCGGCAAGAACAGTGGCACCTATGGACCTGACTCGTGGTCAGACACCGGCGCAGCGATCGGCGCCTACGCGAAAAGCAAGACCCTGGCCGAGCGTGCCGCATGGCAAGCCGCAGAGGGCGGCACGATGGAGTTGGTGGTCCTCAACCCAGGTGCTGTGTTTGGCCCCTCGCTCGGCGCGACGATCGATGGCCAGAGCGTGGCGATGATCAGCGACCTGATCGCCGGCAAGATGCCGATGATTCCTGACGTCGCGATGGGCATGATCGACGTGCGCGACGTCGCGCAGCTGCACGTCAAGCGCCGACCCCGTCGCCATGGCCACCGTCGCAAGAGTCCTTCGCAACGAGGGCTACAGCAAAGTGCCCTCGAGCCAGGCACCGAACCTCCTCCTGCGGTTCATGGGCCTCTTCGACCGGGAGGCTCGGGGGATGGGGCCGTTTCTGGGCAAGAAGGCAGCGTTCGACAACCGTGCCACCTTCGAACTGCTGGACTGGAAGCCGACCCCCATCGAAACCTCGTTGAAAGACATGGCCCAGACACTCTCCGCTTAGCCCTCCCCAGAAGCGACGGCCCTACAGAACCATCCGGCTGCCCAGGGGTATGACCGCAGCCTTGGCTGAAGCTGACTGAAGCGTTCAGTGGTCTGGCCAATCTCGAGCCAATGTGTCCTGAAACCAGAGACTCAAACCCAACCGTCAGGCAAGGAATGATGTAGGGGCTTGAGACATCGAAGACTGCAACTTTTAAGCTGCAAATCAAAGCAAAGAACGCCTCAATTTTTTTAGAATAGAAAGCGATCTATGCCATCCACCTTCTGACAAATTGCACGACTTGCAAGGTTGAGTTTCAAGATGAACTTAGGATCTAAGACCCCGAAATTGCACAACGGGAGCTGCGCATGCTGAATGAGAGGTTCAATCCGAACTGCTGACGACTGAATCCTCAATCATGCCCTTTCCGGGCGGTGCCAAAGCACGGCGAGGCTTGGTCGGGCCAGCGCAAGAATACAGCTATCGTAGAGATCAAATCCAATCGGACGCGTTCAAGACCAAGGCGCTGGAGCTTGGGGCATAGGCATCCCACCCTTGCCGAACTCCCCTCATTTTCCGCAAGCGAAGAACGCAAACAGACAAGACATGGCCGACCGCAAGATTCACTGGCGATCCGCATGCCCAATCAGCTCCTCCCTGGACGTGGTCGGCGACAAGTGGACGATTCTCATCATCCGAGACCTGATCATCCATGGAACGCGCACCTACTCGGAGTTCCTCGAATCGCCTGAGAAAATCTCAACCAACATCCTCGCCGACCGCCTCAGCCTGTTGACCAGCCTGAAGCTGATCGAACGGATCCAACCGGACGCTGCCGCTCGCAACAACGCCTTCAAACTCACCAAGAGCGGAGCTGCACTTCAGCCCGTTCTCGAGGGACTCGGCCGATGGTCCCATGCCCACCTCAAGGCTTTTCATCCCGGCATCGTCAAGATTCCCTGAACCCCACGCGACGCAACGCAACCGTCGCGCTCTGGCGAACTAGACTAAGACTTAGTTCACCGAGAGGAGCGATGGCGTTGGTGAACGTGCACCAGGCCAAGACCCATCTGTCCCAGCTGCTGCAGGAGGTCGAGCAGGGCCAAGAGGTGGTGATCGCCCGCTCGGGGGTGCCGATTGCACGGCTGGTGGCATGGCAGGCACCCACCCAGCCGGTGGCAGCGCCTGGGGCGATGCGCGGCCAGATCACATTGACCGATGATTTTGATGCGCCCCTGGATGGGTTGTTCGAGGCGTTGCAGTGACGCGGTTGCTGCTCGATACCCATCTGGTGCTCTGGTGGCTGAACGGTGATCCACGGCTGCCGCAGTCGGTCATCGAGCGGGTGCAGGCGCCGGAGGCGGAGGTGTTCGTGAGCCAGGCGTCGCTGTGGGAGATGGCGATCAAGGTGTCGATCGGCCGGCTGCAGGTGGATCTACCGGAACTGGAGCGCCAGGTGCCCTTGCAGGGCTTCCGCTGGCTGCCGATCCGCAACGCCCACGTGCTGGCCGTGGGGGATCTGGAGACCGATGGCGTCCACCGCGATCCCTTTGATCGCCTGCTGATCTGCCAGAGCCGAGTGGAACCCATGCTGCTGCTGAGTGTGGACAGCCAGCTCCAGAGCGATGGCGCCACGGTGATCGTGAGCTGATGCCTGATCAACACGGTTGACTGCCCAGGGATGGGGCAACAACCTGCTGCTTGATTGTCGAGCCTTGAATCAACCCGAGCGCTTCACCGATGGGTCCTGCGCTCGAAGCTCAGACGACCCATTGTCAGGCGTTCAGCGCACCACCAGCACCGGGCAGGGACTGGTGGCCAGCACCTTCTGGGTTTCGCTGCCCAGCAGCAGCCCCTCAAGGCCGCGGCGGCCATGGGAGGCCATCACGATCAGGTCGCAGCCCAGTTCGCGCACGGCGGTCACGATCGCGGCGTGGGGTAAGGCGTGCTCAACAGCCTGTTGACCGGGCTCGAGGCCAGCATGGCGCACCTGGGCCAGCGCCGCGGCCATGACCCGCTCGGCACTCTCACGGCTGGCCTGCACCAGGGTGTCGATGGTGGCGGGATCGATCGCATCGCCCAGGCCCAGGATGGGCAGCGGCACCGGCGGCCGTGCATGCAGCACCGTCAGCCGCGCCCCCAGGGCCCTGGCCAGGCCGATGGCCTGATCAAGGGCCCGCCCCGACAGCTCCGAGCCATCGGTAGGTACCAGCAGGTGGGTGTAGGGCATGGCCCAGGGCAGCAGCTACACCTGGTTTAGGTGTTCTGTCTCAGCAGGTTGGTCAGTAGCCAATGAGTTGTGAGGTCGCTACCGGTTGAGGTGTCACCGCCCAACCGAGACCTCACGCCCCATGCATACACACGCCAATGCTCGCCTGACGCAGCGAGGCCGGCTGCGATTGGCTTCTCAACACCTGAACCACCACCGCTCCCTGGCTGAACTGGCTGCAGAAGCAGGGATCAGCCTCCGCTGTGCCTACAAGTGGCTGGCCCGCTACCGCTCAGGCGGCGTGGCCTCACTGGCGGATCGACGCAGTGTGCGCCGCACCCAGCGGTGGACGCTCGATCCGCAGCACCTGCAACGTGCCGTGGAGCTCAGGCATCAACGCCTGCACCTGCGCCACATCGCCAGGCTGCTGGTCGCTCCCTTCTCCACCGTGGCCAGAGCTCTGAACCGCCTGGGGCTCGGGCGATTGCAAAACCTGGACCCCAAACCACCAGTCCACCGCTACGAGCGGGAGCGGCCGGGCGACCTGATCCACATCGACGTCTAGCCGAAGGCTTCTGCGCAGCAGTGGAAGCTCGCCCGCTTTCGCAAGGTCGGCCACCGCATCACCGGCAACCGTCAGCAGGGCCGCTCTGCCGGCGTCGGCTACGACCGCGTGCACGTTGCGATCGACGACGCCACCCGACTGGCCTACGTGGAAGTGCTGGCGGACGAGCAGCAAGCCACAGCGATCGGCTTCCTGAGCCCTGCTGTTGCCTGGTTCAACGGCCATGGCGTGGAGTGCCGCCAAGTGATGTCGGATAACGGTCCGGCTTACCTCTCACGCAGCTTTGCCAAGGCCTGCAAAGCCCTTGGCCTTAAGCACATCCGCACCAGGCCTTACACGCCCCGCACCAACGGAAAGGCCGAGCGCTTTATCCAGACCCTCTGTAAGGAATGGGCCTATGCGATGGCC
>RGUW01000011.1 GCA_010027605.1 Synechococcaceae bacterium WB9_2_112 | reverse complement strand
TCGATCGGCTGGCCGATCAGACCCACCCAGCTGATCACCTCGCAGCGCAGCACGGTTTCGAGGGTCCAGGCGAGCACGGGCCTGCCGGCCACCTCGAGCAACAGCTTGTTGCCGCTGGCTCCCATGCGCCGGCCCGACCCGGCGGCAGCGATCAGCAGATGCACGCTTGGCCTCCCCGCGGCTTGACCGCTACAAGACAATCCGGATGCTCTCCATACAATCAGGCCACGTGCCTGACCCCCGCCGATGCGCGCCCTGTTTCTGATTCCGGGCGATGCCGTGCGCCAGCTGCAGGCGATGCCGGCCGTGGCGGCCGTCGCCGACCAGCTCAAGGCCACGGTGCAGGTGGTCTGCGCCCCCGCCCTGGCGGCGGGCTGGGGGTTGCTGGGCGCCGTGGAGAAGGTGATTCCGTTCGATTTCGAGGCGGCCACCCTGGCCGACTGGGCCAATCTGCTGGGATCGGTGCGGGAGCCTGATTTCCAGCTCTGCATCAACCTGGCCAGTGGCCGTCAGGTCGACCTGATGCTGTCGATGAGCCACATCCCGAACCGACTTGCCGCAACGGGCTTCTCGGCCACTGAAACGGTCACGCCCCAGCCCGGCGGCTGGCCTGCCCAGAGCCTGGAGGCCTACCTGCGTCCGGTGGGGGTGACGCTCGACGCCGCTGCGTTCCGGCTCACCCTGCCCAAGGCCGAGATCGACAAGGCTGCCACGCGGCTGCCCGCCGGCGAAGGTCCCCTGTTGCTGCTCGCCCCCCAGGGCGGCAGCACCGACTGGCCCGCGCCCCGCTGGCAGGAGCTGCCACCCTCGATCGCGGCCCGCTTGCCCAACCTGCGCAGCTTCACCCTGGCGGCCGATGATCCGGCGGCTGCACGCCAGCGGGCTGCCCTGCTGGCCGGGGCCGATGTGGTCCTGGCCAGCGATCCGCTGACGATCGAACTGGCCCTGCTGCTGGGCCTGCCCCTGGTGGCCCTGGGCCGCTCGCCCGCCAGCCTGCCCTCCCGGGAAGGGGTCAACGGCCTGGGTGAGCCGGCCCGTCTGGCTGACCTGCAGGCGGCCCAGGTGCTGCAGGCCCTCGGCCTGACTTGAGCCCCCGCGCGCATGCCGTGGCCATGGCCCCTGGGACAGCAACGGCGCCGCAGACCGCCCTCGACCCGCTCGCGCTACCCCTGGCTGCGCCCCCTGCTGGCCCTGGTGCTGGTGGTCAACCTCTCGGCCGTCGGCTATCGCCTCACCGAGGGCTGGGACTGGGGCGACTGCTACTGGATGGTCGCGATCACCATCCCCACCATCGGCTACGGCGAGGTGCAGCCCCTGAGCGCGGCAGGTCGCTTTGTCACGGTGTTTTCGGTGATCGGCGGGCTGATCGTGGTGCAGCTGTCGGTGCAGAGCCTGCTGGGCCTCTCGGAAGCGGGCTATTTCAGACGGTTGCGCCAGCGGCGCTTTCTCAACTGGGTTCAGACCATGGATAACCATGTGATCCTCTGCGGCTACGGCCGCATCGGCCGCGAGATCGGCGACCAGATCAGTCGTGAGGGGGTCGATGTGCTGGTGGTCGAGATGGATCCGGAGCGCCGGCAGGCGGCCGAGGAGGCAGGCCTGCCGGTGCTGATGGCCGATGCCACCCTCGACGAAACCCTCCTGGAGGCCGGCATTCACCGCTGCCGTTCCCTGGTGGCGGCCCTGCCCAGCAATGCCGCCAATCTCTATGTGGTGCTGAGCGCCCGAGGGCTGGCTCCCCGCTGCCGCCTGATCGCCCGATCCGACAGCGATGAAGCGGCCCGCAAGTTGCGCCAGGCCGGTGCTGATCAGGTGGTCAGTCCCTATGTGGCCGGCGGTCGCACCATGGCGGCCACCGCCCTGCGGCCCCTGGCGGTCACCTTCATGGAGTTGCTGGCCGGCACCGACTGTGAGGTCGAGGAGTTCAGGCTTTCGGAGGATCCCGAGCGCCTGGGCGAGCTGAATGGTCGCAGTCTCACGGAACTGGAGCTGCGGCGTCGCACCGGGGCCCTGGTGCTGGCGATCCGCAACCCCGAACCCGATCTGCTCAATCCGTATCTCTACCGGGGCAGCTCCTACACGTCCGATGAACCAAGCCTGTTGGCCAATCCCGGTGGTGAGGTCACCCTGGCGCCAGGACAGCTGCTGGTGGTGATGGGCAGCCAGGCCCAACTGGCGGCGTTCGCCACGTTGCTGGGCCGGGCCCTGGTCAGCATCGATCCCATGCGCGAGTAGGGCCCAGGGCCGGTCGACGGCCCGCCGGCGCATACGATCGCCGCCAAACCCGGCCGCCGTCTGCCATGACTCCCAGCGCCCCATCCCTGCAGGGCCAGGTCGCCCTGGTCACCGGCGCCAGCCGTGGCATCGGTGCTGCGATCGCTGCCGAACTCGCTGCCAGTGGCGCCACCGTGGTGGTCAACTACGCCAGCTCGCCCGAGGCCGCGGCAGCCGTGGTCAGCCAGATCGAAGCGGCTGGCGGCAAGGCCTGGAGCCACCGGGCCAACGTCGCCGACGAAGCCGAGGTCGAGGCCATGGTCAAGGCGGTTCTGGAGCGCGAAGGTCGCCTCGATGTGCTCATCAACAACGCCGGCATCACCCGCGACGGTCTGCTCATGCGCATGAAGACCAGCGACTGGCAGAGCGTCATCGACCTCAACCTCACCGGCGTCTTCCTCTAACGCCGGCATCACCCGCGACGGCCTGCTGATGCGCATGAAGACCGCCGACTGGCAGAGCGTGATCGACCTGAACCTCACGGGTGTGTTCCTCTGCACCCGCGCCGTCAGCCGCTCGATGCTCAAGGCCAGGGCCGGCCGCATCATCAACATCACCTCGGTGGTGGCCCTGTTCGGCAACCCAGGTCAGGCCAACTACAGCGCCGCCAAGGCCGGAGTGATCGGTCTGACCCGCAGCACGGCCGCCGAATTCGCCAGCCGCGGCGTCACGGTCAACGCCGTCGCACCGGGCTTCATCGAGAGCGACATGACCAAGGATCTCGACAAGGAGCCGATCCTGGCGTCGATCCCCCTGGGCCGCATGGGCAGCACGGCCGAGGTGGCTGGTGCTGTGCGTTTTCTGGCTGCCGACCCCGCGGCCGCCTACATGACCGGCCAGGTGCTGCAGGTCGACGGTGGCATGGTGATGCGTTGAGCGCTCGCCTGCCCCTCAGCTGCTGAGTTCGTCACGCAGTTGCCGGATCCGCTGCAGCAGTCGCAGCCGCCGGCTGCGGGCGGTGAGGGTCAGAAACAGCCGGATCGGCACATAGACCAGGGCCATCGCCAGTCCGACGCCGGTGATCAGGATGAACACCAGGGGGTTGGCACTGGGCATGGTCGGCCCCATGGCTTCCTCGACCGCGTTCTCCAGGGCGCTCTGCAGCAGGTCCTCCATGGCCTGACCCTATCGGCGCCGAGCACGGCTCGCAGCCTCGGAGCACCCCACGATTCGGCTTTCCCCACCAGTCAACGGTCGCCTCGGCATGGGACCCTGTGCCCAGATCGACCTGTTGAAGGGCCCATGGCCAAGCTGATCCGCTTTTCTGACCAGTCGCGTGCTGCCCTCGAGCGTGGCGTGAACGCCCTCGCCGATGCCGTCAAGGTGACCATTGGTCCCCGGGGCCGCAATGTGGTGCTGGAGAAGAAATTCGGCGCCCCCGACATCGTCAATGACGGCGTCACGATCGCCAAGGAGATCGAGCTCGATGATCCGTTCGAGAACCTGGGCGCCAAGCTGATGCAGCAGGTGGCCTCCAAGACCAAGGACACCGCCGGCGACGGCACCACCACCGCCACCGTGCTGGCCCAGGCCCTGGTGCGCGAGGGCCTGCGCAACGTGGCCGCAGGCGCCAGCCCGATCGGGCTGCGCAAGGGCATGGAGAAGGCCGCGGCCCAGGTGGTCGAAGGCCTCAAGGCCCGTGCTCAGGGTGTCGCTGGCGACGCCATCCGTCAGGTGGCCACGGTCAGCTCCGGTGGCGACAGCGAGATCGGCCAGATGATCGCCGAGGCCATGGCCAAGGTGTCGGCTGACGGCGTGATCACCGTCGAGGAGAGCAAGAGCCTGGCCACCGAGCTCGACGTCACCGAAGGCATGGCCTTTGACCGGGGTTACGCCTCGCCCTACTTCATCACCGACCAGGACCGCCGCGAGTGCGTGTTCGAGAATCCTCTGGTGCTGGTCACCGACCGCAAGATCAGCGCCGTGGCCGATCTGGTGCCGGTGCTTGAGGCCGTGAGCCGCAGCGGCCGGCCGTTGCTGATCCTCTGTGACGACATCGACGGTGAGGCCCTGGCCACCCTGGTGGTCAACAAGAACCGCGGCGTGCTGCAGGTTGCAGCCGTCAAGGCCCCCGGGTTCGGCGATCGCCGCAAGGCGATGCTGGCCGACATCGCGATTCTCACCGGTGCGTCCCTGGTCAGCGAAGACCGGGCCATGACCCTCGACAAGGTCACCCTGGCCGATCTGGGCGGTGCCCGCACGATCACCATCACCAAAGACGACACCACCATCGTCGCCAGCGGTGAGCATCAGGCCGCGGTGAGCGACCGGGTGGCGTCGATCAAGCGCGAACTGGAGGCCACCGACTCCGACTACGACAAGGAGAAGCTCAACGAGCGCATCGCCAAACTCGCCGGCGGCGTTGCCGTGATCAAGGTCGGTGCCCCCACCGAGACCGAGCTCAAGAACCGCAAGCTGCGCATCGAGGACGCCCTCAATGCCACCCGTTGTGCCATCGAAGAGGGCATCATCGCCGGTGGTGGCACCACCCTGCTGGAGCTGGCCGCCGGCCTCGATGGCCTGGCTGCCCAGCTCCAGGGTGATGAGCGCACCGGAGTCGAGATCGTGCAGCGGGCCCTGAGTGAGCCCGTGCGTCAGATCGCCAGCAACGCCGGTGCCGACGGCTCCGTGGTGGCAGCCGAGATTCAGCGCCAGGGCAAGGGCTTCAATGCTGCCACCGGCGTCTACGAAGACCTGCTGGCTGCCGGCATTCTTGACCCTGCCAAGGTGGTGCGCCTGGCCCTGCAGGACGCGGTCTCGATCGCCGGCCTGTTGATCACCACCGAAGCGGTGATCGCCGACAAGCCCGAGCCCCCGGCTCCTGCGGCCCCCGGTGGCGGCATGGATGGCATGGGAGGAATGGGCGGTATGGGTGGCATGGGCGGCATGGGCATGCCCGGCATGATGTGAGCCGTCAGCCCTGGGCCCGGAGCCCATGGCAGCGCAGAGCCCTCGGCGATCAGCCGAGGGCTCTGTTGTAAGCCGCCACCTGCAGATCGATGCCGGTGATTGCGGTTCCCACCACCACAGCATCGGCCCCCAGATCGATGGCCCGGCGCGCCTGCTCGGCGCTGGCGATTCCCCCTTCACAGATCAGCCCCACCGCGGCCGGCAACGCGCTCCGCAGTTGCGGGATCAGCTCCCAGGCCGGCGGCTTGAGGTCCGCCGTGGCTTCGGTATAGCCGAACAGGGTTGTGCCGACCCAGTCGCAGCCCAGCTCGGCAGCCCTTCGCCCATTGGCCAGGCTGTCGATGTCGGCCATCAACGGTGCCCCAAGCTCGCTTTTGGCACGGCTGATCAGGTCAGCCAATTCTTGGCCTTCGGGGCGGTGCCGTTCGGTCGCATCGAGGGCGATCACATCGGCACCGGCCGCCCACACCGCGCTGATCTCGTGCCAACCCGGTGTGATGTAAACAGGGCTGTCGGCAAAGGTGCGCTTCCACAATCCGATGATCAGGGCCTCGGGGCAGCGGCGTCGTACCGCACCGATGTGCTCGGGGCTTTCCAGCCGCACCCCCGAGGCGCCTTTGCGCAGACTGGCTTCGGCCATGGCCGCGATCACGTCGGGTGCCCGCAGGGGTGATCCCTCAGGGGCCTGCACCGAGACGATCAGGCCCGAGGCGTTGGGGGTTGCGTGCATCTCAGGCGGCGTCACTGTTCAGCCACGACCGCAGCTCGGCCAGGTCGGCAGGTCGGGGTGCCGGCAGCTTGGTCAAGGTCGCTTGTCGGGCCGGTTTCTGCCGTTGGGGTGCAAGCTGCCAGGGGTCGCTCGCAGGGGGGGATGGCTTGCTGGCTGAGGGCTCGCTGGGGTCTGGTCGGATCGGCGCCAGCGCTTCATCGAAAGCCTGTTGAACCAGGGTTCCGATCGACGGCCTTGGTTCAGGCGGCGCCTTGTCACTGGTGTTGCTCTGCATCTGCTGACGCAGCCATGCGACACCTTCCTGTCCGCAGGTGCGCAGCAGTTGGGTCTTGATGAAGGCATCGAGATCGCTCCAGCCGCGGCGATGCACCCATTGCTGGGTTAGGCGAGCCGCCAGGTCCTCCTGGCGGATGATGACGGCGTCGATCAGCAGAACCGCCGGATCGGGACGCTCCGGTGGTTCGGGAACAAAAGGATCAGGCACGGCCTTCCTCGCGGATGTCAGGAGAGCTTGCGATCCAGAAGTGGACGGATCGCCAGAAACAATCCGGCGGCCAGGGCGGCGAGAATTCCCAGGCAGGTGGCGGTGTTGAGATCCCCATAGGGAGCCTCAAGCACCACGGCAGCCAGGGACAGATCGCCGGCGTAGGCAGAACGGATCGGTTCAATCGCGAAGGTAAGGGGATTCAGGGCCGCTAGCCACCCCAACCAGGTGGGCATGAAACTGAGCGGAGCCAGAGCCGTGCTGGCAAACAGCAGCGGCAGGTTGGCCACAAAGATCACGGCGATCAGTTCAATGTGCCCCGGCAGGGCAAAGGCCAGGCCCAGGCTCAGGGCGGTGACGGCAAACACCAGCAGCAGCAGGGTGACCAGCACCAGCAGCAACCCGGCGGCGCCAGGCCAGCCATACCCCAGCAGGGCAGCGGTGACCATGATCGCCAGGCTCTGCACCAGCGACAGCGCGGTGATGTACAGCACCGAGGCCAGCACGATCGAGCTGCGCGAGCGCAGCGGCGCCACCAGCAAGCGGTTGAGAAAGCCGAACTCGCGATCGAACATCACCGGCAGCCCCGCATTCAGGGCACCGCTGAAGGCCGTGAACACGATCACGCCGGCCCCCAGAAAACGGCCGTAACTCATGCCGCCGGGCAGCAGACCGGCCGGTGCATTGGCGAACAGGGCGCCGAACAGCACCAGCCAGATCAGCGGCTGCAGCACTCCGGCCACCAGCGTCGAGGGTCGGCGCGCCAGCTGCACGAACAGACGCCTGGTCAGGGCCAGGGTCTCCTGGGTGATCTCGGCCAGGGCCGAGGTTTCGTTGGAACCGTTGGTCAGGGCGGAATTGGCGCTGGTCATCGCTTAGCGCATGCTTTGTTTGCGTTCGGCCTTGGCGTCGCGGTTGCCCGCCACGGCCAGTTCGGCATCCATCAGGGTGCGGCCTGTGGCCTGTAGGTACACATCATCAAGGCTGGGCCGGCTCTGGGCCAGGGCAAAGACCGGCAGATCGGCCTCGGCCAGCTGTCGCCTGAGCTGTTCGACGACGCCGTCGTGCTCGATCACCAGGTTCAGGGAGAACCCCTGGGCCCGGTTGACCACCACCTGACGCACCCCCTGGCAGCCCTGGAGCAGCGCCTGAACCCGCAGGGCTTCGCTCTCGTCGCTGAACTCACGCACCCGCAGGGTCACCCGATCTCCCCCGAGGGCATCCTTGAGATCGCTCGGCGACCCGCAGGCGATCACACGGCCGGCCTCGATGATGGCGAGCTGGTCGGCCAGGGCATCGACCTCCTCGAGGTAATGGCTGCTGAGCAGCACGGTGGTGCCGCCATCGCGCAGCTGCCGCAACACCGTCCAGATCGCGCTGCGGCTCTCGATGTCGAGGCCCACGGTGGGTTCGTCGAGCACCAGCACCCGCGGACTGTGCAGCAGGCCAGCGGCCAGATCAAGGCGCCGCCGCATGCCCCCCGAGTAGCCGCCGCAGCGCCGGTCGATCCAGGCGTCCATGCCGAGCAGGGTGACCAGCTCGTCGATGCGGCTGTCGCGGCGGCTGCGCGGCAGGTGGTAGAGGTCTCCCTGCAGCTGGAGCAGTTCGCGGCCGCTCAGGATCTTGTCGATCGCCACCTCCTGGGCCACATAGCCCAGCAGAGAGCGCACACCACGGGGGTCAGCGAGGGCATCTCGGCCCGCCACCCTGACGCTGCCACTGTCGGGCGAGAGCAGGGTGCAGAGAATTCTCAGAGTCGTGGTCTTGCCGGCTCCGTTGGGGCCCAGCAGCCCGAACAGCGACCCCTCCGGAATGCTGAGGCAGAGGTCGTCAAGGGCGACGACCGGCTCACTCTTGCGGCTGCCGCCGTAGCGCTTGTTCAGGTGCTGCAGCTCAATGAAGCCCACGCTCAAACCGAAGCCTCTCTTGGTCGCTGCACTCGCCCGAATTTAAAGGGATCCAGGCGGCATCAGCAGGGCCATGAGCGGGCCCAGCTGCAGATCGGCCGCCTGGGGCGTGCGGGCCAGCAGCAGCAGCAGGCAGATGCCGAAGAGGTAGAAGATCGACCAGCGAAAGACACCCCGTGCCGGAGCTGCGGCGTCCGGATTGCGGCTGAGGGACTGGCACTGCTGCAGCAGCCTGGCGTTGAAGGGGATGAGCAGAACGCCGTACAGCAGCCCGCCGCTGGGCAGTGCCACGATGCCGAGCAGGCTGACCGCCACCGTCAGCCAGGTATAGGTGCGGATCGCCCGCACGGTCACGGCCACACCTTTGACCACCGGCAACATCGGAATGCCCACGGAGCGGTAGTCGTCGCGCAGCAGCAGCGCCAGGGCCCAGAAGTGAGCCGGTGTCCACACCATCACCAGGGCGAAGAGCCACCAGGCTCCAGCCGTGAGGTGGCCGCTTGCCGCCGCCGCTCCCACCAACGGTGGGATGGCACCGGCCACTCCGCCGATCACGATGTTCTGGGCGGTACGTGGCTTCAGCAGGGCGGTGTAGAGCAGCACATAGCTGCACAGTCCCAGCAGCGACAGTGCGGCGGCCAGCGGGTTGACCCCCAGGCACAGCACCAGCACCGAGGCCAGGGTCAGGGCGATCGCCATCGCAAAGGCGGCGTTCTGGGCCAGCCGACCGCTGGGCAGAGCCCTGCTGCTGGTGCGCTGCATGCGCCCGTCGAGGTCCTGCTCCCAGAGGCAGTTGAGGATGCCGGCCGCAGCCGAGGCCAGGGCACCACCCACAAGGGTCAGGGCGATGGTGCGGCCGTTGCTGGGCCAACCCTCGGCCAGAGCCATGCCGCCCAGGGTGGTGGCCAGCAGCAGGGGGATCAGCCGCGGCTTGGCGATCTCGAGCCAGGCGGGCAACCGGGGCCTGGCACTCACCCTGGGGGTTGGAGCCGGTGCCGTCGTGGGAAGCGTTGCACTAACCATGGGCCACCTCCCGGCTGACGCCGGCCGTGAGAACTGCGACCAGCAGGGCCGCCACCACCTGATGAGCGACGGTCACCAGTGGCGCTGTGAGCTGCAGATGCCAGCTGGTCAGACCGAGTGCCAGCTGGCCCAGCACCAGGGCTGCGGCAGCGAGGCCCAGTCCTGATGCCCGCGCGCTCGACTGCCGCCTGGATGGCGACCGCCCCTGCGGCGATCGAACCGAGATGGCGGTGGGCCGAGAGCCATTGGCAGTCTTGACCGCTCGCCAGGCAGCGTTCAGCTGCCCACTGGGTTGCCATGGCTCCACCGAGCAGGCATTGGGCCAGCACCGCGATCAGGCTCACGCAGGCGAGCAGCACCCAGATCCGGCCCATGCCACGCCCCTGGCGGGAGGGCTCGTCGACGCTCAACAGGTGCTGGCTGGCGGCGCTGATCACGGCCACCAGCAGCAGCGCCATGGCGAGATGGGCCGTGACCACGACGCTGGGCAGCAGCGCCAGCACGGTGATCGCGCCCAGCCCTCCCTGGATGGCGACCAGAGCGAGGGCAAGGGCTCCGAGCCAGGGCAGCCAGGAGGGCAGACGCTGGCGCTGAAGAATGCTCACGGCACAGAGCACCAGCAGTGCCACCCCCACCACAAAGGCGTCGAGACGGTGGAACCACTCGAGGAACACCTGCATGTTCATGCGGCCTCCTGGCAGAAGGGAGCCGTAGCAGAGGGGCCAGTCGGGACAGGCCAGCCCTGCTTCCATGACCCGGGTGGCACCACCGATGCCGACCAGGGCCACCAGGGCGACCACCAGGTGCGCGCACAGCAACGCCAATTGATGGGTGAGCCGGTGTTCGCTCCAGCGGATCTGCACGGCTCCCTGTGCATGTGGTCGTCAAGCTAGCCATTGCCTTCTGATCTGCGTCACCGTGGCTGGCCAGGTGCGCGAGTTGAAACATGCCCGGGCCGCGGGCGGGAGCTGATCGATCTCAGTTCGCGAGCAAATCCCCATCAGATTCGCCCAGGCCAGGCGATCTCCATAACGTGTAGGCAACGGCTTGTCGGGTCTGCGCCCATGGCCATTCCTTCTGCGCTGATCACGTTGCTGATCGGCATCGCCCTGACCCTTGCGGGGTTGTGGGTCGGACACAACGTGCGGCTGCTGCCGATCGATGCCAGCGCCAATGCGCCGGTCTACGACGCCTTGTTTGAGGTGTTGTTCACCATCGGCACCATCCTGTTTCTCGGCATCGTCGGGCTGCTGGTGTACAGCCTGGTGCGTTTCCGTCGTCGTTCCGGCGACAGCGGTGACGGCCTGGCCATCGAGGGCAATCTGCCGCTGGAAATCGTCTGGACAGCGATTCCAGCTGTGGTGGTCCTGTTTGTCGGCATCTACAGCTACGACATCTATGAGCGCATGGGCGGCATGGCCTCGTTCCACGACCACGGCGCCCATGACCACGCCGCCATGGCGGCAATGGTGCAGGAGGCGTCGGTTGCGTCAGCGGCCTCAACCGATCCCGACGGCCAGGAGCGCATCTGGGGGGGCATCGGTCAGAGCGCCAGTGGCGCTGCCGTGTTGCCGGTCGAGGTGACGGCCATGCAGTTTGCCTTCATCTTTCACTACCCCGACAGCGGCATCACTGCGGGTGAATTGCACGTTCCCCTCGGCCAGAGCGTGCAGCTGCGCATGGAAGCCAAGGATGTGATCCATGCCTTCTGGGTGCCGCAGTTCCGCCTCAAGCAGGACGTCATCCCCGGGCAGCCGACGTTGCTGACCTTCACGCCCACCCGGGCCGGCACCTATCCGATCGTGTGCGCCGAACTCTGTGGCCCCTATCACGGGGGCATGCGTTCCAGTGTTGTGGTCCATGAACCCGATGGGTTTGACGCCTGGTTGCAGAGCAACCGACCTGCTCAGGTGGCCCAGGCTCCGGCAGCCCCGTTCTCCTGACGGCTGGCCCTCAGTCGATCTTCTGCAGCTTCAATCGGACCTTCCCCATGACCGTCGCCAACCCAGCCGAACTTGAACAGGGCCTGCAGCCCCAGGGCTGGCTGAAGTACTTCAGCTTCAGCCTGGATCACAAGGTGATCGGTATTCAGTACCTGGTCTGCGGTTTTCTGTTCTATTTCATCGGTGGTGCTCTGGCCGGTGTCATTCGCACTGAGCTGGCCAGTCCACTGTCGGATTTCGTGAGCAGGGACACCTACAACGAGGTGCTCACCCTGCACGGCACGATCATGATCTTTCTCTGGATCGTGCCGGTGGTCAATGGTGCCTTCGGCAACTATCTGATTCCCTTCTATGTGGGGGCACGCGATATGGCGTTTCCCCGTCTCAATGCCGTTGCCTTCTGGTTGATTCCACCAGCTGGCATTCTGTTGATCAGCAGTTATTTTCTTGCTGGTGCGGCCTCCCAGTCGGGCTGGACCGCCTACCCACCTTTGAGTCTGACCACGCCGGCTGCAGGCCAGATCGTCTGGATACTCAGTGTGCTGTTGCTGGGCGGCAGTTCAATTTTCGGTGGCATCAACTTCATCGCCACCGTGTTGAAGCTGCGTCGTCCCGGGCTCAAGATGATGCAGTTGCCGATGTTCTGCTGGGCCATGCTTGGTACCAGCATTCTGGTTGTGCTCTCCACGCCGGTATTGGCAGGAACGTTGATCCTGCTGAGCTTTGACATCATTGCCCACACAGGGTTCTTCAATCCTGCCCTCGGCGGCAATGTGGTGGTGTATCAGCACCTGTTCTGGTTCTATTCACACCCAGCCGTTTACATCATGGTGTTGCCGGCATTCGGTCTGGTCAGTGAGATTCTGCCGGTCCATGCCCGCAAGCCGCTGTTTGGCTATACCACCATGGTCTATTCGATCATGGCCATTGTGGTGCTGGGGCTGATCGTGTGGGCTCACCACATGTTCACCAGTGGTACGCCACCGTGGATGCGTCTGTTCTTCACGATCGCCACCTCGTTCATTGCCGTCCCCACAGGAATCAAGTTCTTCAACTGGTTGGCCACCTTGTGGGGAGGCAAGATCGCTCTCAACAGTGCGGTCCTGTTTTCCTGCGCCTTCATCTTCAACTTTGTGTTTGGCGGTATCACGGGTGTTGCCCTTGCTCAGGTGCCATTCGACATTCATGTGCATGACACCTACTTTGTAGTCGCGCATTTTCATTACATCGTCTATGGCGGTTCGGTGTTTGTGATCTTCGCTTCGCTGTACCACTGGTACCCGAAGTTCACAGGTCGGCTTCTGAATGAAGACCTTGGCCGGGCGCATTTTCTGCTCACCTTCATCGGTTTCAACCTCTGCTTTGCCCCCCAGCACTGGTTGGGGCTCAATGGCATGCCCCGCCGCGTTGCCGAGTACGACCCCGCCTTCACCACCTGGAACCAGGTCAGCAGCGTGGGAGCACTGTTGATGGCCATCAGCACCCTGCCCCTCGTGATCAACGTGGTGCTGACCGCCTTGGCCGGGCCCGTTGCCGGTGACAACCCGTGGCGTGCCCTGACCCCCGAATGGCTGACCACCTCGCCACCGCCGGTTGAGAACTGGGCCGGAGAGGCGCCGCTGGTCACCGAGCCCTATGGCTATGGCGAACACCCTGGCGCCATGGATCTCAGCGGTCTGAGCGGCCGTGACCTCTGGTCCACGGGCAAGTCCTGAGCGAACCCTCATCGATTTCTGATCATGGACACACGCCTGACCCAGACCAACCCGGCCCCAGCCGTTCTCCCCGCGAGCGAGCACGACCCACACGGTTCCCATGCCGATCACAGGCTGTTCGGCTTGGCCACCTTTCTGGTGGCTGACGGCATGACTTTTGCGGGTTTCTTTGCTGCCTACCTCACGTTCAAGGCGGTGAATCCGCTGCCCGAGGGCTCCAGTTATGAACTCGAGCTGTTGTTGCCCTCCATCAACACCGTGCTGCTGCTGATCAGCAGCTTCACCTTCCACAGAGCCGGCGTCGCCTGCCGCGGCGGACATCTGCCGCGTTCCCAGGCCTGGTTGCTCGTCACCACAGCGCTTGGTGCGGCATTTCTGGCGGGGCAGATGGTGGAGTACTTCAGCCTGCCATTTGGCTTGCGTGACAACCTCTTTGCCAGCACGTTCTATGCCTTGACGGGGTTCCACGGTCTTCACGTGACCCTGGGTGTGATCTGCATCCTGGTGGTGTGCTGGCAGGCCCGGCCCGGTGGTCGCATCACTGCCACAAGCCATTTCGGGCTTGAGGCTGCAGAGTTGTACTGGCACTTCGTGGATGGAATCTGGGTGGTGCTCTACGGCATCCTTGATCAAGCGGATCGATCAAGCGGTCTGATCAAGACCCTGTTTCACCAATCCACTTGCCGATCTGTGCCTGCGATGGGCACAATCTCATTATCTGTCTTCAGTTTCCACGGAACCGGTTTGTCATGGCACTGGAGAGGGACAACACAGCCGCGTCAGGTTCGCAGATGCTGGTTGGTCAGGCTCTTCTGGCCAAGGCCCGATCTCTGAGCAACAGACCGGAAGATCAGATCGCGCGTGCCTGTGGTTATGTGGGCCCCAGCGGCAGGCTGCTCAAGAAGAGTTTCTATCGGGCCCTGGTCGAGGCCAAGGGATATGTCGTGCCCTCAGCGTCGCCTTCGGGCGCCGGTGCCGGCAGCAAGGGGCGTCAGGCCGAATTCCGCACCCGGGTGCATGGCAACGGCAACCTGCTGATCGGTCATGCCTACACCCGGCGCATGGGCCTGGAGCCCGGGCAGGAGTTCCGCATCGAACTGCACAAGGAGACGGGCTCGATCTGGCTGTCCCCGATCGAGCCCGACGAACCCTGATCTGCTGATGCCAGCCGTTCAGGCGTCTTCGCTGCGGTGGAAGGCGGCGCTGAAGGCCAGCAGGTCGATGCCGCTGAACAGGAAGCTGATCCCCACAAGGATGCCCAGCACCTGGAGCACCATGACTCCTTGCATGCTCAGGATCAGGATGCCCAGGATGAGGGTCACCACACCATTGGCCAGTCCCCATCCCCAGCCGCTGCGTTCGGTGTGCGAGAGGGAGACGATCATGGCCACGATCCCTTCCACCAGAAACACGATTCCCACCGCGTAGGCCAGTGCTGCCACCTGCAGGCCCGCTGTCAGGGGGCCGGCGCTGAACTGCTGGATGATCCACACACCGATCACCAGAAACAGTGTGGAGACGACCAGTCGCCAGAAGCAGTGCAGGCGGCTGAGTCGTCTTGCCCGTGAGAGGTTGCTGATCCAGCCGATGATGCCTCCCACCAGGAAGGCGATCGCCACGACCACGGTGATCCAGGCCGAGGCAATGATCGGGAACACCAGCGCCAGGATCCCCAGCACCAGCATCACGATCCCTTCGCCGATGGTGAAAGCACGCAATCCCTGGATGGTGGTCCGTTCACGTTCAAGGTCTGTGGCCATGGCAAGGCAGATGCACTGCCCCGACCGTAGTCATGGCCTCTGGGGCTGTCAGCTCCAGCCGTGATCCTGCAGCCAGGCTCGGTCGAGACTCGAGCCCGAAGCTGCATCGGCCGTCGGTTGCAGCAATCGTTCGGCGTATTTGGCCAGCAGATCGGCTTCCAGATTGACAACCTGGCCGACCCGGAGTCGATGCAGGGTGGTACGGCTCCACGTGTGAGGGATCACCGCGATCCAGAAGCGGCAGCCCAGATCCTCGCTGCCCGCCACCGTGAGACTGATGCCGTTGACCGCTACGCTGGCCTTGTCGCAGACATAACGGCCGTAGCGCCGGTCGATCCAGCTGAGTTCGAGCCGCCAGGATTCACCGGTTCTGGCGATGGCCTCCACCTGTCCCAGTCCATCGACATGGCCACTCACCAGATGGCCTCCCAGGCGATCGGACAGGCGCAGGGCGGGCTCCAGATTCACCGCTTCCCCCCGCTGTGCCTTGGCGCCCAGGGTGCTGCGGGCCAGGGTCTCGTCACTCACGTCGGCCCTGAAGCCATGGGGCAGCAGCTCGGCCACGGTCAGACACACCCCATCGACGGCAACGCTGTCTCCCAGGTTGAGCGGTTCGTTGAGTCCTTCGTGGGGTGGCCAGATCACCTGCACACCGCTGCCACAGCGCTGCAGGGTGCCGATGGCCTGCACCAGACCGGTGAACATGGCTGCGGCGCTCCGCTCCTCTGCTGGCCATAATCAGGCAGCAGACGCACCACGGCCATGGTCGAGATGAGCGTCGCTGGTATCGCCCTCGATGCGGCCAGCCGCAGCCCGATCGTGCTGCTGCGGGATCCTTCAGGCCGTCGCCAGGTGCCGATCTGGATCGACCAGGCCCAGGCGCAGAACATCCTGGCGGGCATGAGTGGCCAGGCGCCGCCACGGCCCCTGAGTCACGACCTGATGGCCAGCCTGCTGGCCGCCGGCGGGCTCACCCTCGAGCGGGTGATCGTGCACACCATCGAAGACAGCACCTTCCGCGCCGTGCTGAAGCTCACTGGTCCTGGCGACGACCAGCAGCATGAGCTCGACGCCCGTCCCAGTGATGCGATCGCCCTGGCTCTGCGCACCGGCAGCGGGATCTGGATGCTCGAGGAGGTGGTGGCCGATGCTTCGATTCCGGTCGACGCCGAGGCCGATGCCGAAGACCGCGAGGACTTTCGTCGCTTTCTCGACAGCACCTCCCCCGCTGAGCTGGTGCGGCACCTGAGCAAGGCCCAGCCCGAGCCCCAGCTGGCCCCTGAGGGCGATGAGGGCGAGCCGCCCGCACCACCCACAACCTCCAGCGAGCCTGGTGGCTGAACTGCCCTGGCGCCGTTTCGGGAGCCTGCCGGCGGTCTCGCCGTTTTCGCTGGGAACCATGCGCGCCATCGACAGCGCTGCCCAGATGGAGGCGGTGCTGCGCGCGGCCGTGGCCGCCGGGCTGAACCATATCGAGACCGCCGCCGCCTATGGGCCCGCTGAGACCTTTCTCGGCCAGGGGCTCACCCGGCTGCACCGCGAGGGGGTGGTGCCGGCAGGCGGCTGGTTGATCACCAGCAAGCTGTTGCCCGGGCCCGATCTGGCCACGGCCCAGGAGCAGCTGAGGGCCATGCTCAAGCGGCTGGGGGTGCCCCGCCTCGACGGATTGGCGGTGCACGGCATCAACCGAAGCGAGCACCTCGACTGGGCCCTGAGCGGCCCCGGTGCGGCCCTGCTGGCCTGGGCCACGGGCGAAGGCCTGGTGGGCCAGATCGGCTTCAGCAGCCATGGCGACACGCCGCTGATCGAGCGGGCCCTGGCCAGCGGCCGTTTCACCTTCTGCAGCCTGCACCTGCACTGGTTTGACCAGGAGCGCCTGCCCCTGGCCCGCGCTGCCCTGGCCCAAGGCATCGGCGTGATGGCGATTTCTCCGGCCGACAAGGGCGGGCGTCTCTACGACCCGCCAGCACAACTGATCGCCGACTGCGCACCGTTTCACCCGCTTGAGCTGGCCTACCGCTTTCTGCTCGATCAGGGGATCTCCACCCTCACCCTGGGGGCGGCCCAGCCCGGTGATCTGGCCTGGGCCAGGGCCATTGCCGGTCCGGCCTCAGCCGCAGCCGGCAGCAAGGCCACCCCCGCGCTGCCGTGGCTCAGCGCTGAGCATCGGCAGGCCCTGGTACGGCTTGAGGAATCAGGGCGGGAGCGCCTGGGGCCTGAGCGCTGCGGTCAGTGCCGCGCCTGTCTGCCCTGTCCCAACGATGTGCCGATCCCGGCCCTGCTGCGGCTGCGCAACCTGGCGGTGGGCCATGGTCTGCAGGTGTTTGCCCAGGAGCGCTACAACCTGATCAACCGCGCCGGCCACTGGTGGGAAACGGTCAATGCCCAGGCCTGCGCCGCCTGTGGTGATTGCATGCCCCGCTGCCCGCACCAGTTGCCGATTCCCCAGCTGCTGGCCGACACCCACCGGCGCCTGGTCGCTGCCCCGGGGCGCCGCCTCTGGGACGACTAGGCCGCTGTCGGTCAGGCCTCAGGGCGCAGCCGCATCCCACAGGGTCTGCCAGGCCAGACGCTGGGCTGCCGGCAGGGGCGGCTGGCTCCAGCAGCGTTGCAGCACGGCTTCCGGCGGCAGCAGCAGGGAGGCCTGGGGCCCTGGCAGCGCCCGCAGGGCCCGCTGCAGTTCGGCCCGGGGCAGCGGCGGCACCCACCCGGCGGCCAGCAGCCTGGTCAGCAGGGGAGGCTCGAGCACCTGGGCCAGCCAGGCCAGCGGCAACGGTGCCGTCGCCTGGGCCGGTCTGATCAACACCTGCCAGCTCAGGGGTGCGCCAGTGGCGGGCAGCACCACCTGCAGGCGGGGGTCCTGGCGCAACAGCGGGATCAGGCGTTGCTGCGGCACCACGGCGGCGCTGGCCTTGCCCAGCAGCAGCAGGTTGAGGCCGTTGGCCTCGTCGTAGGCCAGGGCCGCCTGCCGCAGCCGCCGCAGCCGGCTGGCATCGGCCTGCATCAGTTCGATGCTGATGCGGGGGCTGGAGGGCAGCACCAGGCGACCCCTGAGGCTTGGATCGAGCAGCACATCCCAGCTCTGCCGCGCCTGATCGAGCAGATCCGGGCGATGGCGCAATGCCAGCACCCAGGGGCTGAACGCCCATGGGAAGGCCAGCGCCGGGCTTTGGGGCGGGCCGTAAAGCCGGCTCACCGGCCCGGCGGCTGCGGCCAGACGGGCCAGCAAGGCCGGGGCACCCAGCGGTTGCAGCTCTGCTGTGGGAATGCTCGAGGCCCAGCCGTCACTGAGTTGCAGCAGGCCGGCGTCGTCGCGGTGAGCCGCTTGATCGTCACGGGCGGCTGCCACGATCTGTTGACTGCGCTCAAGCTCCTGGAGGGTCCAGGGGCTGGGCAGGGTGGCCAGCCAGGCCTTGGGCAGGTCACCCTTGCAGGCCAGCAGCCGTGGTCCGGCGCTGCGGCCGCAGCTGCCCAGCAGCGCCAGCGGCAGCAGACCCACGCCCTGGCCCAGCAGCTGGCGGCGGGAGAGCACGGTGGCTGTGGCAAAGGCTGACCCTAAGCGGCCCCGCAGCTCAGGCCAGCAGGCTGCAGGCCTCGTCGCAGGCCTGGGCCAGCTCGAGCGCGGGGCGACCGCTCAAGTCCCATAACACCGCCACACCACCGGCGCCGACCCCTTCCTTGACGAACCCGCACTCGTAATCGCGCAGCGCGCGGTTGTGACATTGGTCAAACCGCAGGCTGGCCACAGCCAGCCGGGGCTCGACCCCCAGGTGCGAGCCGATGCGCTCGAGCAGCAGCGCCAGGTCGCTGCCGGGCTCGCTGGCCACCCAGGCTGTGGTGGCCACCAGGGCCGCCGCTGCGATCGTGGCGCGTCGCTCGGACGGTGCCAGGGCCAGGCTGAGGGCCAGCACTGCCGCCATCTGGCTGCCACCAGCCAGCAGCACCGGCTCACCCCGTGCGGCCAGCTCGAGCACCAGGCCGGCCGCCAGCGCCTGCATGGGATCACCCACGGCCGCCAGCACCCGGCTTGGCTCCGGGCTGGGCTCCCTGCCCAGGCCCGAGCCAGCCTCCAATCCAGCTTTTGCCAATCCGCGTTTGACCAAGGCGGCCTTGAGCCCATGGGCCGGCTGCCGCAGGCTGCCGCTGACCAGCCCGGTCGCGGCGATCCCCAGACCCTCCAGCACCCCCAGGGCTGTGGTGGTGCCACCCGGCACACACTCGGCCAGCAGCAGGGGTTCACCGGCTGGCCAGCTGCGGCCCCAGCGTCGCCCCCGCTCGAGCAGGGCCCGCACCCGCGTCAGGGGCATGGCAGCACCTGTGCTCACACAGGCGGCCGCAGCACCAGCTTCGGCTGCAGCCAGGCGCAGGTGGGGGATCCGGGGCGCGACGGGACAGCCCAGATCGACCACCAGGGTGCGCGGCAGCAGGCCCAGCTCCCGCAGACCCACATGGCTGATCAGGGCAGGGCTCACACCGGCCGGCAAGGGGGGCAGGGCCTGGGGCCGTCGCGCCTGGGGGCCCAGCAGCAGCAGTTCGGCATCGGCGGCCGCCGTCTGGCGCCGGGACGCCGCTGTGGCACCTGCTGCCGAGATGCCGTGCACTTCGGCCGTGGCCGTGGCCGCCAGCAGCACCAGGGGGCGTACCTGCTGCCAGCGTCTGGCCAGTTCGGTCACAGGGGATCGAGGGCCACCAGCGCCCGCAGTGCCGGCGGCGGTTCACTGATCGGACTGCGCAGCCGCGGAAAGATCCAATAGGCCACCGCGTGGAGCGCCAGCACCACGATGACGTTCTGCAGCCATACCAGCAGCACGGCGGCCAGCTGCACCTGGGCCAGTTCGATGCCGCTGGCCAGCCCGACCAGACCCAGCACCCGTTCGAGCAGCCCGGCGGCGGCGCTGGTGATCACCACCCAGAGGTTTTCGCCGACCAGCACCGACAGCACTGCCACCCGCACCAGAAAGCCCGCGGCACCGATCACGCTGCCGATGCCCCAGCTCCACCACCAGCTGATCCGGTGCTTCCAGCACCAGCCCAGCCAGAGGGCCAGGGCTCCATAGGGAAAGACCACCAGCGGCCCGCGGATGGGGCCCATCAGGGCCAGCAGCAGCAGTCCGGTCACCGCCAGACCCTCGAGGGCCTGGCGCCCGCCGTGGCGCAGCTGCAACAGGGCCAGGGGCAGGGGTAACGCCAGCCGGAACAGGGGACTGCCCACCGGCAGGTAATACAGGGCAATCCACAGCAGGGCCGTGGCGGCAGCGAGGTAGGCCGTTTCGGTCAGCTGGCGCGCCTGGCGCTGGCTCAGGGGCTCGGGCACCATTGCGTCAGCGGCTTCGCGGCGCTGGTGCCGGCGCCGGCAACGGGGCAGGAGCCGGTGCCGAAGGGCCAGTGGCGGCAGCGGGCATGATCCGCTCGATCATTTCAACCTCGAAGGGAACACCAGCAGCCCGCAAGGCCTGGGTGACCACTTCGGCCGGTGCCGAAGGGTCTCCGCTGGGCAGCCGGATGGTGATCCGGTAGGGCGCGGGTGCTAGGGCGCGGCTCGGGGCTGGTGACGGCCGGGTGGTCTCCAGCCTGGGCCCATCGGGGTTTGCCGGCACCGCTGTCGCCGATTTTGCTGGTGTGGCGGCTGCTGCGGGGGTGGTGGCTTGCCGCCTGGGCTGCTCGATTGGCTGCGGAGCGCTCGAGAAACTGCTGGCCAGCCGGTCTCCGAAGGGGGTGCCGCTGCAGCCTCCCAGCAGCAGAGCCCCCAGCACAGCAGCGGCGCGCGGCGGGCGGCGGGGGGTCATGGGCTGTCGGCGGCGCGCACGATCCGCACCGCACTGGCCCTGAGCCGGCCGCTCTTGGTGGTGGCGGGTGGCTTGCGGGCTGCGGGTTTGGCGGTGGCGGTCTTGCCGGCGGAGGACCTGCTGCTCGCTGCCTTGCGGGTGCCGCCGCTTGCGGCTGCCCGGCCCTTGGTCTTGCCGCTGGCGGCCTTGGCGGCCAGCAGCTCGATGGCCTGCTCCAGGGTGATGGTGTCGGCGGTGGTGCCCTCGGGCAGCGAGGCGTTGACCTTGCCCTGTTTGACGTAGAGGCCGTAGGGACCGTCGAACAGCTGGACCTGTTCGCTGGCGCCCTCGGGGGTGCCCAGGTCTTTGAGGGCCGTGCGGCCGCCACGCCCCTTCTTGGGCATCGCCAGCAGCTCCAGGGCCCGGCTCAGGCCGATGGCCAGCACGTCGTCCTCGGCCTTGAGCGAGCGGTAGTCCTTCTCGCCCTTGCCCTTGTCGTGCACCACATAAGGGCCGAAGCGGCCGAGGCCCGCCTGCACCTTGCCGCCATCGGGGTGCTCGCCCAGATGGCGCGGCAGCCGCAGCAGCCCAAGGGCGTCCTCGAGGCTCAGCTCCTCGGGCTTGGCGCCCTTGGGCAGGGAGGCGCGCTTGGGCTTGGGGTTCTCGTCGCTGACCTGGCCGCGCTGCACATAGGGGCCGTACTGGCCAAACAGCAGGTAGACCTGCTCGCCGGTCTCGGGGTCTTCACCCAGCGACTCGGGCCCGTCCACCTTCTGCTTGAGGATCAGTTCGGCCCGCTCGGCATCGAGATCGGCTGGTGTGAGTTCGGTGGGCAGCGTGGCCTTGAGCAGCTCCTCGGTGCCGTCATCGGCCACCCGTTTGGTTTCCAGGTAGGCGCCGAAGCGGCCGATGCGCACCACGCAGGGCAACCCCTCGAGTTCGACCGTGCGTGAGGCGCCAGGGTCGATGTCGCCCTCGCGCTGGGCCACCTGGGTCTCCAGCCCCTTGTCCCCCTTGAAGAAGCCCTCGAGGTAAGGCAGCCACTGCTCCCTCCCGGCGGCGATCTCATCGAGGCTGCCCTCCATGCGGGCGGTGAAGCTGGTGTCCACCAGATCCGGGAAGTGCTCCTCGAGCAGGGCCGTCACCGCGAACGCCGTGAAGCTGGGGGTGAGGCTGTTGTTCTGCAGGGTGGCGTAGCCCCGATCCACGATCGTGCCGATGATCGAGGCGTAGGTCGAGGGACGGCCGATGCCTTCCTTCTCCAGCATCTTGACCAGGGCGGCCTCGCTATAGCGGGCCGGGGGCTGGGTCTGGTGGCCCAGGGCCTCGACGCCCTTGCAGGCAGGGCTGTCACCGGCCTTGAGGTTGGGCAGCAGCACCTCCTGGCCCTCGAGCGCCGCATCGGGGTCGTCGCTGCCCTCGACGTAGGCCCTGAAGAAGCCGGCGAAGTCGATGCGCTTGCCGCTGGCCCGGAAGCCCGCCATGCCCAGGCTCCCCCCATCGACCTCCAGATCGACGCTGAGCATGGTGAGGCGGGCGTCGGCCATCTGGCTGGCCACGGTGCGCTTCCAGATCAGCTCGTAGAGGGCCAGGTCACGGCCATCGAGGCCGGTGGCGCCGGGGTCGCGGAAGCTCTCGCCGGCCGGCCTGATCGCCTCGTGGGCCTCCTGGGCGTTGCGCGACTTGGTTGAGAACTGGCGTGGGGCGGGGCTCAGGTAATCCTTGCCGTACTTGGCTTCAACGCAGCTGCGCGCCGCACCGATCGCCTGGTCGCTCAGGTGCACCGAGTCGGTGCGCATGTAGGTGATGAAGCCGCGCTCATAGAGCCCCTGGGCCGTGCGCATGGTTTCGCGCGCCGAGAGGCGCAGCTTGCGGTTGGCCTCCTGCTGCAGGGTGCTGGTGGTGAAGGGGGCCACGGGTTTGCGCACCGTGGGTTTTTCTTCCACCGCTGCCACGCGCCAGGGGGCCTGGGCCACCGCCTGCTGCAGGGCCCTGGCGTCGGCCTCGGCCAGCAGCGTCACCTTGCTGCCGCTCTTGAGGGCGCCGGTGCTTTCGTCAAAGTCGGCCCCACCGGCGATGCGCTCGCCGGCCAGATGGCTCAGCTTGGCCTCAAAGCCGCCACCGGCCTGCTCGAGCTGGGCCTTGAGGTCCCAGTAGCTGCCGCTCCTGAAGGCCCGGCGGGCCCGCTCCCGCTGCACCAGCAGCCGCACCGCCACCGACTGCACCCGGCCGGCCGAGAGGCCCCAGGCCACCTTTTTCCAGAGCAGCGGCGAGAGGGTGTAGCCCACCAGGCGGTCGAGGATGCGGCGGGTCTCCTGGGCGTGCACAAGCTCCATGTCCAGCTCGCGGGTGCTCTCCAGGGCCCGGCCGATCGCTTCCTTGGTGATCTCGTGGAAGACCATGCGCTTGGCCGGCACCTTGGGGGCCAGCAGCTGCAGCAGGTGCCAGCTGATCGATTCGCCTTCCCGGTCTTCGTCGGTGGCGAGCAGCAGCTGGTCGGCCCCCTTGAGGGCGTCCTTGAGCTCCTTGACCACCTTTTTCTTGTCCTTCGGCACCACGTACAGGGGCTCGAAGTCGTTGGCGGTGTTGACGCCCAGGTTGGCCCATTTCTCCCCTTTGAACGCCGCAGGGATCTCGCTGGCGTTGTTGGGCAGATCGCGCACGTGCCCCATCGAGGCCTCCACCCTGTAGTCCTTGGGCAGAAAGCCGCGGATGGTGCGCGCCTTGGTGGGGCTTTCGACGATGACGAGGGTATGACCCACGGCTGAGGCGGTGAACCGCTTCCCTCTTTATCGCATCGGCGTGCCCTGTGCGCGAGCCCGTGTCCTGATGACTGAAGTGCAGGGCAGCGCCGCTACAGTCGCCGCGAGCATTGCGGGCAACTCTTCCGGTGAACTTCAGCACCCTGTCGCTGCAGCTCCATGCGGATGCCATCGCACCCGAAGGGGCTGTGCTGGTGGCGCTCCTGCTGAGCCTGCTGGTCGATCTGGCCGGCGAGAAAGCGGCGGCCCGCTGGGTGCCACCGATCTGCTACGGCGGCCTGGGCGGTGCCCTGGTGCTGCTCGCCCTGCAGTGGAACAGTCCTGCGGAACCGGCGTTCCTGGGATCGTTTCTGGCCGACAACCTTGCCATCGCCTTCAGGGCTGTTGTGGCGGCGTCGACCCTGATCTCGCTGATGCTCAGCTGGCGTTATGTCGAGCGCAGCGGCACGCCCATCGGCGAATACGCCTCGATCCTGCTGGCCGCCACCCTGGGAGCCATGCTCCTTTGCGGTTCCACCGATCTGGTGAGCATCTTCGTGTCGCTGGAAACCCTGTCGGTCTCCAGCTACCTGCTCTCGGGCTACATGAAACGCGATGCCCGCAGCTCGGAGGCAGCGCTCAAATACCTGCTGGTGGGCTCGGCGGCGGCGGCGGTTTTCCTCTACGGCGCTTCCCTGCTGTATGGGCTCACCGGTGGCTCCACCAGCCTGGATGCCGTGGCCCTGGCTCTGCAGAGCAGTGCTACCCCGGTAGCGGCCCTGGCCCTGGTCTTCGTGCTGGCGACTGTGGCGTTCAAGATCGCCGCCGTGCCCTTCCACCAGTGGACCCCCGATGTCTACGAGGGCTCGCCCACCCCTGTGGTGGCGTTTCTGTCGGTGGGTTCCAAGGCAGCGGGTTTTGCTCTCGCCCTGCGAATTCTGGTGGGTTGCTTCGAGAGCTTCTCGGTGCAGTGGAAGCTGCTGTTCACCGTGCTGGCGGTGCTGAGCATGGTGCTGGGCAACGTGGTGGCCCTGGCCCAGACCTCGATGAAGCGCATGCTCGCCTACAGCTCGATCGGCCAGGCGGGGTTCGTGATGATCGGCCTGGTCTGTGGCACCGAAGATGGCTATGCCGCCATGGTCCTGTACATGGCGTCCTATCTGTTCATGAATCTGGGCGCTTTCGCCTGCATCATTCTTTTCTCGCTGCGGACCGGTTCCGACCGCATCTCCGACTACGCAGGGCTGTACCAGAAGGATCCCCTGATCACCCTGGGTCTCAGCCTCTGCCTGCTTTCGCTGGGCGGGATCCCGCCGATGCTGGGTTTCTTCGGCAAGATCTATCTGTTCTTTGCCGGTTGGGCTGACCACCAGTATCTGCTGGTTGTGGTGGGTCTGGTGACCTCAGTCGTGTCGATCTACTACTACATCTCGGTGATCAAGATGATGGTGGTCAAAGAACCTCAGGACGCCTCCGATGTGGTCAAGGCCTATCCGGCGTTGAGCTGGAACCTGCGGGGAATGCCGGCCCTCCGCGCTGCTCTGGTGGGCTGCGTGGTGGTCACGGCCGTCGGCGGGATTCTGTCCAATCCGCTCTTTTCCTGGGCGGGTCAGGCTGTGACCGGTACCCCGATGCTGCAGCGGGCGATCGCTGCTGCCTCCGGCCTGCCGTCACTGGGCTGAATGGCCCCTGTTGCCGGTCTTGAAGACGTCTGCAAGACCTACGGCAGTGGGGATGCCGAGGTGCGGGCCCTCGATCACCTGAGCCTGTCGGTGAACCAGGGCGATTACCTGGCCGTGATGGGGGCTTCCGGCTCGGGCAAAAGCACGGCCATGAACATTCTGGGTTGCCTGGACCGGCCCACCTCCGGCAGCTACCGGCTCAACGGCATCCCCGTGGAAACACTCGATGATGACGCGCTCGCTGATCTGCGCAACAGGGAGCTGGGGTTTGTGTTCCAGCAATTCCACCTGTTGCCCCATCTCAGCGCCCTGGAGAACGTGGTGCTGCCGATGATCTACGCCGGCATTCCCCATCACGAACGTCAGGAGCGTGCCCGCAGCGCTCTGACGCGCGTCGGTCTGGGACAGCGCCTGGGCAACAAACCCAACCAGCTCTCGGGCGGACAGCAGCAGCGGGTCGCCATTGCCCGGGCGATCATCAACAATCCGGCCTTGTTGCTTGCCGATGAACCCACCGGTGCTCTCGATTCACGCACCACAGCCGAGGTGCTCGACATCTTCGACGACCTGCACCGCAGCGGCATGACGGTGGTCATGGTCACCCACGAAGACGAGGTGGCAGCCCGCGCCCAGCAGGTGATTCACTTCCGCGACGGTCGCATTGCCAGCTCCTGAGTGCCGCTGGGTCGGGCGTCTCGGCGGTGATCGTGATCCATCGATCGTGCCTGCTCAGTAGATCATGCTTGCTTCAAGCCGTCCTTCCTTGATGGCTTTCAGGAAGAGCTGGTAGTCATGCTCGGCTTGATCGGCATAGGCCAGGGCATAGGTCTCCATCGCCTGGTCAAAGGGTTTGCCGTCCCCCAGGACGGTGGCGATGGCGATGCGATCGCCCGATCGGGCGTGGGCCTTGGCCAGCACCCGTCCGCACAGCTCGCCATAGAGCTCGAGCCCCTTGGCATCGAGGGCGCCCAGGTCGACCGAGCCCTTCCAGTTGCGCAGCTGGCGCCAGTAGTACTGGCGCCCGGCTTGGTGGCCATCGAGCCAGCCCAGGAAAGGATCGCTGGCGGTCTGGAGCAGCCGCTGGCCTTCGATCACCCGTTGGCCCTGGTGGCTGGGCGGTGGCGTGCTGGCGTAGGGCGCCAGTACCGAGTCTTCGGCCTGCTTGCTCTGCAGGATCAGCACGTCATCGGGGTGGGGCCCCACAAACAGGCCGATGGAGCAGCGGGTGCCCACCGAACCCACGCCGACGGCCTTGATGGCGGTATCGCTCAGGCGGTACTGGGACAGCAGGTGACGCATGTCGGCCGGGAGTGACGCCAGGTAGCGATCCCGTTGTTCCTGAACCAGCTCCTGCCAGTCGATGCCACCGGTCCACTGTTGCTCAAGCAGGGCATGGCGCCAGATCAGTGGCGGGTCGTGGCGCAGCTGCAGGACGCCGTCAGGTCCATGGACGCAGAGCTTGCCGGCGGCTTCGCTGTGGGTGTGGGACCGGGCCTTGGCGCCCACCTTCTCGAGGTGCCGCTTCAGCGGCGGATGCTCAACCTGCTGGATGTAGGTGTCGGCATCGAGACGCTGCCCCCAGACCGGCTGCAACGGCTGGGCAGCCAGTTGTTGCATCGCCTTGCGGTAGGCGCGGGCGGTGCGCCTCGCGGCGCGGGCCTGCTGCTCGCTGTTCAGCTGCAGGGCGCGGGTAGCGAGCACGGCACTGGCCACCAACCGTTTGAGGTCCCACTCGAACGGGCCCCGCACGGTTTCATCAAAGTCGTTGATGTCAAACAGCAGGTGCCATTCGGGCGAGGCATAAAAGCCGAAGTTGGCCAGGTGGCAGTCGCCGCAGAGCTGCACGTCCAGGCCCGAGTTGGGGGCTTGGCCAAGGTCATGGGCCATCACCGCCGGGGTGCCGCGGTAAAAAGCAAAGGCATCCTGGGCCATGCGGCTGTGGCGCACCGGCACCAGCCAGGGCAGGCGGTCGATCTCCTGCTGCTGCAGCACGGCGATCGGATCGGCCCGATCGGCAGCTGGTGCCCAAACGCCCAGGTCTGCGCCTGCTGTCTCCATCGTCCTGGCTGCCACTGCCGTGGTGATCCTGTCCTGTCTGCAAGTTAGATCTCACAGTCCGGATCGGCTTTCGGCTCAGCTCCTGGCCGGGCGCTCCAACGTGCGCAGCAGCTCACCCATGAGCAGGGCAATGGCATCGCTGCCGCGGCCGCCGCTGCCGGGATCGAGGTCGCCGGGGTCGACGGCCACCCAGCCGCCGCTGCCCGGCAGCCGCAGCTCAAAGTGCAGGTGCGGTCCGGTGCTGAGTCCCGTGCTGCCCACGCGGCCGATCACTTCGCCCTGGCGCACCCGTTCCCCCGGTTTCACATAGAGCTCACTGAGGTGGCCGTAGAGGGTGCGGCGCCGAGGGCGGTCATGCTCCACTTCGATCGCCAGGCCGTAGCCACCGGCCAGGCCGCTGCTGATCACCCGGCCGGCCAGGGCTGCCACAACAGGGGTTCCTTCAGGGGCCGCCAGATCCTTGCCGGCATGCAGCAGCCAGTTGCCCAGGATCGGGTGCAGCCGCCAGCCGAAGCTGCTGCTGGTGGTGGCCGATCCGATCAGGGGAAACAGCAGGCTGCGGTTGCCATTGCCCAGGATCGGCGCCGGCCGTGGCGTCACGCCAAAGACGTCACTGAGCCTGAAATTGCCGCCCGCACCAGCCAACAGGGCCGAAACCGGAACCGTGAGCGGCGGCAGCGGTCGGCCATCGCGGCCCAGACGCTCCACCTGTGCGCTGGTGAATCCTTCGCCGCCGCCGTACCGGCCGCGCCAGCGCAGCACCACGCCGCTGCGGCATTCCTGGGCAGACAGCGCACCGCTGCTGCAGGCCTGCCGATGGGCCGGCACATCGAAGGGCGTGTTGACCGAGCCGTTGCGAAAGCGCAGTCGCTCCTGCGGCGTCACCACCCCCTGGCGCACCAGGTCGTCAAGCGAGGCATCAAAGCTGCGGGGCTGCTGATGGCGCACCTGCTGCGGCTCAGGCCGCAGCGGTTCGGTCTGCAGGGGCGGGGTCGGGCCGCTCTCCCCCCCCGCCAGCTGGGGCTGCGGGGGTTGGTTGCCATTGGCCAAGGCCAGCCCCGCCCCCAGCACCGGGGCAGCCAGCACGAGGATCTGCGCGTGCAACCTGCGCGTTCGTTGCAAAAAACCGGAGAGTCGCTCTGGTGGGCAGCTTAGAAACAGCGCTGCCATGCCCAGGGCAACAAAAAGCCCTCCCCGCGGGGAGGG
>RGUW01000002.1 GCA_010027605.1 Synechococcaceae bacterium WB9_2_112 | reverse complement strand
GACCAGCCCGACGAACTGGCCCTCCAGACCCTGCTGGAGCTGGGTTGCGGCAACCACCCCTATGGCCGCGCGATCCTGGGCGTCGAGACCGCTTTGAACAGCCACACTCCAGGGGCAATGCGGCTGTTCCAGCAGGGGGTGTACAGCGGCGAGCGCTGTGTGCTGGCCGTCTGCGGTCCCCTCGACCAGGCCTGCTGGCAGGCGTTGCTGACCCAGCTGGCCTGCTCTCCCCTGGGCCAGTTGCCACGGCGCGGCGCGATCAGCGAACCGCCACTGCTGCAGATCCAGCCAGGCGTGCATCGGCAGACGTTTGCCCAGCTCGAATCGGCCCGGCTGCTGATGGCCTGGTCGCTGCCGGGTGCGGCCCAGCGGGATGCCCTGGCCGCGATGGACCTGGCCACCAGCCTGCTGGCCGAAGGTCGACGCAGCCGACTGGTGGATCGCCTGCGCGAGCAGCTTCAATTGGTCGAGAGCATCGACCTGGATCTGCAGGTGCTCGAATTCGGCAGCCTGGCCTTGCTTGAGGCTGTCTGCGACGCCGACGACCTGCCTGCGGTGCGGCAGGAGATCAACGCGGTGCTGCATGAGTGCCAGGAGCACCTGCCCGAGGGGCAGGAGCTGGCCCGGGGGCTGGCCCTGGTGCGCAATGGCTACCGCTTCGGTCTCGAGGCTGCAGCCGGCATCGCCGCTGCAATCGGTAACAACGGTCTGTGGAACCGCCCCCTCGACCTGGCTGAGCCCTTGAACAGCATCAACCGGATTGACCAGCCCGCGTTGCACCAGAGCCTGACCCTGCTCGCGCCCGGTCGTGCCTGCGTGCTGGAGGCGGTACCGGCATGAGCATGGGCCCATGGCATCACCAGACGCTTCCAGGCGGACTGCTTCTGGCACAGCGTCAGTGCCCTGCCCCTGATCTGTTGGCAGCCAGGTTGTGGATCGCCGGGGGCAGCAGTGCTGATCCGGCAGGACAACGGGGCGCCCATCAACTGCTCGCCGGGCTGCTCACCCGCGGCTGTGGAGATCTGGATGCCGAAGCCCTGGCCGATCTTGTTGAAGGACGCGGCGCGGCACTGCGGTGTGAAGCCAGTGAAGACCATCTTGTCGTCAACCTCAAATGCGCCAGCAGCGATGGCGCACGCCTCATTCCCCTGCTGCTGCAGATGGCGCTCGAACCGAGGCTCGAGCCTGAGCAGATCGCCATCGAACGCCAACTCAATCTGCAGACGCTGCAGCGGCAACGGGAGGATCCTTTCCACCTCTGCCATGAAGCGCTGCGCCAGCAGCTCTATGGCCATGGGCCATACGGCCATGATCCTCTTGGCGTCGAATCGGACCTCGTCGCCATGGAACGCGACGATCTGGCGCTGCTGCAGGGTCAGCTGAGGCGCTCTGGCGCTGCCCTGGTGATCGCCGGCACCCTGCCGGCGGTGCTGCCTGAACAACTGGCCGTGGCGGCAGAACGCCATCGCTGGAACCCGGCGGCTCCCGGCCTCGACCCGGTCCTGAGCCACCCCGAGCCAGACGACAAGGCGCTGGAGCTGATCGACGACGACACCGGTCAGGTCGTGCTGATGCTCGGCTGCCGCGTGCCACCCCTGAGCCATCCAGACAGCCTGCCGCTGAGGCTCTTGCAGGCGCATCTGGGCCTTGGCATGTCGAGTCGGCTGTTCGTGGCGCTGCGCGAGGAGCGAGGCCTTGCTTATGACGTGGGTGTGCACATGCCGGCACGACGGGGCCCGACTCCATTCATCTGGCATCTGTCGACCTCGGCTGAACGGGCCTCAGAGGCCTGTACGGCATTGCTCGATGAATGGCAGGACCTGCTGCAGACCCCCATGACCGACGCGGCCCTGACGTTGGCAGTGGCCAAATACAGAGGGCAGGAGGCCATGGGACGCCAGACCTGCAGCCAGCAGGCTGATCGCCATGCGCTGCTGCTGAGTTTCGGGCTCGGTGTCGACTACATCGACACCTGCCTGGAACGGGCAGGCGAGATCAGCGCGGAGGCATTGCTGAGCGTGGCCCGTCGCTGCCTGCTCAAGCCACGCCTGAGCCTCTGCGGCCCCAGGCGCGGCCTGGAGGCGGCGCAGCGGGCCTGGGAGCGGCACCCCCTCAGGCAGGGCTGAGCCAGCTGGCCTCGAGCAGAAAGGTGCCCCGGCGAAACCTGACGGCCACTTGCTCAGCTGCCCGCAGACCCACAACCTGCCCGACCTCATCGGGAGAGATCAGGTCACCCGGCCGCAGCATCGGCATCGGATCGGCCGTCTTGAGGTACGGGCGCTGAACCGCCAACCTGACAGCATCGCCAAGGGCTACAGGGGTGGAATCAGGCATCGAACCAGGGGGCTGGATGACGTCGGACCCTAACTGCAGCAGGATGGCCAGCAGTTCGCTCATCCGGCTCAACCGTTGCGTGCGATCGCCATCTGGACCGGAGCCCTGGCAGGGCTGATGCTGATCCTGGCCGGAGGGCTGGTCAGCGCCGCCGTACCCCTGCCCAGCAGCTCCGGTGCCCTGCAGCTGCTCACCCTGCCGATGACGCTGCAGGTGCCGGCCCTGCTCCTGACAGCCCTGGTCTGCGGGCCCCGCAGCGCCATGCTCGCTGCCGTGGCCTATCTCAGCGTCGGACTGTTTCAGCTGCCCGTGTTTCAGGGGGGTGGTGGGCCGGGATATCTGCTCGAGCCAGGTTTCGGGTATCTGGTGGGATTCGTGCCGGCGGCCTGGCTGAGCGGCAGGCTTGCCCGCCAGGGAGGCATGGACGACCTGCTCAGCCTGTTTGGCGTGAGTCTGCTTGGGCTGGCGGTGCTGCAGCTGTGCGGGCTGCTGAATCTGGTGCTCGGCGCCCTGTCAGGTCGCTGGAACGTCGGGCTGCCCCAGCTGGCGGTGAGCTATAGCCTGGCTCCGCTGCCTGCCCAGATCCTGTTGTGCTGCGGGGTCGCCGTGGCTGCCCTGGCACTGCGCCGAGGGCTGCGACTGGCTCCATGAGCATGCGCCGTACTGCCCGCTTCAGCACCCTGATGCTGGCCCTGCTGATCGTGCTGCTCGATCAGTTCAGCAAGGCGTGGGTTCTCGTCTCCCTGCCCGAGGGCGTCACACGACGCTGGTTACCTGGCCTGCTGGATCTCCAGCTGGTGTTCAACCGGGGTGCGGCGTTCAGCCTCTTCACCCAGGCCCAGACCCTGCTGGCCCTGATCAGCGCCATCGTCACCCTGGTGCTGCTGGGATGGGTGTGGCGGCAGCAGGGGCTCAATGTCGCTCAGACGGCAGCTGTCGGCTTGTTGCTGGGCGGCACCATCGGCAACGGCATCGACCGCTGGCGCATGGGCGTCGTGGTCGATTTTCTGCGCCTGGTGCCGTTCGAGTTTCCGGTGTTCAACGTGGCCGATGTGGCGATCAACCTGGCGGTGGCCTGCTTCGCCTTCGACCTGCTCAGCCGCACACGATCCGATGCCCGTTGAACGGCTGATCGCCTCGCTGCAGGACCGCTGGCGCGTGCTGCGCCAGCCTGCCCGCCCGCAGCTCGTGGTGCATCAGGGGCTGGCGCCGCCACAGACGATCGACCTGCTCCCGGGCCAGTACCGCATCGGTCGTGACGGCGACCTCGACGTGGTGATCGACCACAGTGCGGTCAGCCGAGAGCATGCCCTGCTCGAGGGCCGTGGCAGGGTCTGGCGGCTGCGTGATGCCGGCTCCACCAACGGGCTCTGGTGGCAGGGACGACGCATCCATGAGCTGCTGCTCAACGATGGTGACCGGGTTCAACTCGGTCCACCCAACCAGGTCGATCTACCAACCCTGCAGTTCAGCCTGCCGCCGCTGCCTGAGTTGCAACGCCTGCGCCTGATCGTCGGCTGGATGATCTGCGCAGGACTGGGTGGTGGGTCGCTGCTGCTGCTGCTCTCGGTGGCCCTGATGCCGATCAAGGGAAGCCTGGCCACCGTGCGCGGTCCCCTGGCCCTCTACGACCGCAGTGGCAGACCGATCAGCAGCCTCGACACGATCAAGCACCGCGAACTGGCTGGGCTGAGCGACTATCCGGGAACCCTGGTCGACGCACTCCTGGCCAGCGAAGACAGTCGCTTCTGGTGGCATCCAGGTGTTGATCCGATCGGCACGGCACGCGCCCTGTTCACCAATCTGCTGGGCGGGCGGGTGCTTCAGGGGGGCAGCACCCTGACCCAGCAACTGGCGCGCAGCCTCTATCCCGACGAGGTCGGCAATGGGGAGACCCTCCAACGCAAGTGGCGAGAACTGCTGGTGGCCCTGCAGCTCGAAGCCCGTTACAGCAAGCGTGATCTGCTGTTGAGTTACCTCAACCGGGTCTATCTCGGGGTCGGCTGGGGCTTTGAAGACGCCTCCCGCCACTATTTCGGTCGCTCGGCCCGGCAGCTGAGTCTCGAAGAGTCCGCCCTGCTCGTCGGGTTGTTGCCCTCGCCGAACGGCTTTGACCCCTGTGTCGATCCAGCAGCAGCCCTGGAATCGCGCAACCAGGTGCTCAGCAAAATGGCGGCCACCGGCCGCATCAGCGACGACCGGGCCCGACGCGCCTCTCGGGCTCCGGTAATCATCGCTCCCCAGGCTTGTCGCAGCAATCCCGCCCTGCGCGGGGCGCCTTATTACACCGACCAGGTGCGCCGCGATCTGGAGCAACTGGTCGGATCCGATGCCGCCCAGCAAGGCAACTACCTGATCGATACCCATCTGGACCTGGGTCTGCAGCAGCGCATCGAAGCGCTGCTGCGTCGCTGGATCGACACGCACCGCGACCAGGCGGTGAGCCAGGGAGCGGTGGTGGTGCTCGACTATCGCAACGGTGGCATCGTCGCCATCGCCGGCGGGCGCGATTACAGCAGCAGTCAGTTCAACCGGGCCTCCATGGCACTGCGGCAACCTGGAAGCACCTTCAAGCTGGTGCCCTACACCCTGGCGCTGGAGCGCGGCCTGGGTGAGGGTTCTGTTGTGAGCTGCGATCCCCTCGATTGGGGAGGCATTCACTACAGCTCAACGTGCCATGGCGGCCTCAGTCTGACCACGGCGCTGGCGATCAGCAGCAACACCGCTGCCCTGCGGCTGAGCCGCCGCGTCGGACTGGAATCGGTCGTGCAGAAAGCCCGGGATCTGGGCATCGATTCACCGATGCGTGCGGTTCCCGGACTTGCCCTGGGCCAGAGCGAAGCCACCCTGCTCGAGATGAGCAGCGCCTATGCCGCCATTGCCAATGGTGGGATCTGGCATGCACCACGCACGATCCGGCGGCTGATCGATGCCGAGCGTTGTCAGGGGCTGGCCGATCCACGCTGCCGCCAGGCGGCCAATCAGGCAGCCCCTCTGGCCAACCCTGGCCGACGCGCCACCACGACGCGGGTGAGCGACACGTTGCAGGCGATGCTGCAGGCGGTCGTGCGCCAGGGCACCGGCAGGGCGGCCTACCGCGGCGGCGGTGAGGGCGGCAAGACCGGCACCACCAACGACAGTCGCGACCTGTGGTTCATCGGCTTTGATCCCGCCCACCACTGGGTCGTTGGGGTGTGGCTGGGGAACGATGACAACCGCCCGACCCGGGCCGGCAGCGGGCTTGCAGCGGCCCTGTGGAACGAGATCATCGCCGCAGCGGGGAGCGGTGGGTGAACCTGCGCAAACGGCTCTGGCTGGCCCTCGCGCTCCTGCTGGCGGCCCTTGTGCTGCTGGGTCTGGTCCTGCAGGCGATCAACCAACTGATCTGGCAGCTCAGTGCCGTTCTGCCCTATGGCCTGGTCGCCCCGGTGCTGTGGCTGCTGCTGCTGGCAGCGGCCTTGGTGCTGGGCCAGCTGCTCTGGCCTTGGCTGCGGGCACTGCGCACAGGGCAGCGCACCACTGGTCCCTCCACAGCAGCGACGGCTCCATCCAACCGACGCGAGGCTGCACGTCAGAACCTCGAAGCCATTGACCAGACCCTGGAGCGGGTGCGCGATGCCGTCGAGCGGAATCTGCTTGCGCAAGAACGGCAACGCATGGCCCGCGACCTGGAACGGGGCGATCTGATGATCGTGGTGCTGGGGGCAGGCTCCAGCGGCAAGACATCGCTGATCCGTGCCCTGCTGGGTGAGTTGGTGGGCTCGGTGGGGGCCGCGATGGGGACCACCAGCGCCAGCAGCCGATACCGCCTGCGCCTCAGGGGCCTGCAGCGGGCCATCTGGTTGATTGACACACCCGGAATCCTGGAATCAGGCGACGCCGGCGACAGCCGCGAACGGCTGGCACGGGAACAGGCAGCCCGCGCCGATCTGTTGCTGCTGGTCGTCGACGGCGACCTGCGGGCCGCCGAGATGCACGTGTTTGAAACCCTGGCGGCGCTGGGGAAACGCCTGTTGCTGGTTCTCAACAAATGCGATCTGCGAGGTGAACAGGAGGAGGCAAGGCTGCTCAGCCTGCTGCGCCAGCGCTGTCGTGGCTTGCTCGAAGCGGACGACGTGGTCGCCGCCAGTGCCTCGCCCCAGAGCGTTCCCCGTCCGGGAGGCCAGCCGCTGCAACCGTTCCCGGAGGTCGATGCCCTGTTGCAGCGCATCGCTGCCGTACTGCATCGCGATGGTGAGGAACTGATCGCCGACAATCTGCTGCTGCAGAGCCGTCGCCTCAGCGAAGCCAGCCAGGCCCTTCTTGCTCAACAACGTCGCCAGGATGCCGAGTCGATCGTCGAGCGCACGATGTGGATCGGTGCAGGGGCGCTGGCCGTGACCCCGCTGCCGGGGCTCGACCTGCTGGCCGCCGCTGCTGTCAACGCCCAGATGGTGGTGGAGATCGGGCGGGTTTATGGCATTCAGCTGAGCCGCGACACAGCCCAGGATCTCGCCGTGTCGGTCGGCAAGACTCTGGCAGCCCTGGGGCTGGTCAAGGGTGGGGTCAGTCTGCTGAGCACCAGCCTGAGCCTGAGCCTGCCGACCCTGCTGGTGGGTCGCGCCCTTCAGGCCGTCAGCGCCGCCTGGTTGACCCGGGTCGCCGGACTCAGTTTCATCACGTACTTCGCGCAGAACCAGGACTGGGGCGATGGCGGTGTTCAGGAGGTGGTGCAACAACAGTTCGACCTGAGTCGACGCGATGCCGACCTGCGTCGCTTCCTTGAGAAGGCGTTCAGCCGGGTGGTGGAGCCGTTGAGACGACAGCAGGAGAAACAGCTGCCGCCCCGTCCTGACTCACGCTGAAGCCCAGGGCCTCCGGTGGCGGCGGCAACAGCGGACCGCGACTGTCGAGCACCGTGATCAGCACCAGATAGGCCACACCGATCAACACCGACAAGACACCGGTCACCAGGGCCACCCAGCGTCCCCGGGTCTGACTCATGGCAACACCTCGACACTGCGGCCGACGATCGCGGCCAGCTGTTGCAGGTGCTCCTCACGGGTGTGGGGATTGCCGAGCACCGCCTTGAGATGGTGACGCCCCAGATGCATCGGCCGCGACAGCATCAACTGGGCCGCCAGCAGGTCCTGGCGGGTCGAGCGGCTCCAGTGGTCGGACTCAGCTGCGCTCAGCCCCTCGGGGCTGAAGGCCAGAAGATGCAGCCCACCCTGGCGCAACAGCAGGCGCGTCCAGGGCTCGAGCAGGGATTGCAGGCGCCGGCGGCGGGCGATGGCACCATCGAGGATCGCCGTGATGCCGTCACGTCCCAACTGACGCAGCCCCAGCCACAGCTTGAGCACCTCGGCCGAGCGCGTGCCCTGCAGACCGCAGTCACCACCATGGCTGCCGCCCCAGCTCGGCTCCATGTAGGGAAGCCCCGTGGCAAAGGTGTCGGCCAGTTGGGCGGGCTGGGCCAGCAGCAGGAGCGAGGAGGTCTTGGTGATGCCCAGCAGCTTCTGGGGATTGATGGTGATCGAATCGGCCAGTGCCAATCCAGCCACCCGGGGTGCGTGCTCCGGATCGAGGGCATACACGGCACCGATCGCTCCATCAACGTGGAGCCAGACCCCGTGACGCCGGCACAGGGAGGCCATCGCGGGCAATGGATCGACAGCGCCGCAGACCGTCGTCCCGGCCGTGCCAACCACCGCCAGCACCGGAACACCTGCTGCCGCGCAGGCCTCGAGCTCAAGGGCCAGGGCCTCAGGATCGAGGCGCCCCTGGGCATCGGTCGGCAGCAGCCGCAGGGCCGATGGCGGCAGACCCATGACCAGCAGGGCCTTGCTGAGGGAGACATGGGCCGCACTGCTGGCCAGCACCACCGCTTCGCTGCAGTGCTGCAGCCCCCGGCTCACCCTGGCCGTCACCAGGGCCATGAGGTTGGAAAGGGTCCCGCCGCTGGCCGGAACCCCACCACTGCCCGGCGGCAAACCGATCGCTTCGGCCAGCCAGCCGCAGAGGCTGCGTTCCAGACGGCTGAGGCTGGGTGAGAGCTCTTCGGCCAGAAGGTTGTTGTTGAGTCCTGCGCAGACGAGCTCGGCCGCGATCGACGCCATCAGCGGCGGCGGATCGAGGTGGGCCAGGGCCCCCGGATGGTTGACGTTGTAGGCACCCTCCATCACCAGCTGCAGGTCGGCCAGCAGCGCCCCATTGCCAAGACCGGAGGCCTGGGGTGCGACCTCAGGCAGCAACGACAGTCCTGGCAGAGGGGAGCGCTGTGTCGCCGACCCGAGCCATTGGCTCAGCTGCGTCGCAGCGGCCTCCAGTAACTCCTGCAGGCGCGGATCCAGCTGTTCAGCACTGGCGAAGGGAAGGGCGGCACTCGCCTGTGGGGCTGGGGGCGCAACGGCCAACGGCGCTGGATCGCAGTGACCCCATTGTCACCTGTCGCGCTCGGCTACAACGGCGTGATGGAACCACCAGCCCTCAGCAACCGGCTGCTCGAAGCATGGATGGCGCGCCTGCTGCGCTGTGCAGCCGGCGCCGGCCGCCATGGCGAAATCCCGGTCGCGGCAGCGGTGCTGGATGCCCGCGGGCGCTGCATCGGCTGGGGCAGCAACCGCCGCGAACAGCAGTCCGATCCACTCGGTCATGCCGAACTGCTGGCCCTGGCCCAGGCCGCCCGCCTGCTGGGGGACTGGCGGTTCAATCACTGCACCCTGCTCGTGACCCTCGAGCCCTGCCCCATGTGCGCCGGAGCCCTGATCCAGGCGCGGATGGGGCGCGTGGTGTTTGGCGCCGACGATCCCAAGCGGGGCGCCCTGGGGGGGTGCCTCGACCTGGCCAGCGATCCGAGCGCGCACCATCCGATGCAGGTGCATGGGGGTGTGCTGGGTCGACAGGCGAGCCAGCAGTTGAGCGACTGGTTCAGGCTGCGACGACAGCGCTGAGGCCCGCGGGTGCAAAGGCCGGGAGCTCGGTTTCGAGCAGATTCAGCAGACGATCGACGTTGGCCGGTTGGCTGTTGTAGCCCATCAGACCGATGCGCCAGACCTTGCCGGCCAGCTCACCCAGCCCGCCGCCCATTTCGATGCCGTGCTTGTTGAGTAGGTGGAGGCTGAAGGCCTTGCCATCGACCCCTTCGGGAATGCGCACGGTCGTGAGGGTCGGCAGGCGCAGGGCCTCGGGCACGTGCAACTGAAGACCGAGGCGCTCAAGACCGGCCCACAGACGCTCGGCGTTGCTGCGATGGCGAGCCCAGGCGGCTTCCAAGCCCTCTTCGGCCAGCAGTCGCAGCGCTTCACGCATGCCGAAATTCATGTTGACCGGGGCGGTGTGGTGGTACACCCGATCGCTGCCCCAGTACTGGTTGAGCAGGGTCACATCGAGATACCAGTTGGGGACCTTGCTGCTGCGAGCGGTCATCTTGGCTTCTGCCCGGGGGCCCATGGTGAAAGGTCCCAGACCAGGCGGACAGCTGAGGCCTTTCTGGCTGCAGCTGTAGGCCAGATCGACCTTCCATTCATCGAGAAACAGCGGCACCCCGCCAAGGGAGGTGACGGTGTCGAGCAGCAACAGGCAGTCGTGGGCCCGGCAGAGGTCGCCGATGCCCTCCATGGGCTGACAGACCCCGCTGGAGGTCTCGGCGTGCACCATGGCCAGGATCGCCGGCTTGTGGGTGGCGAGCGCGTGTTCGAGTTCTGCAAGGGAGAAGGCTTCCCCCCAGGGCTTCTCAATGGTGACGACCTTCGCCCGGTAGCGGGAGGCCATATCGGCCAGTCGCAGTCCGAAATAGCCCTTGATGGCCACCAGCACGGTGTCGCCGGGCTCGATCGTGTTGGCGAGCGTGGCTTCCATGGCGGCACTGCCGGTGCCGCTCATCGGAATGGTGAGGCGATTGTCGGTCTGCCAGGCGTAGCGCAGCAGCTCCTGCACCTCACCCATGAGCTGGACGTAGAGCGGGTCGAGGTGACCGATCGGGGTGCGGCTCAGCGCCTCAAGCACCGTGGGGTGGGCGTTGGACGGACCCGGACCCAGCAGCAACCGCGACGGGGTGTTGATGGGGCTGAGAACCTTTCGGTGGCTGGCGTTGACGGAGGGCAGCACGGATGGGGGCAAGGAAGGCGGACTGAGGCGATGAGGGGAGCCTAAAAGGCCGCTCAGCGCGCCCTCACATTGGTGGCGGCCAGGCCCTGGCACAGGTGGTTGAAGGGAGCCCGCACCCATTCTTCGGAACTGATCACACCGGCGGCGGTGGCTTTCTCACAGACCACCTCGGCCAGCAGAGCAATGCTGCGCACGGTGGGGCCCGTCGGCACACCGAGGCTCTTGTAGGTGTCGTCGAGTCCGTTGAGCACCCGCTCGTTGAGCATGGTCACGTCGTCGGCCACCAGGGCGTAGCTGGCGTAGCGCAGGAAATAGTCCATGTCGCGCAGGCAGGCCGACAGCCGGCGTGTGGTGTAGGCGTTGCCACCGGGGAGGATCAGCTCCGGGTCTTCGAGCCAGAGCCGCTGGGCTGCCTCCCGCACGATCTCGGCGGCTTCGCGGTTGATCAATTCAACGACGGCGAGGCGTTCGGCCGCTTCGGCGTAGTAGCCGTTCATGCGATCGACGGCATCACGATCCAGATACCGACCCAGCTGGTCATAACGGCCGATCAGACCGGTGATGGCATCGCGCATGGCGGAACGAACGGGTCGCTGCAGCCCCGCGAAAGTAGCACCGCCGAATCGACAGAACCCAGACGGGCGGGCCGTTCTGGGCCAATTGACAGAAACGGTTACGCAAGCGCCGCGGGCGCCCGTCGCCGACCTCAACCGGGCGAACTGTTACAGCTGATACAAAACAGTGCCCGGGGCGATCCGTACCTTCGCCCCACACCGCCGTCGGCGCGGCATCAACCCCTTCCCCTGTCATGGCCAGAACAGCCCAAGACGTCCTTCGCATGATCAAAGACGAAGGGATCGAACTGATCGATCTCAAATTCGTTGATCTGCACGGCAAGTGGCAGCACCTGACGGTCTGTGAAGACCTGATCGATGCCGAAGCGTTCGTCAGCGGCGTGGCGTTTGACGGTTCATCGATCCGTGGCTGGAAGGCGATCAACGAATCCGACATGGCGATGGTCCCCGACCCCAACACCGCCTGGATCGATCCCTTCTACAGCCACAAGACCCTCAGCCTGATCTGCTCGATCCAGGAGCCCCGCAGTGGCAAGCCCTATGCCCGTTGCCCCCGCGCCCTGGCCCAGAAGGCACTCGATTACCTGGGCACCACCGGCATTGCCGATACGGCCTATTTCGGGCCCGAACCCGAATTCTTCGTGTTCGACGACGTGCGCTACAACAGCGCCAACGGCAGCAGCTTCTACAGCGTTGACTCCATTGAGGCCCCCTGGAACAACGCCCGCCTTGAAGAAGGCGGCAACCTGGCCTACAAGATCCAGTTGAAAGAGGGTTACTTCCCGGTTGCACCGAACGACACCCTCCAGGACATGCGCACCGAGATGCTCCTCACCATGGGCAGCCTGGGTGTGCCGATCGAGAAGCAGCACCACGAGGTGGCGACCGCCCAGCATGAGCTCGGCATCAAGTTTGCAGAGCTGATCAGCGCCGCCGACAACGTGATGATCTATAAGTACGTCGTGCGCAATGTGGCGCGCAAGTACGGCAAGACCGCCACGTTCATGCCCAAGCCGGTCTTCGGCGACAACGGCAGCGGCATGCACGTGCACCAGAGCCTTTGGAAGGGCGGCAACCCGCTGTTCTTCGGGGAGGGCACCTACGCGAACCTGTCGCAGACAGCCCGCTGGTACATCGGTGGCCTGCTCAAGCACGCCCCCAGCTTCCTGGCCTTCACCAACCCCACCACCAACAGCTACAAGCGCCTGGTGCCCGGCTTCGAAGCGCCGGTGAATCTGGTGTACTCCCAGGGCAACCGCTCGGCAGCGGTGCGCATTCCGCTCACCGGCCCCAGCCCCAAGGCCAAGCGCCTCGAGTTCCGTTCGGGTGACGCCCTCTCGAATCCCTACCTGGGCTTTGCCGCCATGCTCATGGCCGGCATCGACGGCATCAAGAACCAGATCGATCCCGGCGACGGCACCGACGTTGACCTGTTCGAGCTGTCGGCCGAGGAACTCGCCAAGATCTCGACGGTGCCCGCCTCGCTCAACGGCGCCCTGGAGGCCCTCGATGCCGACAAGGACTACCTGCTGGCCGGTGGCGTCTTCACCGAAGACTTCATCAACAACTGGATCGCCCTCAAGTACGAGGAGGTGCAGCAGCTGCGCCAGCGGCCCCATCCCCACGAGTTCACCATGTATTACGACGCTTGATCCGGGGCCATTCGAACCCTGAATCAGCTGAACGCGGCCCCGGTCAACCGGGGCTTTTTTGCTTGGACCGGGCCCCCGAGCCGCGGTCATCGACCTGGATCCGTTGAAATGAGTTCTGTACCTGTGACCGGCCAGGCCCGGTCCTGCTGAGCGCGATGGCAGATCTGCTGACCAAACTGGCCTACCAGACCATGCAGACCGGCAAGGGATTGCTGGGTCTGGTCCACAAGGAAGCAAGCACCCGTCTGATGGGACTGGTGGCGCCGGAAGGCGCTCCCAACACCGTGCCGGTGCCGCCGGAGCTGTTCAAGGAGCTGAAGCGTTCCATGGACCAGCTCCATGCCCTCGACCTGGAGGAGGCCGAGCGTGGCCTCTACCCCCCTTCGCTGCTGTTTGACGCCCCCTGGCTCGACTGGGCAGCCCGCTACCCGCTGGTCTGGCTCGACACCCCACGCACCTGGAGCCGTCGCCAGGAGCGCAACGTGCGCGACCTGCCACGCGACGTCGAGACCGACGCCTTCCCGGATTACTACCTCCAGAACTTCCACCATCAGACCGATGGCTACCTGAGCGACACGTCGGCCTCGCTCTACGACCTGCAGGTCGAAATTCTGTTCAACGGCACCGCCGACCCCATGCGCCGGCGGGTGATCGCTCCACTGCTGCAGGGGCTCGGCAGCTTCAGTGACCGACCGGCCAGTCAGATCCGGGTGCTGGATCTGGCCACCGGCACCGGGCGCACCCTGATGCAACTGCGCGGCGCCCTGCCCCAGGCACAGCTTGTGGGGCTCGACCTGTCGAAGGCCTACCTCCGTCAGGCCAACCGCTGGCTGGCCGAAGTGCCCGGTGAACTGCCCCAGCTGGTGCAAGGCAATGCCGAGGCCACACCGTTTGCCGACGCCAGCGTGCAGGCCGTGACCTGCGTGTTCCTGTTGCACGAACTGCCGCCAGAGGCCCGCCAGAACGTGCTCAATGAGGCGTTCAGGTTGCTCGAACCCGGCGGGGTGTTCGTGCTTGCCGATTCGGTGCAGCTGGCCGATTCTCCCCAGTTTGAGGTGGCCATGGAGAACTTCAGGCGCGCGTTCCATGAGCCCTACTACCCCGATTACATCCGCGACGACATCAATGCGCGCCTGACGACAGCAGGCTTCGAAGCCGTGTCGGCGGCCTCGCACTACATGACGCGGGTGTGGCAGGGGCGTAAGCCCCGCTGAGTTCAGCGCTGCAACAACCAGGCCAGCAGCATGCCGGCGCCGCCCCAGCGCAACAGTTGCCAGAAGCGATCGCCCCCGCTGCGGGCGCCCAGGCCCGGTGGCAGCGGATCCAGCAGGCGCTGGGCAATGGCCAGGCGCTGGCGCTGACGCCGGCCTGCGCTGCCACTGGAGACCCGGGCCATGGCCGGCAGACTGAGCAGCGCCTGCAGGTGGTGCAGCAAACGAACCTCTCCCCTGGAACGCAACGGGCGGTGGTGCATGGCCTCAGAGCCGGGCTGCTGACGCCAGGATGGCCCCGACGCGACCCATGGGCATCCCTTGAGCGAACACAACAGTGTCGATCACAACAGTGTCGATGAGACTGTCAGACGGTCTGAGTGGCCGCCAGGGGCACACGACTGTGCCATCAGGTTGCATCAGCTGCTGAGCCTCAACGACCGCGATTGGCATGCCCTCAAGGGCCAGCGACCCCGGCGCGCCGCTGAACAACTTGCCGCGGCTCTGGTGCAGCTGCTCAGCGGCGACCGCCCCACGGCGCCCCAGGCCACCGAGGCACGCCAGCGGGCCATCGCCCTGGTCGACCATGCGAGCGGCTGGCTGCGCGCAGAACTCAGCGATCCTGGCTGTGAGAGCCACCCAAGGCGCTGACGGAGGGCATCCGCAGGGCGGAGCGGCGGATCACGGCGAGCTGCAGACGGTTGCCACGCCGGCTCCAGCGCACGTCGTCAAAGCAGTGGTGAATCAGAAATAACCCCCGCCCTGCGGAGGCCTCACAGTGCTCGGGCAAGCTGGCAACGCGATCGTGCGGTGCCAGGCCCGAACCTTCGTCCTGAACCTGCCAGATCCACCAGCGGGGCGATTCGATGCGACGGATGCGCACGCACTTGCAGGGATCGCACCCGTTGCCATGACGCACCGCATTGACCAGTGCTTCCTGCAGCCCGAGCTGCAGACGGCTCTGCAAAAGCTGACAACCGACAGGTTCGAGCAGCAACTCGATCAGCGGCGCCAGCTGAAGGGTCGACGGAGTGGTGAAGTCTGACCAACGCAGGCCCACTGAGAGGCAACCACAGCCACAGGATTGACCCTAGACCTCCGGCGGAGGTCGGGCACCGGGCTCACATGCGCTGTTGCAGACCGGGATGGTTCAGCAGGGCGTCCATGAGCCGCACACCGCGAAGTTGGTTGACCAGCGGCAGGTGACCCTCTGGAGCCTCATGGGACCAGGTGAAGGAACCGGGGTAACGGGTCCAGATGCCGGCCTGCTTCCAACCGATGCGGGGCCAGAGCCGCTCCCAGCGACCACCGCAGCTGCGCAGCAGGCGGGCCTGCACCGTGAAGCCGTAACGGCCACGCGAATACACGACCCAGAGCCGATCCAGGCTCTGCAGATCCGCAGCCGGGATCGGTGGCACCTCGCTGTAATAGACATAACCACGCTGTTGGGCCTGAGGGCCTGCGAGCTGGCGCAGCAGGGTGCTGGTCAGACGATCTGCGTCTTCGAAGCGTTGCTCGGCCAGGGCCCGCTGCAGACCGACCAGGTCGAGATCCGTCGCGCTCGTCACGGCCAACCAGCCTTCGGGATGACGCTGCCACCAGGCCTCCCGCAGAGCTGGCTCCGCGTGCTGAAGCATCAACTGGATCAGGGTGCCGGCAGCCCAGTCGTCCCCCGTGGGGTCCAGCCCATCCAAACGGGGCTGAATCAGGGGCAGCAGCTCCGAGATGCGTTGCTCGAGCTGACTGATCAGCGTGCGACGCTGACGCTCGGAGGCGGCAACAAAACGATCCAGCAACTGCGCAGCGGTGATGGTGGCAGCCGGTGGACCGGAGAGCATGGAGGAATGGGACAGGCCGATGGGGGCCACTATGTCAGTTGAAAGCCTTGATCCCGCAGCCCTGGTGGCCGGTGGTTGCCGCATCGACGTGCGCAGTCCTGCCGAATATGCCCAGGGCCACATCCCAGGTGCCGTCAATGTGCCTCTGTTCAGCGACGCCGAACGGTCCGAAGTCGGCACTCTCTACAAACAACAGGGGCGCCAGACGGCTGTGCTGCATGGCCTGGCAGCGGTCGGCCCGAGGCTCCACACGTTGGCCGCGCGACTGCTGGAGCTGGCTGCTGAATCCAACGGGCCGCTTCAGCTCTACTGCTGGCGCGGCGGCATGCGCTCGGCGAGCGTGGCCTGGCTGGCCGACACCCTGGGGCTGAGCACAACCCGCCTTGAGGGAGGCTACAAACGCTTCCGGCGCTGGGTGCTCGATCGGTTTGAGGCCCCCCTGCCGCTGCTACTGCTGGGCGGCCGCACCGGCAGTGGCAAGACCGATCTGCTACAGGCACTGCACCATGCCGGCGCGTCGGTCATCGATCTGGAGGGGTTGGCCCATCACCGTGGCAGCAGCTTTGGCGGCCTTGGCCAGGAGCCACAACCCAGCAGTGAGCACTTTGAGAACCTGCTGGCCCTGGCCCTGGAGCGGTTCAACGACGATGCGCCGATCTGGCTGGAGGCCGAGAGCGCCCAGGTGGGTCGCTGTCGCATCCCCGCTGGGCTCTGGCGACAGATGCAGCACGCCCCTGTGGTCGAGCTGCAGCGCCAGGACAGCGAGCGCATCTCCCGGCTGGTGGCGGTGTACGGAGCCCAGGAGCGTGAGGCGCTGCATCAGGCCACCGAACGGATCAGCCGTCGTCTGGGCCCGCAGCGCACCAGCCTGGCGTTGGAGGCGATCGCCGCCGGCGACATGGCTGCAGCCTGCGTTCAGATGCTCGATTATTACGACCGTTGCTACGACCACGAACTGCAGCAACGGCAACGACCACCCTTGTTGCAGCTCGACGGTTCCGGCCTGTGCGAGACGCTGCTTGCCGAACAGCTGCTGGCGTGGCAGCAGCAACAGCGCGACCTGATCAGGGCAGCGATGCTCCCTTAACATTGACCTTTGGGGACCGGTCATGGGCGCTGCCATTCAGTTCTTTCGCGGCGTCGACGAACCGGTGGTCCCCGACATCCGTCTGACCCGCTCCCGTGATGGTCGGACCGGTCAGGCCCTGTTCGTGTTTGAGGAACCCGAGGCGCTCGCCCCCGAGACGATGGGCGACATCACCGGCATGTTCATGGTCGATGACGAGGGCACCCTGGTGACCCGCGAGGTCAAGGCGCGCTTCGTCAACGGCAAGGCCAGTGCCCTCGAGGCCACCTACACATGGAAGAACAACGAGGATTTCGATCGCTTCATGCGCTTTGCCCAGCGTTACGCCGACAGCCATGACCTGGGCTTCAGCGGCAGCGAGCCCGAAGCCGGCGAGGGCGAGGCCGACGAGGGCTGATCAGCCAGCAGGGAACGACACCGGTGAAGTTCGGACAGTGGCTCTCTCTGGTCGGCCTGATGGCGGTGCTGGTGCTGCTGTGGAGCCTGCGTGACAGCCTGATTCATCTGTTTGCGGCCGTTGTGCTGGCCGTCGCCCTCAGCACCCTGGTGGGTTGGGTGCGCCAGCGTCTGGGCTGCCGGCGACCGGTCGCCCTGCTGATCAGCCTTGCTCTGGTGGCAGTCCTGCTGGGGATCGTTGCCACGGCGATCATCCCGCCCTTCGTGGGCCAGTTCTCCCAGCTGCTGGCCAAGCTGCCGGAAGCCGCGACAGAACTGATCAAGCTGCTGCGCGGGGCCATGGCCTCCGTGGGTCAGATGCTCTACGGCCGCGGCGATGGGGCGCTGCTGTGGCTCAAGGAGAGCCTGCAACCGGCCCCCGAAGGGCTCGGTGGCAGCGCAGCCCGTCTGCTCGGCTGGGCCGGGAATCTCGGCGGCGGCCTGATCCAGACCCTGTTCGTGTTCGCCGTCGCCTTGATGGTGGCGAGCCAGCCCACGGCCTACCGGGAGGTGGCGGTTCTGCTGGTGCCGTCGTTTTATCGCAGACGGTTCAGACAGGTTCTGATCAGTTGCGGCGATGCACTGAGCGCCTGGATGGTGGGTGTGGCACTCAGCTCCCTGTGCGTGGGTACCCTGGCGGCCATCGGGCTTTCGCTGCTGGGGGTGAAGCTGGTGGCGGCCAATGCGGTGCTGGCGGGTCTGCTCAACGTGGTTCCCAATGTGGGACCGACCCTCAGCACCGTCTTTCCGATGTCGGTGGCCCTGCTCGAGAGTCCCTGGAAAGCACTGGCGGTGCTGGGGCTGTACGTCGCCGTGCAGAACCTCGAAAGTTATGTGATCACGCCCTCGGTGATGCATCACCAGCTGCGGCTGCTGCCAGGGCTGACCCTCACTGCCCAGCTGTTGTTCACCGTCGTGTTTGGACCGCTCGGACTGCTGCTGGCACTGCCGCTGGCGGTCTGCCTGCAGGTGATCGTGCGCGAGGTGCTGATCCGCGACATTCTTGATGGCTGGAAACGCCCTCGGCTCCAGTCATGAACGCCCGCACCGTCCTGGGGGCACTGGCTCTGATCGTGCTGGCCCTGCTCACCTGGGAGCTGCGCTGGGTTCTGCTGGTGCTGTTTGGTGCCGTGGTGCTGGCGGTGGCACTCGATGTGCCGATGTCGGCGCTGCGGCGCTTCACCCCGCTCAACCGACCGGCGGCCCTGGCCACGGTGCTGGTGGCCCTGCTGCTGCTGGGCGGCCTGCTGGGCCAGCAGCTGCTGCCCGAACTGGTCGATCAGGTGCGGCAACTGGGCGAACTGCTGCCCCGGCTGCTGCAACGGCTGGGCCAGCTCGGTGGCGACATCAGCTGGTGGCCCAACCTGGAGCGCTCGTTGATGACTGGGTCCCTGCTGCAACGCCTGCAGCCACTCGGTGGCCAACTGCTGGGTCTGGCCGGCGGCGCCGCCAGCACCACGGTCCAGCTGCTGCTCATGGTGCTGCTGGCCATCCTGCTGGCCCTCGATCCGCGGGCGCATCAACGGCTGGTGGTGGCCATCACGCCCAGTTTCTACAGGTCCGACATGCAGACCCTGCTGGCGCGCTGCCGCTCGGCCCTGGGGGGCTGGCTGGCTGGCATGACAATCGCCGCGGTGACCGTGTTTCTTCTGACCTGGGCAGGCCTTGCAGCGCTGCGCATCCCGCTGGCTCTGCTCAGCGCCCTGGCCTGCGGTCTGCTCACCTTTGTGCCAACAATCGGCCCCACTGCGGCAACGCTGCTGCCGCTGTCGGTGGCGCTGCTGGTGTCGCCCGGCGCTGTGCTCCAGGTGCTGATTCTGCGGTTGGCCCTGCAGAACCTGGAGGCCTTCGTGATCACGCCGTTGCTGCTCAGCCACACCGTCAACCTGTTGCCGACCGTGGCGTTGATGGCCCAGCTCTGTCTCGGGGTTCTGCTGGGGCTTCCGGGGGTGTTGCTGGCCCTGCCCCTGGTCGTGGTGTTACAGGTGATCTGTCAACAGGTGGTGGTGCGGGATGTGATGGATCGCTGGGCCTAACGCAGGCTGCGACGACAGATCAGCGGCAGCACGATCAGCACGGCGACCGCCAGGGGATGGGCGCTGATCGCCGCCAACAGACTGGTCCAGGTGAAGTGCTGAATCATCAGTTGGAGGTCGATGCGCAGATCCCACAGAGCCAACAGACCCAGCAGAAGCCTCACGCCTTTGGGATCCATGCTCGCCAATCGGTGAGATCGGTCATCGGGCTGCCGCTGTCAGCGGCGGGGCGACAAGACCGGCAGCAGCGTCGGTGCGATGCCGATGCTTGACCAGCTGCCCACGGCAATGCCGGCGGTCAGGGCCACGGCAAACCAGAACAGGCTGCTGCCGCCGAAGAAGATCAGGGAAATCACCGGCAGCAGGGTGGTGAGCGAGGTGTAGAGCGAACGGGTCAGGGTGGCGTCGACAGCCACATCGACCTGGTCGACCACCGGCAGATCGCGCAGCACCGAGCTCTGCTCACGGATGCGGTCAAACACCACCACCGTGTCGGTCACCGAATAGCCCGCCACCGTGATCAGGGAGACAGCGAACAGCGAGTCGACTTCTACGCCCCTGAGCAGCCCGAGCCAGGCAAACAGACCACAGGTGATCAGCACGTCGTGGAACAGGCAGAGCAAGGCCAGAGCGGCATAGATCCGGTCGTAGCGAAAGGTGATGTAGGCCGCGATGGCGGCAAAACTGACCAGAAGGGAGATCAGGCTGCCGCGCAACAACTGATCACCGAGGGTCGGACCGATCGTGTTGACCGAGGTGCCCGCCGGCAACAGCGGGCCGGTCACAGGAGTGATCTGCTCGGTGAGCTGGGTCGACTGGTCGGGGGTCAGTTCGGGGAGACGCAGCATCAGGGAGCGGCCACCGTCGAGCACCTGCACCTGGGCTGCAGCCAGATTCGGGGCGACGCGGCCGTCGGTCCCAGGGCTGAAGCGCACAGCCTGGAGCTGTTGCTGCAGTTGATCAACCGTGATTGCCGGACAGGTTGTCCCACAGGCGCGCTCGAGCTGGATCTGGGTGCCTCCGGTGAAATCGAGCCCCGGGCGCAAGGGCAGTCCGATCGAGGGTGTCATCCAGCACAGAACCATGCCCGCCACACTGAGCAGACAGGCCAGACCCGAACCCCACCAGGCCAGTCGCCGGTAGCGGCTGACGCGAAAAAAACGAATCGGCGGTGTGGCCACAGCAGACGTCATCACGAGGAAGCCCCAGCACTCGAAGCGGGCGATGCCAGGAAATAGCCCGTGCGCCGCAGCGACGGATAGCCCAGCAACAACCGCAGGATGCTGCGGGTGCAGGTCAGGGCGGTGAACAGGCTGAGCACAAGGCCGATCGCCAGCGTCACCGCAAAACCTTTGACCAGCCCTGTCCCCAGGGCAAACAGCGCCACGCAACTGATCAACCCGGTGACATGGCCATCGAGGATCGAGGAGAAGGCCAGGGAGAAGCCGGTGTCGACCGATCGCATCAACGTGGTGCCCTCCCTGAGCTCCTCCTTGACCCGTTCAAAGATCAGCACGTTGGCGTCGACCGCCATGCCGATCGACAGAATGAACCCGGCGATCCCGGGCAGGGTCAGCGTCACAGGGATGAGTGTGTAAATCGCCAGGTTGAACAGGGCATAGAGGCTGAGGGAGATCACAGCCACGACCCCAGGCAGGCGGTAGACGACGACCATGAACAGGGCCACCAGCGCCAGGCCTGCAAGAGCGGCCACCAGGGAGGAGCGGATGTTTTCAGCTCCCAGCGAAGGCCCGACCGTGCGCACCTCGATGATCCTGATCGGCAAGGGCAGGGAACCGCCCCGCAGCTGGACCTCAAGGTCACGGGCCTCGTCGGCCGAGAAGTTGCCGGTGATGCTGGCGCCGCCCCCGGAGATGCCAGCGGCCTTGAACTCAGGACCGACCGTGGCTTCACTGATGGAACGACCATCGAGCACGATCCCGAGCAGCCGGCCGGTGCCGGCGATCGACTGGGTCAGGCGGGCAAACTTTTCACCGCCCTCGCGGTTGAACGACAGGGTCACATCCCAGGCATTGCCCGCTCGCTGCTGCTGGCGGCCTGCGCCCACCAGATCCTTGCCGCTGAGCTGTGCTGGTTCGTAGAGACTCACGATTCTGGTATTGACCGCGTCGAGCAACAGCTCGAGCTGGTCGGTTTCCGTGCTGCCAGGAGGCACCGTGACACCGAGCTGGCTCAGGGTCTTGGAGAGCTCGGCGTCAGGAATCTCGGAGTCCGGGGAGGTCGACGCAGGGGTTGCACCGCTCCGGGTATCGGCAGCCTTCGCCTGACGACGCTTGAGCACGGCGGTGGCCTGGCGCTTCAGCTTGAGCAGGGTCTGCATGTCCTGCTCGGTGCCGCTCTTCTGGGCCCTGAACTCGAGCAGCGCAGTGGTGCCGAGAACCTTGGCGGCACGGCTGGGGTCCTGTTCACCCGGCAACTGCAGCACCAACTGGTCGTCACCGACCGTCTGCAGCGTCGATTCGGCGACGCCGAGCCCGTTGATGCGGCGCTCGAGCACCTCCTTGACCGCCTCAAGCTGCTCGCTCTGAACCCTGGTGATCGAGCCGGCGGGCATCACCTGGAGCATCAACTGGCTGCCGCCCCGCAAATCAAGGCCGAGTTGCAGGGGAAAGGAAACAAGCAGAGCTCCGGCGGCGATCGCCAGAGCAAGGATCAGGGCAATCCACCCCTGTTGGCGTGCCATCTCAGAGCTGGCCGGCGGTGAGGGCCTTGGCCGCCTCGACAATCTGATGGGGCTGAATGATCGTCAGGTTCTCCAGCGTGCCGTTGTAGGGCGTGGGGATGTCCTGCGACGAGAGCCGCACCGGACGCGCATCGAGATCGTCGAAGCAATGCTCGGTGATCAGGGCCAGCAATTCGGCTCCGATTCCGCCGGTCTTCATGCATTCCTCGACGACGATCACCTTGTGGGTCTTGCGGATCGACGCAGCGATCGTCTCCATGTCGAAGGGTTTGAGGCTGATCAGGTCGATCAGTTCGACGCTGACGCCCTCGTTGCTGAGTTGCTCAACCGCCTTGAGGCAGTGGTGGCGCATGCGGGAGTAGGTGAGAATCGTGACATCGCTTCCGCGCTGGACGATCTCGGCCTTGTCGAGCGCGCAGATGTAATCCCCTTCAGGGATGTCTTCACTGAGGTTGTAAAGCAGCACGTGCTCGAAGAACAGCACGGGGTTGTTGTCGCGAATTGCCGCTTTCATCAGACCCTTGGCGTTGGTCGGGGTGCTGACGGCGACGATCTTGATGCCGGGAACGGCATGGAAGTAGGCCTCCAGTCGCTGGCTGTGCTCGGCACCAAGCTGACGACCGACGCCGCCGGGGCCCCTGACCACGGCTGGAATCGTGAAATTGCCGCCACTGGTGTAGCGCAGCATCCCCATGTTGTTGGAGATCTGGTTGAACGCCAGCAGCAGGAAACCCATGTTCATGCCCTCGACGATCGGGCGCAGGCCCGTCATCGCCGCACCCACGGCCATGCCGGTGAAGCCGTTTTCGGCGATCGGGGTGTCGAGCACCCGCAGTTCACCGTATTTCTCGCACAAATCCTTGGTGACCTTGTAGGAGCCGCCGTAGTGGCCCACGTCTTCGCCCATGACGCAGACGTGGGGATCGCGGGCCATCTCTTCGTCGATGGCTTCACGCAGAGCGTTGAACAGCAGGGTTTCTGCCACAGCGAAGCAGTCAGTCAGTCCGGCCCGGGCCGGTGGCGGTTCCAGGACGGGCCCAGAGGTGCCAACCTATCTCAACCGCCAGCGGCAAATGTGCTGAGCAGCAGCACCGACAGCAGCATGCCCGGCAGCAACAGCGTCACCAGCAGGCCCAGGTCATGGGGTGTCATGCCGGGACCCTAGGCCGAATCGGCCTCGGCGTCAGGAGCGGAACCCTCCCGATCAGGGGGCCCAGACGCAGGAGCCTCTGACGGGGGCGCCGCCACGAGGCTGCGCAGCAACACCAGGGTGAGGCCAAGGGCGATGAAGCCAAAGCTGAACGTGGCCAGAAACGACATGCCCACGATCAGGGTCTTGAGGGCCGTGGCGATGCTCTGGGCGATGCGGGCGCTGTAGTGCGGCGGGTGCAGGGCGTAGTAGGCCACCAGGGTGCGGCTCAACCTGAGGCTGAGCCAGGCCAGCAGACCTGCTGTCAGGGCACCTGAAAGAAAGCTCAGCGGTCCTTTTCTGGGCCGTTCCGGGGCTGTCGCCTGTGGGTCCGGGGTGGTCATCGCGGTTCGAGCTGGGCCCCTGTGGCGGTGGTGCTGCAGACCCAGCAGTCAAAGCCACCCGCCTCGAGCGCAGGAGCCAGCTGGGCCGCCGCCGCTGCGGCATCATCACGCTGGCCGAACAGGGCAAACAGGCTCGGACCCGAGCCACTCATGGCCACCGCAAGGGCAGCCCGGCACTGCTGCAGCAGCGCCAGGCCGTCACGCACGGGTGCCAGTTCAGGCGCCACCACCGACTCAAGGTCGTTGCGGAGCCGCGGAAAGGGGGCCTGTCGCCGCAACGCGTCGAGCAGCGGTGACTGCCGCAGCGCCTGGCGCCGCTGTTCAAATTCGGCCTCGCCGGCCAGGTAGAAGTCACTGCGCAACGCCCGGCAGCGGCTGTAGGCCCAGGGCGTGCTGACGCTGCTGGCGCTGTGCTTGATCAACAGCACACCCAGGGCCTCATCAGGTTGGGGGTCGAGGCGTTCAAGCTGCTCACCGCGGCCAAAACAGAGCTGGGCCCCGCCGGCCAGGCAGAAGGGCATGTCAGAGCCGAGCTCGGCGGCCAAGCCCTGCAGCGCGTCGTCACGCAGTCCAAGTCCCCAGAGCGCATTGAGACCCACCAGCGCGGCAGCGCCGTTGCTCGAACCACCCGCCAGACCGGCTCCGATGGGAATCCGCTTGTGCAATCGCATGCGTGCACCCAGCTCCGGGTAGCCCGAGCGTTGTCGCAGCAGCTCGGCCGCCTTCACGATCAGGTTGGAACCATCGGTGGGCAGATCGTCGCGATCGCAAACCAGATTGAGCCGGGCATCGGCCGTGGGCTCGAGCACCAGGCGGTCGGCCAGATCGATGGTCTGCATCAGCATCGACAGTTCATGGAAACCGTCGTGGCGCAGCCCCAGCACCTCCAGATGCAGATTGATCTTGGCGGGGGCCACCACCGTGAGTTCAGCCATCGACACCGCCGTCTTCGGTCCAAGCGCGGCTCTGATTCAAACCCGCCGCCAGTTGCACCCACGTGAGCGGAGCCAGCTCCTGAGGACGCTGGTCGAGGCTGAACCCAGCAACCTGCGCCAGATCCTCCAGCTGGTGCCTGGGCAGCAGACCCGCAAGGCTGTTGCGCAGCATCTTGCGACGGGCCAGAAAGCATCGCCGCAACAACATCTCGACACCACGGGCCAGAGGCGGCGCCAGGTGGGCCTCAAGCGCCAGCGGGTCGATGCAGATCACTTCGGAATCGACTTTGGGGGGTGGTTCAAAACAGCGAGGCGGCACCGGGCAGACCGTGCTGCAGACCCCCATCAACTGCATCCGCACGCTGAGGGCCGAATAGCAGCTGCTCCCAGGCACGGCACGGATGCGTTCACCAACCTCGCGCTGCACCAGCAAGACCAGTCGCCGATAGGGATCGGCCAACGGCCGGTCAAGACGACCCACCAGGCGTTCCAGCAGGGGGCCGGTGATGTTGTACGGAATATTGGCCACCACCTTGGTGGTGGACGGCAAGCTCAGCTTGAGCACATCACCGCTGTGGAGTGTGAAGCGGGGGTCGTGGCCAAAGCGCTTTGCCAGGCCGGCCACCAGATCGCGGTCGAGCTCGACAGCATGCACAGCAGCGGCTGGTGAAGCCAGCAGGCCCTCGGTCAACGCGCCCTGGCCAGGCCCCACCTCCAGCACCGTGTCCTGGGCCACAAGCTCGGCCGCCTCCAGGATGCGGGCCAGCACCTGGCGATCCCTGAGCCAGTGCTGCCCGAAGCGCTTGCGGGCCCGGTGAGCATCAAAAGGCCTGGGTCCTGAGGTCAACCGCGGCTGTCCTGCAGAAGGTCTCGTCCTGTCTAGCGCCCCAGGCTTCACCAGTCAGACAGGCGAATCCAGCGCACCGGCTGCCGGCGGGGGGGTAACGGCACCAGGGCTGCGACCAGTTCGATGGCCGCCTCGTCATGGTCGGGATGGTCTGCCAACCAGCAGCGGATGCTGCGCTCCAGACGGCGACGCTTGGCGGATCGCAGAGCGGCCACACCACCACCGTCGTGGTGCATGGAAGCGCGGCCCTTGACCTCCACCACCAGCAACCGCTGCGGCTTGAGCATCACCAGGTCGAGCTCACCCCAGCGGCAGTGCCAGTTGCGGCTCAGCAGACGCCAGCCCTGCTGACGCAGCAGCCGCAGGGTTCGCTGTTCGGCCCAGTGGCCGCTGATCGCAGGATGGGGCATGGAAGGCCAGTCGCCTGCCTAGGGTTCCCGCAACAGCGTGCTGAGCATGAATCCTTGGCCCTTCCCCGCGCGCAACCCCATGAACCAGCGGCTCTGGCGGGAGCTGGGACGCTGCACCTGCCTGGCCGTGATGCTGGTCAGCCTCGGCCTGTCGGTGCTGCCAACACGAACATGGGCGGCCGTCGATGTGGCCAAGCAGGTCCTGATCGGCGCCGATTACAGCCATCAGGATCTGCGCGGCGCCACCTTCAACCTGTCGAATCTGCGGGACGCTGACTTCAGCGGTTCCGATCTGCAGGGCGCCAGCCTGTTTGGCGCCAAACTCCAGGATGCCGATCTCAGCGGCACGAATCTGCGGGAAGCGACCCTGGATTCGGCTGTCTTCGAGGGCACCAACCTCAGCAATGCCGTGCTCGAAGACGCCTTTGCGTTCAACACGAAGTTCCGTGATGTGACCATCGACGGGGCCGATTTCACCAACGTTCCCCTACGGGGTGATGCCCTGAAGGCCCTCTGTGCAATGGCACGGGGGACCAATCCCGTGACGGGACGGCTCACCCGCGAGACCCTGGGCTGCAGCTGAGATGGCCTTCGACCCACGCAGCCGACAACGGTTGGAAGAACTGGGGCGGCGACTGCCGAAGGCGTTGCCCAGTCCCGATCCGGTTGATGCGGCTCAGGCTCCTGGCAGCAAGCGCCATCGCATCGAAACCGAAACCGACCCTCAACAGCTGTTCGGCGAACTGATGCGGGCCAGCCCCGATGGAACCGTGCCACCCCATCTGCTCGATCGGCTCAGGCAACTGGAGCAACAACCAGGCAGAGGCAGGCCAGTGGGCTCCCCAGCTCCTGACGGGCCCGCCACAGTCCGTCCCAAGGGCGCCACACGCAGCAAAACGGAGGCAACCGATCCCCGCTATGTGGCGTTCGAGCAGATGCTGCTGGAGGACGAATCCCTCTGATGCGACACCACAACTCCCTGGGTCTGGGCGCCATCGTGCTCGCACTGGTGATCACGGCGGGCTCGGCGTTGGCGGCCGAGCTCAGCGACAAGGAGGCCTTCCTGTTGATGTTCGGCAAGGGCAATGGAGCCATGCGCGTGCTCTGCGCCCTGCAACGCCAGGGTCTGATTGATCAGGCCACTCGCCTGCGCTGGATCCGCGAGCTCGACACCCTGTTGACGGAGCGCGGCGACAGCGAGACCGATCGTCGCAACACCCGTATCGGCATGGCGTTCGCTGACCGTCGCAACACCATCTGCCCGGAACGGCTCATGGGTGGCACCGATCCGTAGGCTGGGTCGATTGCTGCCAGCTGCCATGACGCTCCGCATCGGAATCAACGGTTTCGGCCGGATCGGACGACTCGCCTTTCGCCGGGCCATCAGCCTCGGCGATGTGCAGATTGTGGCGATCAACGACCTGATTGATGTGGAGTATCTGGCCTACATGCTGCGCTACGACTCCACCCATGGCCGCTTCCAGGGTGACGTGGCCGTGTCGGATGGAGCCCTGGTGGTCAATGGCCAGCGGATCCGCATCACGGCCGAACGCGACCCCGCCAACCTGGCGTGGGACGCCGTGGGAGCCGATTACGTGCTCGAGAGCACGGGTTTCTTTCTGACCGAGGACTCGGCCCGGGCCCACCTGAGCGCCGGCGCCAGACGGGTGGTGATGTCGGCTCCCTCCAAGGACGACACGCCGATGTTTGTGATGGGGGTCAATCACACCAGCTATGCGGGTCAGGCGATCGTCTCCAACGCCAGCTGCACCACCAACTGCCTGGCGCCCCTGGCCAAGGTGGTCCACGACAACTTCGGGATCGTCAGCGGCCTGATGACCACGGTGCATGCCACCACGGCAACCCAGAAGACCGTCGATGGCCCGTCGGTCAAAGACTGGCGGGGCGGCCGTGGCGCAGCCCAGAACATCATTCCGAGCTCCACCGGGGCGGCCCGTCGGACGGGTGATCCCTGAACTCAACGGCAAGCTCACCGGCATGGCCTTCCGAGTTCCCACACCCGATGTGTCGGTGGTCGACCTCACCGTCAACCTGGCGCGCCCCGCCAGCTATGACGCCATCAAGACCGCCATCCGAGTGGCATCGGAAGGTCCCATGGCCGGGATCCTCGGCTACACCGAAGACGAAGTCGTTTCGACCGACTTCCTCGGTGAGAGCTGCACGTCGGTGTTTGATGCCAAAGCCGGTATCGCCCTGAGCGACACGTTTGTGAAACTGGTCTCCTGGTACGACAACGAATGGGGCTATTCCTGCAAGTGCATTGATCTGATGCGCCACATGCAGCAATCCAGTCCGCTCTGATTCACCCACCAATCACCGCACAACCATGCGGCGCTAACTTGAGTTGAATTCACAGGGTCGTCGGCGATTGTGAGCGGTATCGATCTCATTCGTTATCGATCCGCTCTCAGGGGGCTGGACGATCTGCCGGCGACCGTTGATCGGCGCTGCGAGAAACGCTATGCACCGAAGGGCTCACTCAGCAAGGCAACGGTGAGTCTGATGGCTCATCCTGGATTGTTGGATGCCGATGTGATCGAACTGAGCCCCAATGGCATGCGCCTGGCTGTAGCGCCCGGGATCCGTTGCAAAACGGGGGACCGGTGCCTGATCGAGATCCAACCGACCCTGCAGACCTGCCTGAAGCTTCAAGCAGAGATCCGTTGGGTTGAAGAGCACCCTTTGATCACTGTGTTCGGCGTGCAATTCGAACAACGTGATGGCTGACAGATTGAGGAGCATCTCCCCCTCAGACGGGTCGATCAAGACTGACGAGCATCGTGATCGGGTGTCCCGCGCCGCTCAATCCGGTGTTCCCCAGCGATCAACCAACCACTGAGAGCCAGCAACAGGACACTCAGACAAAAGAAGCACAACGAGGTCGGCGAATTGATCGGCAATGTCATCATCGCCTTGAAGGCGGTCACGATCAATGCAACCACCAGGACCTTGACCAGTTTTTCCTTGAGCTGATCGAGATCGCGGATATCCAGCAACCCATTGCCTAGGTGTTCATCAAGCCGCGCTGGATCAATGGGTGAAATCAATAGCTCATAGACGCCATAGCCAAAGATCAACAGGGCGATGCCAATCAGGTATAGATCGATACCTCCAACAATGCTGCCCAACAATTCACCCAGATACCCCTTGAACCCAATCGTGCCATTGAACATCAGAATTGACTTGATGATCTCTTTGGTGCCGAGCACAAAAGTTGCCAATGAGCTCAAAAGACTCATGATCACAGGAAGGATGGCAATGAGCCTGAATTTCCAGATCAACGACTCCAGAATAAGCTCAAATTGCTTGCTGCGTGACCGCCGGGGTACAGCCATGAAAGTCTGGACTTCTCAATCACAACAGGGTAGAGCGCTCTGCTGCACATTCAGCGCGAATCAGCAGGAACGACAGCTCGTCACCGCCAGAAGTGGTGGGATGGTGGCCGCTCACAGCACCCGCCATGGCTGCCTTGCCTGTGACCACAACCTGTTACGAAGACCGACTCAGTGAACTGAACGAACACCTCAAGCTGTTGCAACAGCAAGGCATGCGACGCGGGCTCTCAGAAGACCTCGAAAATCTGTTGGCGCAACAGATTCGAGCCATCCAATCATCTCTCTGGTCGATCCATGCCGAAATGGAGCAGGATTGAAGTCTCGGGTTTGGCAGACCGCATGGCATCAGCCGAACTGATGGCCATTGGCGAGATTGATCAAAACAATAAAGAGGTTGTGGTTTTCCTCAGGCTCTGGCCGTTTCCCCCATCCTGACCGGTGTTTTTCCCCATGGGAAACCCTCCAGGTCGCTCTGACTGCACGGATTTGAACTGGAACTGTGGAAAACATGATCTGACTTGACGTCGACAGGGCCCTGGGTCCATTGATCCTGCGACGAGACACGGGAGCGCGGAAGTCCTGAAGGGGTCTTGATTCTTGGAGTGAGTCCAGGCGATAAGGCACCTCAGAGGCCAGTTTTGACGGCCTGGCAATGCTGTGCGCAGATAGGGATCCAGGAGCGCCGATCACGGCGTGATCCCTCTGTCTGCCAGCCACGCCATGCCCCTACAGCAGCTGCATGCAGCAACCGCGGTGCATCCGCTCCGCCAGCGATCGCCGGGGATCGCCGGGGCTGTGGTGTTGATTCAGGCCCGTGGTCTTGCCGATGCCGAGGTCGCCATCTCATCCGTGCGGCAGAACAACAGTGTCGTGCTCCAGTGCGGAGGCCTGGAGCCGCCGTTGGCCCAGCGGATCATTGACATGGTGAGCGGCGGCGTCTGCGCCATCGACGGTCAGATCCGTCACGTCAGCCCTGACGTGGTGTTGTGCCTGCCGGCACTGGCGAACCTCGAGCAGGCCTGAGCTCACACCGCCTGCAGCTGGTCGAGCTGGGCTTGGAGCCGCTGACGCAGCCGATTCTGAACCAGGGCACAGAGGTCGTCCACGAGTCGATCGTCGGCCTTGTAGATGAGCCGCACGCCCTCGCGTTGGCAACGCACCAGGCCCGCACGTTGCAGCTGCCCCAGCTGACGGCTGATGTGTGACTGGCTGAATCCGGTGGAAGCGATCAGCGAGGCCACGTCACGCGGCCCCTGCTTGAGCTCACAGAGCAACAGAAGCCGTGCGGGTTCGCTCAACAGGCGGAAGAACTGACTGAACTCCTCGAGCAGCTCAGGACTGGGAACGAACGAGGACACAGTCATGCCTATGACGATTCAGGAATTATGGACTAGCCGTCTCACTTGAATGAAGGGCTCCCGGCGGCATTCGGAGAAACACTGAACCGGGAGACGCTCGTACGCCTGTCAAGAGCTTATGCGGCTATAGTCATAAGAGATGGAGACAGGGTGCCATGGAATCCGGTTCATCGCAGGTGCTTGCAGCCGCAGCTGGCGGCAGCGGGCTGCTCTTGCGCCAGCTGTTCGATGCCGACACCGGCACCTTCACCTACCTGCTTGCCGATGTGAGCTCAGGCGCAGGCGTGCTGATCGATGCGGTCTTCGAGCAGCACCACCGCGATCTGGCCCTGATCCAGGAGCTGGGCATTGACCTGGTGGCCTGCCTGGACACCCACGCCCACGCCGACCATGTGACCGGCAGCTGGCTGATGCATCAGGCCACCGGCAGCGCCATCGGGCTGGCCCGCAATGCGCGTGCAGCCAACGTGAACCGGCCTCTCGAGCATGGCGATCGGGTCAGCTTTGGTGTCCGCCACCTGGAGGTGCGGGCGACTCCAGGTCACACCGATTGCTGCCTCACCTATGTGCTCGATGACCGGAGCATGGCCTTCACCGGTGATGCGCTACTGATCCGCGGCTGCGGGCGCTGTGACTTTCAGCAGGGGGATGCCACCACCCTGTACCGATCGATCACCGAGCAGATCCTCACGCTGCCGGATCTCTGCCTTCTCTACCCCGGCCATGACTACACCGGTCGCAGCGTGAGCAGCGTCGCCGAAGAACGCGCCTACAACGCCCGCCTCGGCGGCAAGGCCAATGAACGCGATTTTGTGGGCTTCATGCAGAACATGAAACTGCCCCATCCCCATCGGATCGCCCAGGCCCTGCCGGCCAACCTGCGCTCAGGACGTCCAGACGGCGCGACCGAGTCCGCCCCGGCCTGGGCACCGCTGCAGCGCAGCTTTGCGGGTCTGCCGGAGTTGTCGCCTGAGTGGGTGGCCGAACACCGAAGTGCGCTGACCTTGCTCGATGTGCGATCCAGAGAGGAGTTCGACGGACCAGACGGACGCATTCCCGGAAGCCTGCTGATCCCTTTGCCGGAACTGGAACAGCACCGGCATGAACTGCCAACCGAGACGCCGGTGGTTGTGGTGTGCCATTCCGGCAGCCGCTCGGCCCTGGCAACCCAGCAGCTGCAAAGGCTGGGCCTCGAGAGGGTCGCCAACCTGCGGGGTGGCCTGCAGCGCTGGAGCGACGAGGGATACCCGATGGAAGGCGAACGCGCGCCGTGATCGTGTCCCGCAGCGCCCGTGCGCTCCAACCCACCAGCACCGCCCCAGCATCCAACGACACCGATGACACACGCTTCAGCCCTTCGCCTCAGCCCCCACGAGCTCAACGCACAACTTCCGTCTGGTCGGATCACGATCATTGACGTGCGAGAACCGATGGAATTTGTGGGGGGACACATTTCCGGTAGCCGCAACATCCCCCTGGCCCAACTGGCTGAAGCCCCCCTTCCCGATGGCCCCCTGGTGCTGGTATGCCAGAGCGGCGCGCGCAGCGAACGCGGTGTTGCAGTCCTGAACCGCCGCGGCGTGCCGTCCGCGGGTGGAGACCTTGCCGACCTTGAAGGGGGGTTGATCGCCTGGCAGGCAGCCCGGCTGCCGCTGGAACAGCGCAAGGGTGCCCCACTGCCGTTGATGCGCCAGGTGCAGATCGCCGCCGGAGGCCTGGTGCTGCTCGGAGTGCTGCTGAGCCAGCTGGTCGCACCGGGCTGGATCTGGCTCAGTGGGTTTGTCGGTGCGGGTCTGGTCTTTGCCGGCGTCAGCGGCTTCTGTGGGATGGCACGCCTGCTGACCGTGATGCCCTGGAACCGGGTGCGGATCTGATGCTTGGCACAGCCCTGTTGTTGCTCGCCGGTGGCGGTCTGATCGGTTGTCTTCTGGCGGTGCTGGGGGCCGGTGGCTCGATTCTGTTGCTGCCGCTGCTGGTGAGCGGGGCGGGCCTGCCGACACGAGCAGCCGTGCCGCTCTCCCTGATCATCGTGATGGTGCTGGCCATCGGCAACGCGGTCCCCTACCTGAAACGACGTCAGGTGGCTCCCGGTCCCGCTCTGGTGCTGGGCATCCCTGCTCTGGCAGGAAGCTGGATCGGGGGCAGCCTGGTCAAGGCCGGAATCGTGCCCGAGACGGCCCAACTGGGCATTTTTGCCGCCGCTGCCCTGGTCGCCTCCTGGCTGATGCTGCGCAGGGCCAGCGGTGCCGACAAGCCGGTCATCCCCCTGAATGCGGCGCTGAAATCTGGATCATCCCCGCTGCCCCTGGCGTCCCAGGGGGTGCTGGTCGGCCTGCTCACCGGCATCGCCGGTGTGGGAGGAGGGTTTGCGATCGTGCCGGCCCTGGTGCTGCTGGCGGGACTGCCGATGCCACTGGCGAGCGGCACCAGCCTGCTGTTGATCGCCCTCAACAGCCTGGTGGCCCTGCTTGCACAGGGCCACTGGCCTGCTGAGCAACTCCCCTTGGTGACACCGCTGCTGGCCGGCGGCCTGCTGGGTGCCGTACTCGGGCAACGCCTGGCCTCCCATCTCAAGGAGCGTCAGTTGCGCCTTGGCTTTGCGGCACTGCTGATCGGTTCAGCAGTGCTGACGGCTGGCGAAGCCCTGCAGCGCCAACGGGCTCCAGCATCGAGCTCCTTCTCCAACGTCCGTACCCAACCCGTGCCAGCGCACGCGACCCATGAACAACCCTTCAGGAACCACGCCTCTGATCGTGGTCAGCAGCCCTCAAGGCTTTGAAGCCGCCTGCAGCGCTCTTGAGGCAGCGATCCCAGCCCACGGTTTCGGTTTGCTGGCTGTCCATGACCTGGCCGACACCCTGAGGCGCAAAGGCATCGCCTTTGCCGAGCAGTGCCGCATCTATGAGATCTGCCAGCCGCAGCAGGCCGCCCGGGTGCTGGCGGCCGACCTCAGCCTGAACATGGCCCTGCCCTGCCGTCTCTCGGTCTACACCGAAGCCGGAGCGACCAAAATCGGCATGATCAGCCCGGTTGCGATGCTGGCTGGGCTGAGCAACGACCCGGAGCTGCAGTCCGTTGCCGCCGAGGTGGAAGCCACCACCCGAGCGATCATCGTCACCGCTGCCGCTGCTGGCGAGCCAGCTTGAACCGATGGACCCGACACCGATGGACAGAAGCTACGACCTGATCGTGCTGGGGGCCGGCTCAGGGGGCCTGGCTGCCGCCAAGCGGGCCGCCGGTTATGGCGCACGCGTCGCCATCGTCGAGGGCGACCGGGTCGGTGGGACCTGTGTGATTCGCGGCTGTGTCCCCAAGAAGCTGTTGGTCTACGGGTCGGCCTATCGCCACCTGCTGGAGGATGCAGCCAGCTACGGCTGGAACCTGGGGGACGTGCGACACGACCCAGGCACCCTGCTGGCCAACGTGAGGGCCGAGGTGGATCGGCTCAACCGGCTGCACATCGGATTTCTGGAGAAAGCCGGAGTCGAACTACTGCAGGGTTGGGGCCGGTTCACAGGTCCCCACAGCATCCGGGTCGAGGGCAGCGATGGCAGCTGCCATGAACTGCTGGGCGAGCGCATCCTGATCGCCGTGGGGGGTCGCCCCCATCGCCCTGCCATCCCCGGCGCCGAGCTGGGCTGGGTCAGCGACGACCTGTTTGAACTCAGGGCGCTGCCCCAGCGGGTTGTGGTGGTCGGTGCCGGCTTCATCGCCTGTGAATTTGCCTGCATCCTCAACGGACTGGGCGTGCAGGTCACCCAGTTGGTGCGCGGCGACCACCTGCTACGAGGCTTTGATCGTGAGGCCAGCACGGCAGTGCAGGAGGCCATGGAGGCCGACGGAATCAGCATCCGGCTCACCCACAGCCCCGCGTCCATCGAAGGACAGCCGGGCGATCTCACCGTGGTCACCCAGAGCGGCGAACGTCTCGGCTGCGACGGGGTGATCCTGGCCACCGGGCGGAGGCCGTTTCTGGATGGCCTCAACCTCGAAGCGGCCGGTGTGGCCGTGGAAGGGACCCGAGTGCCCGTGAATGCCGACCAGCGCACCAACGTGCCCCACATCTATGCGGTCGGGGATGTCACCGATCGCGTCAACCTCACGCCGGTGGCCATCGATGAGGGCCGTGCCTTTGCCGACACGGTCTATGGCAACAAGCCCAGACAGGTGGACCACACCCTTGTCGCCAGCGCCGTGTTCAGCCAGCCCGAACTGTCGGGTGTCGGCCTGAACGAAGAGCAGGCGATCGAGCGCTACGGGATCGAAGGCATCAAGGTGCACCGCTGCCACTTCCGGCCCATGAGCCAGGCGCTGCCGGCCCGGGATCCCAGGGTTCTGCTCAAGCTGATCGTGGCGACAGACAGCGGCAAGGTGCTCGGAGCGCACATGGTGGGCGACCATGCCGCCGAAATCATTCAGATGGCGGCCATCGCGATCGGCATGGGGGCCACCAAAGCCGACTTTGATCGCACCATGGCGTTGCATCCCTCGGTGGCCGAGGAGTTCGTCACGATGGCGAACTGACCCAGCCCTGGGCTTCACGCCAGGCGTCGCTGGCAAAGTAACGGGTGTGGGCGTTGACGAAGCGTGCCAGGAGCCGTTGGCCCGCCTGTTGCCAGCGGGTTGAGCCGATCACCGCGACCCGTTTGGGTACCGCTCGGTACTCGCGCAACAGGGCCAGGTGCTGCGACAGCGCCCCGAGGCCAAGCCAACCCTCGAACTGCCGCAGGTCCAGCAGCAGCCGCAGCGGCTGGTGATGGCTGATCACCGTGGCGAGTTCAGCATCGATGCGGCCATAGGCGGCAGGATCCAACCTCCCGATCATGGCGATGCGCACCACATCACCGTCTTCGTCGAGATGAATCGTGCCCAGGGATTCACTCAGCCAACGGCGGGCCTGATCGAGGCCATCGCAGCCAAACAGACGAATCGGATAAGGCAGCAACACACCAAGGGCACGAAAACTGGCCTTCAACCAAGGCACATCACTCACCACGGCGATGCGCTCAAAACCATCCCAGTGACGCAGACCCAGGGTGGTGTCATCCCAGGTCGCTTCCAGGGTGTAGCCCTCAAAGCTGGCATCGAACACCAGCAAGGCCTTGATGCGGTCGTGCTGGTCGATCGCCGCATCGATCGCCGGCACCAGCACCCTGTCGTAATCAGCACCTGTGATCGTTCCGTGGAACCTGAAACCCACCGTTCCGTCAGGAAGATCCTCCATCAGCTCGATCATGCTTAGGGGCTGCAGCCATGCCCTGCGACCCTAAAAATGAGCAGCCAGGGTGACTGGTCCCTGCGTCAGATACCAAGCGCATCGACAGCGCCCAGAGCCCTTCTGATCAGGGCTGCCGCAAGGGCTCGAGTTGGCCGCTGCCATGCAGCTCGGCCAGAGCGTCATAGCCACCGATCCAATGGCCGTCGATGCTGATCTGGGGCACCGGTCGGCCCGGCTGCGGGTCGACGATGCGATGGGGGATTCCCAGGGTGCGCAGCAAGCGCAGAGCCCGGCGCGAAAACGGACAATCGGGCGAAACCCCAAGCGCAACGCGTGGCTCTGCCCGACCCGGCACGGCATGGTCAAGCACTGAATGCTCGACCACTGAATGCTCGACCAATGAATTCCCGATCACTGCATTCCCGGTCACCGTGGGAGCTGCGGGATCGAGAAAGCCCACCAGCAGATCGGCCCCCTTGAGGACAAGGGTGCCGGGCTCGAGATGACCGCCCCAGACCTGACACTCGGGATCGGAGAAGCTCAGATGCAGGTGCACACCCGAGGGTGCCAGGGTGCCCTGCAGGGTGATGATTTCCAGCTCACCACCAAGCACCGTGGGCTGCCGGCGGCCCGGGCACTGAAATGCCGCCTGCGACAGGTTGCCGACAACGCTCAACACAAAACCGGCTGCCCCTTGCTCACGGGACAGTTGCTCGAGGCTGCGGCGCACATCGCTGCCGGGATCCAGGTGGAGAGGCAGAGCTCGCATGGGGGGCAGGATAGGCCTCTGCCCCCATCGTTCCAGGCTCAGCGGCTGGCCTCGGCGTGATGCAGCAACAGACGTTCCACCTCGTTCAGGGCAGCCTCGGCCTCCTGGCGGCTGCGGCTGAACTGACCCTGGGCCTCGTCGAGCAGGGCTTCAGCGACGCGATCGAGCAGGGCCTCACGCTGGTTGCGCAGCATCGCCAGCAACTCGGCTTCGATCAGCTGCTGAAGGGCCCGGCTGCGCAGGTTGGTCTGCATGCCGGCCTCAGCGAGGGTGCCGTGCACCAGCTCGTCGACGAACAGGCGTTGCACCTCGTGACTGCGCAGAAAGCTTTCGACGGCATTGAGCGCCCCATCGACCAGTGCGCGTTCGGGTTCGGCCGCGTCATCGCCGAGCCTGAATTCCCAGTCGAGATGGCGCCGCTGCCACCCCTGTCCCTGGAGATGGGGTGTGACGCTCTGGCTGAAGCTGTCGAGAGAGATCTCATAGACCCGCTCGGCAAGCCGCTCGCACCAACTGATGCCATGACGTTTGAGGCTGCTTTGCAGAACGTCGCGGCTGACGGCATGGCCGCCGTGGTGGCTATGGCAGACGCCGTCTGGACATTCGATGGCGGTGAGCGACATGGACCCCGATCGGTGCACGAACCCACGGCTTAGCAACGGCGCGCCATGACCCCCAACATGGCCATCGAATCCCATCGTCATCCGTGCATGGGGGCGTCGCCATCCAGGCGCAGATCAAGGGTGCAAAGGTCCGGTGTCAACGGCCGCCAGGGCGGCCCTGAAGGTCCCACTGGCTCAGCAACAGCCGGATCGAGCGGATCGAGGGGCGCGAAACCACTGCTCTCGCCGTGGAGGCTCCAGACCGCAATGGGCTGCTGCGAGCCGGGTCCGATCAAGGTCAGCCGCAGGGGCACGTGCACCGGCACGAACGGATGGAGACAGGGGTACAACGCCTCCTGGCGGTAGCGGACCGCCAGCGGTTGGGGACGTTCGCCAACCAGGGGCAGTTCGCGTCCCTGCAGAAGCAGCCGGTAGTCACGCTGAAAAACCGGATTGGCGATCAGCTCAAAACGGCGCAACGAGCTGTCAACGAAACGGCTGGTGCTGCCGCCTTCAACCGGCACATCGCACAGCAGGGGCCAGGGTTCAAGCGCCTGGCGGATCGTGAACGCAGCCTCACCGGCCTGCCAGTGCAGCAGCTGCGGAAAGCGCCATTGCCAGATGGCATGGAACGGTTGCGGGTCGAGCGCCAGACCTGCGGCAGCAAGATCGGCCAGGACCTGCTCAAGATCAGCCCAGAGGGCACTGGGCAGCAGGGCGCGATCGTGGAGCGTTGGGCCCCAGTCGCACAGGCCTTCGGGACGGCGCTCCGGCTCGAGCAGCATTACCACCAGCGCACGCCAGAGCAGTGCCACTGCAGCGGCCCAATGGTGGTGTGGCATGGTCTCCAGCGCCCTGAACTCGAGCAATCCCTGGCAACCGGCGGTCCAGGCAGGATTCCAGAACTTGTCGAGACTGATCTCGCTGCGATGGGTGTTGCCACTGCGATCGGCATGCAGGTGGCGCAGGGTTTCGCCAATGGCGACGCGATGGTCTCCCGGCGGAAGCTGCTCAAGCAGGCGGTGGGCCAGCTCCAGATCGAGCAGGCTGGCGCTGCCTTCATCGGCCCGGGGCGCCTGGGACGCCGGCCCCACACTGGCACCGCTGAACAGATAGGCCAGCGAGGGATGCCAGTGCCAGTAACGCAGGATCGCCACCAGCCAGCCGGGCCGACTGAAGAACGGATGCTGCTCGAGGCTGGGGCCACCCAGCAGCAGGTGGTTGCCGCCGCCGGTTCCCAGCGTGCGGTTTCCCTGCTGCTTGAAGGCGCGCAGACCCACGGCGGTGCCGCCCTGTTCGAGCACCTCAAGCCAGCGGGCATAGTCGGCCCAGGTGCGGCAGACCGGCAGATTGATCTCCAGCACTCCAGGGTCTGAGGCCAGTCCGAGAACCTGCCAGTGGCCATCGATGTCGAGCGGCAGCACACCACTCAGCTCGGGCAGGCGCAGGCCCTGGGATCCGCTGGCCAAGGCCGCCAGCAACTGCTCGAAGGGGGCACGCTCCACGGGAGGCAGAAACAGCCCCCAGCCACCTGACCATCGCTCGATGGTGAGCACCTGCCGCAGCTCCTCGGGCGGAAAGTGCTCCAACGGGAGCCGCAGACCCGCCGGTCCACTGGCGCTGCTGAGACAGCGCTGCTCTGGGGCCAACTCCCAGGCAAAACTGTGCCACCCCTGCTGATCCCAGCTCAGGGGTACCGCCCAGGTCTGACGGTTTGGATCCTGTGGATCGCTGAGCTCCACGGCCTGCAGCGCAAGCCCGAGGGCCGCTTCCAGCTCAGCCAGCAAACCGGCGAGGCGAGCGGCGTTGGGCAACGCCGCGCATGCAGTCGCCGACAGCACAGGGGTTGGCCAGGTGACCAGGGGGGTGCCATCGGCACCGGTGATCAAACGCAGGGCCCAACGGGGGTTGACCTCGCCGGCGTAGCGCTTGCCTGGGCAGTACATGAGGGTGCTGCCCGGCCAGGCCCGCTGTTGCAGCTGGGCGGCCAGCGCTCTGGCATATCCAAGCTTGGTGGGCCCATCGGCGGCCACACTCCACTCGGACCCCTGCGGATCCAGTGGCACATAGGTGGGCTCACCGCCCATGGTCAGCGTGATGCCTGCGCGCTGCAAACGCGCCTCGAGGGCAGCGGCCGTGGTCTCGTTCGAGACAGTCACCTGCACAACATCCGGTTGTCTCTTCATCGCGTACCGGCGCGGCAGCTGAAGCACCAACCGCTACCGAGTCGGCGATTGATCAGTGTTCGGCCATCGCCAGCAGCCACAGCAGCAGCAAACCAGCGGCAAACCAACCAACACTCTGCGCGGCCTCCCTGGCCGTCGTCTGGGCCTTGATTTCGGGCACCAGATCCGAAGCGGCGATGTAGAGAAAGTTGCCCGCGGCAAACGCCACCAGAGCCGGCAACGGCAGGGAACCAGCCAACAACCAGGCCAGCAGCCCACCCAACGGGAAGGTGAGTCCTGAGATGAAATTCCAGCGCAGGGCATCGGCGGGGCGCCAACCGCTGTGCACCAGCACGCCGTAGTCACCCAGCTCCTGCGGCAGCTCATGGGCAGCAGCAGCCAACCAGGCAGCCGCACCCGCAGCCGGATTGATCAGAAAGGTGCTGGCGATGCCCAGTCCACCCACGAAATTGTGCAGCGCATCGCCCAGCAGCACCAACAGGGCCACAGGTTGGACCGTGTTGACCCTGGGGTGATGGGAGTGGTGCCAGCGAAGCCATTGCTCGAGCCCCAGAAACAGGCTGAAGCCAGCCGCCAGACAGCTGCCGGCCGCCAACGGTGTCAGGGCCACCAAACCCTGAGGAAGCATGTGAAACAGGGCGCCGCCTAACAGGGAGCCCGCCGCCAGCGCGATCAGAGGCAGCAGCAACCGTTCCTGACGCCGCGGTGACAGGAACACCGTCAGCCCGCCAACCAGGGTGATCAGGTTCATCAGCAGCCCACCGGCCGCAATGATCAACAGGGCATTCAGCCCCGCGACCACAACCAGGCCTCCCGGTTGATCAACAGGCCGAGCGCGGTCAGAACGACCATCAACAGAACCTGGTCACTTCTGGAATCAGGAATGCGGATGTCGGCAATCAAATGCATGGCATTGCTGATCGTGTAAACCACGCTGAACCAGAACTGTGCACTGCGCCAACCAGCGCTGTTGCTCCAACTTTGCGGTGCTGAAAGGGCGTGAATCGTCAGCAGCAGCGCCAACAACGGCAGCAGGAAATAGATCAGCATTGCCATGAACACCGCCGGAAGCCTTGCCGGAGGCACATGGGATTTGATCTCCACTGGCAATCCATGGAACAGAGGCATCAAACCCAACTCCACGTGATAAAGCATCACCAGGAGCCAGGCCATCCAAAGACCTGCCAGACGCAGGCCATGGTCAACCATCATTCGACCAGCCAACTGCTCCGCTGAAAGGCCTGATCAGTCTGATCAGGGCAACAAACAATGCAGCGCTGGGCCATGCTGCAGATGCTCTGCTCAAGACCTGAGATCACGCGTCAACGGTGCCCAGTCAGGAACCGATCTGCAATGCAGCGTCAGCTTGCAAAGGCCATGCGGGGTGCACTCCAACCCGAAGGTTGCAGCCCCTTGAGATTGGCCAACTGTCCCAGTGTGACTTTGAACTCCCCATTGGCGTCGGGCCAGAAAACGGCTGACTGACCGGCGAAGCGTTCATCGCTGCTCAGATCCTGCCTGCGCTCAAGGTTCGGGCCGGGAACCCAGTCCTCCCGCACCCGGGTTCAGCAAACAACCTGGCGAACCCGTTCGATGGTAGCCATGGGATTCCGATCAGACAGCAACAGGCGGCCATGACGCCCGCAAGCCTGGGCCTCGGGCCCAACACTTGACTGTGGTCAAGAGCCCGTGCAATGAGGTGGGTAAGTTCGGAATTGGGGTGGCCTGCGGTTGCCGCGCTGACGAGGCTGGTTGCCGAATGAACGGCGGCCCCGGGTGATCTGCTGACAAACTGCGGCGATCGATCCACCCCTGATGGCCCTGCGACAACGGCTGCTGATCTCTCTGGCGGGTCTGTTCGGTCTCGCCCTGGCGGGCTGTGCCAGTGACGAGGGCAGCCTTCAGAGTCAGAAGATGGCCCTGATCAAAGGCCGCGGCGAGCTCATCTGTGGTGTGCAGGGCACATTGCCGGGGTTCAGCAGCGTTGAAGGCGACGGATCCTATGTGGGCCTCGATGTGGACATCTGCCGTGCCACGGCCGCTGCGGTGCTGGGAGACCCCGGCAAAGTCCAGTATCGCGACCTGAACCCCAGCGAGCGCTTCGCAGCGCTGGCCAGCGGAGAAGTCGATCTGCTGTCGCGCAACACCACCTACACCCTGAGTCGCGACGCCGCCGGCGGCAACGGACTCAGCTTTGCTCCCGTCGTCTTTTACGACGGCCAGGGATTGATGGTGCCCAAGGCCAGCGGCATCACCGACATCAAGGGATTGAGCGGCAAACCGATCTGTGTCGAGACCGGCACGACGAGCGAGCTCAACCTGGCCGACCGCATGCGTGAGTTGAAGCAGCCCTACACACCGCTCAAGTTCCAGACCTCGGATCAGACCTATGCCGCCTACCTGCAGGGACGCTGCGCTGCGGTGACGACGGATCGCTCCCAGCTGGCGGCCAAGCGCACCGGCTTCCCCAATCCCGGTGACCATGTGCTGCTGCCAGATGTGATCAGCAAAGAACCGTTGGCCCCCGCCACCGTCAACGGCGATCCCCTGTGGAGTGATGCGGTGCGCTGGACGATCTATGCGCTGATGCAGGCCGAGGAACTCGGCATCACCCAGGCCAACGTCGAGGCCAAGGTCAGCGAAGCGAGGGCCAATCCCAACCTGGCCGATCTGCGGCGGTTCCTGGGCATCGAGGGCGATTTCGGTCAACAGCTGGGCCTCAGCCCCGATTTTGTGGTTCAAGCGATCAGGGCCGTGGGCAACTACGGCGAAGTCTTCGAGCGCAACGTGGGCTCGGGTTCGGTGCTCAGACTCGAACGGGGTCTGAACCGCTCCTGGAAGTCAGGCGGTCTGATCTACGCGCCACCATTTCGCTGATGAACACTCCCTGGTGGCGCAACCGGCGGCTTCTGCCCCTGCTTGTTCAGGCCGTTGTCGGCCTGCTTGTGCTGGTGACGATCGCCTTGTTGCTGGGCAACCTGGTGCGCAACCTGAGCGCCGCAGGTCTGCTGCTCAGCTGGCGCTGGCTCAACCTGCCGGCGGGCTTCGACATCTCTGAGACGCTGCTGCCGTTCAATGCCGAATTGCCCTACTGGCGTGCCCTGTTGGCCGGCCTGGTCAACACCGTGCGCGTGGTGCTGATCGGACTGATTGGGGCCACCGCGCTCGGAACGCTGGTCGGCTCGGCCGCGTTCAGCAGCAACGGTCTGCTGCGACGCCTGTCGCGCACCTATGTGGAGTTGATCCGCAATGTGCCGTTGTTGCTGCAGCTGCTGTTCTGGTATTTCGTGGTGTTCCTGAGCCTGCCCAATGGCACTGCCGCCATTCAGCTCCCCTGGGCGGTGCTGGCCAAATCGGGGCTCTACCTGGGCTCGACCCAGCTGATTGACGGGGTGTGGCATGGCAGTTTGCGCATCACCCTCGAATTTGCTGCCCTGCTGACCGGTTTGATCATCCACAGCGGCGCCTTCATCGCCGAGGTGGTGCGCGGTGGAGTGGCCGCGGTGCCCCGGGGCCAATGGGAGGCTGCCCGTTCGCTGGGGTTCACCCCTGGTCAGACCCTCTCGCGCATCGTGCTGCCCCAGGCCCTGCGCGTGATCGTGCCCGGCCTCAACAGCCAGTACATCTCCCTGGCCAAGAACTCGTCGCTGGCGGTGGCCTGCGGCTACAGCGATCTCTATTCAGTGGCCGAGACCACCCTCAACCAGACGGGCCGCGCCGTGGAGGTGGTGCTGATCCTGCTGGGCACCTATCTGGCGATCGATCTGATCATTTCCCTGCTGATGAACCGTCTCAATCAGCTGGTGCAGATCCAGGAGCGCTGATGAACCACCGTCTGTTGCCACTGGCGAGCCGACTGCGCCGCGAACTGTTTGCCACCCCGCTCGACGGCCTGATCAGCGTGGGCCTGGTCGTCGGCCTCGGCGCCGGGCTGCAGGCGCTGCTGCACTGGGCCCTGACCCAGGCCGACTGGGCCGTTGTCCAGGCCAACAGCACCCTGCTGGTGGTCGGTCGCTACCCGTTGGAGCAGCAGTGGCGCCTATGGCTGTTGACCGCACTGCTGTGCGGTGCAGCAGGGATCACGTGGGGGCTGCTGCGCGGGCGGGGCTGGCCGCGCAGCGATCGCCTCGCCGCAGCCGTGCTGCTTGTGCTCGGTGTGGTGTTGCCAGCGAGCCTGGGGCTCACGGCACCCATCCAGCAACGCTGGTGGTGGATCACCGGATTGCTGCTTCTGGGTCGCTGGGCTGCCGGTTGCTGGGGAGCGGCACTGCCGCTGCGCTGGCGTCGTCTGCTGCCGCTCGCCTGGCCGGTGCTTTACCTGCTGGGCCTGGGGCTGATCGGCGGTGGCCTGGGGCTGATGACGGTCAGACCGTCCCAGTGGGGCGGTCTGCTGCTCACCCTGATCGAAGCCAGTTTCGCGATCCTGGTGTGCTTTCCACTTGGGATCGCCCTGGCCCTGGGACGGCGCAGTGCCCTGCCCCTGCTGCGCTGGTGTTCAACGCTCTACATCGAGTTCATCCGCGGGGCGCCGCTGATCACCCTGCTGTTTCTGGGGCAGAACATCCTCGGGTTCCTGCTGCCCGGGGGTCTGGCTCCCGATCGCGTCTGGCGGGCCGCCTGGATCCTCACCTGCTTTGCCGCCGCCTATGTGGCCGAGGCCGTGCGGGCCGGCCTGGCCGCCCTGCCCCGGGGCCAATGGGAAGCCGCCCGCTCACTGGGACTGAACATGGCCCAGACCCTGCTGCATGTGGTGTTGCCCCAGGCCCTGCGTGTGGCCTTGCCCGCCACGGTGGGGCAGTTCATCACCCTGCTGCAGGACACCACGTTGCTGTCGCTGATCGGTCTGCTCGATCTGCTCGGCGTCGCCCGCGCCGTGATGGCCAACCCTGAATTTCTGGGTCGCAATGCCGAGGTGTATCTGGTGCTGGCCGTTCTCTTCTGGTGCTGCTGCGCAGCCCTGGGGCTGGGCAGCCGGGCCCTGGAACATCGCCTCAACCGCCACAGCCTGCGTTCTGAACCATGACCGAAGCCATGCCCAGCCTTGACACCGCAGCCGACCCGCGCGCCGTCATGATCGAGGCCCGCGGGGTCGAGAAGTGGTACCCCAACGGGTTCCATGCCCTGCGTGGGGTCAACCTGACCGTGCATCAGGGCGAGGTCGTGGTGATCATGGGGCCGTCGGGTTCCGGCAAGAGCACCTTCCTGCGAACCTTCAACGCCCTTGAAGACTTTCAGAAGGGCTCCATCGTCGTCGATGGCATCGAACTTTCCGATGACGTGCGCCGCATCGACGCCATCCGCCGCGAAGTGGGGATGGTCTTCCAGCAGTTCAACCTGTTTCCGCACCTGAGCGTGCTCGACAACCTGACCCTGGCACCCACCCTGGTGCGCCATCGCAACAAGGCCGAGGTCCAGAAGCAGGCCCTGGAGCTGCTCGGGCGTGTCGGCATCCACGAACAGGCGCACAAGTTTCCTGGTCAGCTCTCCGGTGGGCAGCAGCAACGGGTGGCGATCGCCCGCTCGCTGTGCATGGAACCCCGCATCCTGCTGTTTGATGAACCGACCAGCGCCCTGGATCCCGAGATGGTGCAGGAGGTGCTGATGGTCATGCAGGAGCTGGCCAAGGAGGGCATGACCATGGTCGTTGTGACCCATGAAGTGCGCTTTGCCCGTCAGGTCGCCGACCGGGTGGTGCTGATGGCCGATGGCGACGTGGTCGAAATCGCCCCGCCGGAGCAGTTCTTCTCGGCCCCGCAGCATCCGCGCAGCCGACAGTTCCTCAGTCAGATCAGCTGATTGAGATCGAAGCAGAGCTGTTGGGCGCCGGTCCCGACAGCAGCCACGCCGCCTCTGCGTCGACCCGTCGACGCCGTTTGGGGCAGACCCGCCCGCCGGGAGCCATGGCGGCGCTGAATGGCGTCGGCGACCGTGCCAAAACCGGCCTGTCGACGCAACGCCCAGAGGCGATCACGGGCCTGGGCCGCAGCCTCCAGCCAATCGACGATGGGGCTGGGATAGTCGCGACCCAGCACACAGCCACTGCGCCGCTGGGTCTCCCCGTCCATGGTCCAGGGCTGATGCAGGTGCACGGCAGGAACCTGAGCCAGTTCGGGTAACCAGCGACGCACGAACACCCCCCGGGGGTCGTGATCCAGAGCCTGCTTGAGCGGGTTGTAGATACGAATGGTGTTGATCCCGGTCGTTCCCGACTGCATCTGACACTGACTCCAGTGGATGCCTGGCTCGTAATCGATGAACAGACGAGCCAGGTGCAGGCCGGTGTCGCGCCAGGGCAGCCAGAGCTGATAACTGGCGACCGACAGCAGCATGGCCCGCATCCGGAAGTTGAGCCATCCCGTTGCGATCAGTGAGCGCATGCAGGCATCAACCAAGGGCAGGCCGGTGCGTCCCTGGCTCCAGGCCGCCAACCTCTCGGCCGAGGGTTCCCGCAGTCCGGCCGTGTGCGGATGCAACTCGCTGAACTCCAGCGACGGCTGATCCTCGAGCTTCTGCATGAAGTGGCAATGCCAGTGGAGTCGTTCTTCAAAGCGATACAACGCCCGTGCCCACCCTGCGTCCCCACTGGCCAGCAGCTGATCACGCCGGAGACGGGAAGCCTGGATCACCTCCTTCAGGGAGAGAGTGCCCCAACTGAGGTGGGCGGACAGCCGGGAACAGCTGGTCACGGCCCGCGTTGGATTGGAGAGATCGCGCTGGTAGCGCAGGCTGCGCTGCCTCAGGAAGCCCTGCAGATGCTCGAGCCCATTGCTGCGGCCTCCCGTTTGCCGATGGCCACAGCCATCGTCGCCAAGTCCGAGCTCGGCGCCGGTGGGGATTCGACCGGATTCAATCCCCTGCAGGGGTTCAAGAGCCATTGGAGGAGCCAGCACCGGATTGGCCATGCGCGCCTCCCAGCGGCGGGCCCAGCCCTCACGGTTGGGCAGGGGCCTGACCACACCGAACTGGGGACGTTCGCTCCAGGGAATTCCCTGGCTGCGGGCCCAGGCTGCGACCCTGCGGTCACGGGCATAGGTCCAGCCGTTTCCGGTTTCTTCGTGACTCCAGAGGTGCGCGATCCCGAACTGGCGATGGGCTCGAGCCAGCAGGGTGACCACCTCACCACGACGCACGACCAGCGGCATCCCCAGTGCGGCAAGGTCCTGGCGCAGTTCAGCCAGGGCTTCGCGGCAGAACGCCCACTGCCGGGCCGATGCATCCTGTTGCTGCCACAACTCGGGCTCCACCACATAGAGAGGCAAGACCGGGCCACGGCGAGATGCTTCCAACAGGGGTGCGTGGTCGACGATCCGCAGATCCCGCTTGAACCAGACGACCTGCACAGAGCCCACGACCGAGCACCGCACCATTGGGGATCGTCATTGTGGCCAACCGAACAGAGTCGCGCGAACGCAGCGCGGCACTCGGTAGGTTCAGCCCATGACCGCTCCTGCAGCACTGCTCAGCCGTCTGGCCGAGATCCCCGGCATGGCACGGGGGCAGCGCCGCCTGGTGGTGGTGCTGAGCCAGCTCGGTGATTTCGACAGCCTCGAATATGCCCAGGCTCTGGTCGGCGCATTGCCGAGGCTTGACGCGGCTGGCATCGCGCTGCAGGCCATTGGCATCGGCAACAGCAGTGGGGCAGCACGGTTCTGCAACTACACCGGTCTGCCGAGGAACCGCCTGGTCGTGGAGGCCGAACCGACCCTGCATCGCGCCCTGGGCCTCTACGCCGGGCTGCAACCACCGGGCGGCCCCTGGCCAGGGCTGATGCTCATGTGTGCCGGCATCGGCTCACCAGGAACCCTGGCAGAAGTGCTGCGGGGGTACAGCGGCGATCGCAAGGCAGCCGAGCGCATCAGCGCTGATCAGGTCGTGCCGCTGGGCCGGTTGCTCACGATCCGTGGATCGCTGTTTGGCCGGCTCGGGCGTGGTTACCTGCGCCCTTTTGAACTGGCCACGGTGCGACTGCAGAACATGGTGGAAGTGCTCGGCCACTGGCGCACCTACGTACCCCGCGATGACTTCATCACACAACGCGGTGGCACCTACCTGCTCGAGGTCGACGACTCCGTGCTTTACAGCTACCGCGACCGCGGCATTCTGGGCTTCTCAGCGACCATGGAGCGCCCCCTTCGCTTCCTGGATCCCTATCTGGAACCTGAACGCTGAGCCATCACCGCAGAGCTCAACCGACCGCCTGACTCGGCTGATCGGGCCTTGGCGGCGGTTCTGCGGGCTGCAGCAATGGCATCACGATGCTGCTCACACCCAGCATCAGAAACGACAACGCCCCCAGAACCGCCAGCAGACGCAGGCCGAGACTGCGTCCAGGGTCAACCATGGGCTCATCCTGATCATCAGGATCGATCGGGGGCTTGGCTCCAGGCACAGATCTGGGAACAGATCACAGGATTCGCGTTGCAGCGTATTGCCCAAACCGGTGTAGTGCTGAAACCGGATCTTGGGCAAGCCGAGCCCCGCTGAATGCGGATAGTGCTGGAAGGGGTGTAGCTGGCGTCAGGTGCTGCTGAAGAAGGGTTGGCCCATCTGCTGGAAACAGCCACCCGCACCAGGAGGAAACAGCGCGCATCCAACAGACAGGTCGACTGTGATCACGATGAGATCACGACGCCGGCCCTTGACAACAGACACGACCAGAACTAGTACAGGTGTACTGAACCAATACGATGTCGGTCTCTTCCCCCTATGCGCTGTTCAGGGCCGCTGATGCCGGCTGGCCACGGAGCGTGCCATCGACCTCCGGGCACGGCGTCCGGTCGAGCTTGGCTGCAGCCCCACCGGCTGCTGCAGCGAAGCAGAGGCGGCCCAGCCAGACTGGCTGGTGCACGGTGATCCAGGGGGAGCTGTTTCAGCAACCCTGCGCATGAGGGTCGCCGAGCGGCAGGGGTCGGTTTTACGCCCATCGAGGCCCCTTGGCGCCGGGCCCCGGGTCGGGTGACGCTGGTCATCACTTCGCCCGCCGATCAGTGGTGCTGCAAGCCGAACAGGGTCAGATTCAGATCCATACCGAAAACATCTTCCCGATCATCAAAAAGGCCGTCTACAGCGGGCACGAAGTGTTTCTGCGTGAGCTGGTCAGCAACGGTGTTGACGCGATCAGCAAACGCCGCATGGCGGCCATGGCGGGCGACTGCAGCGAAGGCCCAGAAGGCAAGATCGAGATTCGCATCGACCGCGAAGCCAAGACCCTCACGATCAGCGACAACGGCATCGGCATGAGCGCCGATGAGGTCAAGCGTTACATCAACCAGGTGGCCTTTTCGAGTGCCGAAGACTTTCTCGAGAAGTACAAGAGCGAAAGTGATGCCATCATCGGCCACTTTGGTCTGGGTTTCTATTCCAGCTTCATGGTGGCCAAACAGGTGGAGCTGGTGACCCTCAGCGCCCGCGACGGCAGTGAGGCGGTTCGCTGGAGCTGCGACGGGTCCCCGAGTTTCAACCTCGAAGGTGCCGAGCGAAGCGAACCCGGCACCGATGTGATCCTGCATCTGATGGACGAGGAGCTCGAGTACATCGAGCCCGCCCGCATCAAGACACTGGTCACCACCTACTGCGACTTCATGCCGGTGGCGGTGCAACTTGAGGGCGAGACCATCAACAAGCGCGAAGCACCCTGGCGCAAGAGCCCGCGGGATCTGAGCGACAACGACTACATCGAGCTCTATCGCTACCTGTATCCCTTTCAGGGAGACCCACTGTTATGGGTGCACCTCAACACCGACTATCCCTACAACCTGCAGGGCATTCTCTACTTCCCCAAGTTCACTGGCCGGGCCGACTGGGAAAAAGGTGAGATCCGCCTGTACTGCAATCAGGTGTTCGTGAGCGATTCGATCAAGGAAGTGGTGCCCCGCTATCTGCTGCCGCTGCGCGGTGTGATCGATTCGCCCGACATTCCGCTCAACGTGAGCCGTTCGGCTCTGCAGACCGACCGACGTGTGCGGTCCATCGGTGGTTTCGTCGCCAAGAAGGTGGGCGATCGGCTCAAGGAACTGCACCGTGATGACCCCAAGCGTTACGCCGAAATCTGGGAGTCGCTGGCTCCGTTCATCAAGATCGGTGCCATGGAGGACGACAAGTTTGCCGACCAGGTGTCGGAGCTTGTCCTGTTCGGCACAACGGCCACACCTCAACCAGACATCCCTGACGGTGCCTCCGCTGATCAGAGTGGTGATGCCTGGGCCGACACCAGCAGCAGGCTTGATCCGATCCCTGCTGACAACGGCAAGGCCTACACCACCCTCTCGGGCTACCGCAGCCGGCTCGACGCCACCAACGACAAGCGCATCCTGTACTGCACCGACGAGGCCGGCCAGGCCGGGGCGCTGGCCCTGTGGAAGAGCCAAGGAGCCGAGGTGCTCCTGGCTGACACCTTCATTGACAGCCAGTTCATTCCCTGGCTCGAATACCGCCACGAGGAGCTCAAGTTTCAACGGGTCGATGCCGAGCTCGACGAGTCCCTGCAGGAGAAGGAGAGCGAGATCAGCGATGCCGATGGCAAAGACAACTCCGAAAAACTGCGGGAGCTGTTCAAGAGCTCCCTCGGCAACGACAAGGTCACGATCCAGGTGCAGGCCCTCAAAGGCGACAACGCCCCGGCGGCCCTGATCCTGCTGCCCGAGCAGATGCGCCGCATCAACGACATGGGCGCCTTGATGGAACAGCGCCTGCCGGGCCTGCCCGAGCACCACGTGCTGCTGATCAACCGCAGGCATCCCCTGGTCGAAGGCCTGCTCAAGCTCGCGGCAGGCTCGGTCATCACCACCCCGGGCGCAGGTGCTGCCACATCACCAAGCCAACAACTGGCCAACGACCTGAGTCGACATCTTTACGAGATGGCCCGCCTGGCGGTGGGAGGGCTGGAGCCCAACCAGCTGGCCGGCTTCCAGCAGCGCAGCGCCGACCTCATGGGACGCCTGATGGAGCGGGGGCTGTAGTCGATCCTCTGCAACTGAGTGCCTCGGTCCTGAGGTACCCACCTAGGCATCAAGCCCCGCGCGCCGCTGTTCAACGCCGACCTGACTGTTGGCAACCCCTCGCCATTGACGAGCACGCAGGCGCTCATAGGCGGTGCAGAACGCCTCGCCGAGTCCCCGGCGCAGCTGGTCATCGGCGGCAAAGGCCGCCAGGGCCTCACCCAGATCAGCGGGCAGACGCGGGCATTGATCGGCCGCCAACGGGGCCGCGTAATTGTCATTGTCGTGGCGTGGTCCGGGGTCGAGCTGGCGCTCGATGCCATCCAGGCCTGCCGCCAGCAACGCTGCCTGCAGCAGATACGGATGGGCTGCACCGTCAGGCAGACGCAGCTCAATGCGCTGGTCATCCGGCAGACGCAGCATGTGGGTACGGTTGTTGGCGCTGTAACTGATGCCTGCCGGGCTCCAGGTGGCACCCGAGGTGGTGGGCGGCGCCGCCAGACGTCGATAGCTGTTCGGAGTCGGATTGGTGATGGCACACAGCGCCGGTGCATGGGCGATCAGACCACCCAGAAAGTGATAGGCCAGGCGCGACAGACCCAGCTCTCCGGCGGGGTCGTGAAAGAGGTTCTCGCCAGACCGCGGGGTGCCCGGCGCCCCCCACAACGACAGGTGGGTGTGACAACCGTTGCCGGTGAGGTCAGCAAAGGGCTTGGGCATGAAGCTGGCGCGCAGGCCCTGGGCCTCGGCCATGGATCTGACCATGACTTTGAAGAAGGCATGGCGATCGGCCGTGGTCACGGCATCACTGAAGGTCCAGTTGATCTCGAACTGACCGTTGGCGTCTTCGTGGTCAGCCTGATAGGGCCCCCAGCCCAGCGACTCCATCGCCTCGAGCACGGGACCGATCAGTCCGTAACGACGCATCAGGGCCAACTGGTCGTAACAGGGTTTCTCCTGGGTATCAGCCGGATCGGCGATCAGCTCACCGCAGGGCTGCAGCAAGAAGAATTCGGCCTCGACACCACTGCGCAGCTCCAAGCCAAGCGCTGCAGCACGCTGCTGTTGCTGGCGCAGCAGACGACGCGGGCATTGCGCCATGGGCTCACCTGCGAGGGTGAGCTCGGTGGCGACCCAACCGACCTCGGGTTGCCAGGGCAGCGGCATCAGGCTGGCCCCATCCGGGATGGCCATCACATCACCATCGGCCGGGCTCAGATCCAGCCAGGCGGCAAACCCCGCAAAGCCCGCGCCATCGCGCGCCATCGCCTCCACAGCTGAGAGCGGCACGAGCTTGGCGCGCTGCACACCGAACAGATCGGTGAACGACAACAGCAGAAACCGCAGACCGAGATCACGGGCAGAGCTGGCCAGAGCAGTCATGGAGACCAATCGCAAAAAACTGGGGTGGGGCGGCTGCGGAACGCGGTGGCGTTCGCTTCAGGCTCAGCTGTCCAACAGCTGATCGACGATGCGCCGGAGATGCTGCTGCTCAGGGCGGCTGCTGTGGGGATTGCCGGCGCGGTGACCCAGCAATGACTCCAGCACGTGGAACCGGGCCCCGGGAATCGCTTCAGCCTCGAGCGCCATGTCGTCGACCAGGAAATAGAGGTCGTGGCTGCCGGCCACCACGGCTGTACGAGCGCTGATGGTGGCCAGGCTGCTCTGCAGATCGCCACCTGCAGCCACGTCGTGAGCCATCCAGGTATCGAGCATGGCGATCAGGTCTCTGGGATCGTGGCGCCGGTAGTGGGGCAACCACTGGTGCTCAACGTGCTGCTCAAGGTTTTCGCTCAGACCGCGGTAGTGCTGCTGGCTGGCCGCCCAGCTGGCATAGATCAACGCAAAGGTGCGCAGGCCCTGTTCGGGCACACCATCAAAACCGACGCCAGTCCAATGGGGATCTGCAGTCAGGGCCTGGCGCAGGCTGAGGCAAAACAGCTTGTTGTGCACCGAGGTTCGGGCTGTTCCGCAGACACAGCACAGGCGCTGCACCGCCTTGGGATCGCTCACCGCCCACTGGTAGGCCTGCTGAGCACCCATCGACCAGCCGTAGATCAACGGCACCCGGCTGACTCCGAACTGCTCCTGAAGCAAACGCTTCTGGGCCGCGACATTGTCGCTGTGCCGCACCACCCATCCCTGTTCGGCAAGGCCCATGCCGCCATGGCTGGGGCTGCTCGAGAGGCCGTTGCCAAACTGACCGGCGATCACGATGCACCAGCGGTCAGGATCGAGGACCGGCCCAACGGTCCAGGCCAGATCGGCCGGCCTGGCGCCGTAGGAGGTCGGCATCAGGATGAGATTGGAGCGATCAGCGTTGAGCTGACCGAACTGTCGGTAGACCAGGCGGGCCTGGGAAATGGTCTTGCCGCAGGCGAGGAGGACATCTCCCAGTTCAAAGACGCGATCCGCGGAGCCATCTGGCTGGCTGAGGATCATGCCGGCTGACCCAGCTCGGCGAGGCGCGGCAGCAACCGGGCATGCACAGCGAGGTAACCGCGATCGAGATGCTGCAACCTCGGACCGATCCAGCGATGGGCAGCGGGCAGCGCATGAAAAGGAAGCGAAGGATAGAGGTGGTGCTCAGCGTGGAACGGCATGTTCCACATCAACCAACGCACAGGTGCGAGGGTCAAGGTGGTGCGGGTGTTGGCCAGACCATCCGTGCTGTAAGCGCATCCGGTGTGCTCAGCCAACAGCAGCAGCCGCAGAAACGGTTGCCCCACCGCCAGGGGCAACAGCCAGCTCCACAGAAGAAAACCATTGCCAGCGACCAGCGATGCGGCAAGAAGCGCGGCATAGGCGACGAACTGCAGTCGCACGGAACGGCGGACCTGGGGGATGACCTCTGGGCTCAGGTAGGGAACGGCACTCAGATCGCCCCAGAGCAGCCGCGCGTAACCGCGCAACTTGCCGATCCACCAGTTCCAGCCGCTGATCTCCAGCACGTAATCAGACAGCGTTGTCGGCACGGGATCCTCGAGCTCAGGATCAAGACCGGGCTGATGGGTATAGCGGTGATGCCACTGGTGGTAACGGCGGTAGAAGGTGGAGTTGTAGAAACTGAGCAGGCCCATCCACCAGGCCACGGCGTCATTGAGGCGCCTGCTGCGAAAGGCAGTGCGGTGGCAGCACTCGTGAAGACCGGCAAAACAAGTGGCCAGGCTGATGCCGCTGATCCAGAGGCCCAGCAGACGTAGCGGCAACGGCAGGCTGTCGAAACGCCAGATCAAACCAGCGAACACGATCGCGCCGACGTGCGACAGGAGACGCCGCCATCCCGGGCCATCGCGCAGGGCATTGAGCTGCGCCAGTAGCTGACGCGCAATCAGTTCCGATGGAGCGTTGGTCATCGGCAAATCACATCAGAAGACGTGCTGGGCGTTGGTAGGGAATGTGACCATTTGCACGGGGCCCCTCGTCGCGACGACAACCGCCGGGCCCGCTGAGTCCAACCGTCAGCGCTGCCTAAAGTTGACGCTGAAACAGGCTGGCCATGGCGAGCAGCAACGATCCGCAGCGTGAAACCCTGATCGCATCCTTGCGGCAGCGCTACGCCCAGGCCGTGCGGGATGACGATGCCGAGACCAAGCAGGCCCTGTTCAAAGAGGCGGTCTACCTGGGCATTCAGCCCCAGGAGTTCACCGCCATGAGCTGATCTGAGGGGCTGACCGGTGAAACGATGGTCTGCTCCCGCTGCAGCAGCAGATGCTCCAGTGAAGGTGTTGTGGAGCCTCTGGGGGTTCAGGGGCGATCTGAGCCAGGCGATCCTGCGGGCCCAGTCGCTCGGATTCGACGGCCTGGAAGTCAATCTCGAGCACCCTGCCATCGTCCAGACGACAGCCTCTGCCGTGGTCGAGCAACTGCAAACAGCCAACCTCCAGCTCATCGTCGAGCTGGTGAGTGGCGGTGATTACGTGCCTGATCTGTCGCGCTCGTGGCAACAGCATGCCGAGGAACTCGACGGGCAACTGAGCCGGGCCGAAGCCCTGAAGCCGCACCGCATCAGTGTGATCGCCGGCAGCGACAGCTGGTCAGATGAGGTGCAGGATCATTTTCTGGAGACCCTGCTCGAGAGGATCGAGCGCTGCAGATGCCCGGTCAGCCTTGAGACCCATCGCAGCCGCAGCCTGTTCAATCCCTGGCGAATCGCCGAGCGCCTGAGCAGGCACCCGCGGTTGCGTCTCACAGCCGACATCAGCCACTGGTGTGCCGTCAGCGAACGACTGATGACACCAGAGCTGGAGCCGATCCAGGCGATCGCCGATCGGGTCGATCACATCCATGCCCGGGTGGGCCATGCCCAGGGACCGTCGGTGGGCCATCCTTTTGCACCCGAATGGGCTCCCGAACTGGAGGCCCATCGCCGTTGCTGGCAGTTATTTGTGCAGCAACAACGAGCACGGGGCCAGAGGGTGATCACGATCACGCCCGAATTTGGCCCCGATGGCTACCTGCCCCGCCTGCCGTTCACCGGCATGCCGGTCGCCGATCTGGAGTCGATCAATGCGGCGATGGCGCAGTGGCTACGCCAGGGTGCTCTGCAGTCATGAGCACTGAAGTGGTCGGTTCAGAACCAAAGGTCTCGAGGTCCATCAGACGGCAGTAAAGGCTCTGCTGTTGCAGGATGCGTTGCTCGAGGCGATGGGGCGGTCCGGGCACCAGACCACTCGCATAGCCCACTTGGGCCGCTTCAACCAGGCGCCGATCTTCAGCCAGAAAGGTCTGGACCTCCTCCATCCACACCTGGGCCTGGGGTTTGAGAGCCCCATCGCCCAACAGGCAAACCTCCATGTAACAGTGACCTGGGTCGATCGGCGGAAACTGGATGAGCGCCAGTCGACCATCGGGCCACAGCAGCAGGTGGGTCCAGGGCGCCAGACCAAAGGTCAGAAACTCACCAACCTCGCCATAGGGAGTGGCCAGCAGGCTGGCGTGATCGCTCAGGGCATGGCGATAGAGACGCACGGGGCCCTGCTCGCGGTGCAGAGTCGTCGGATGGGCAATGGCGACGTGATAGTCGTCAAGGGTGTTGTCATGAGCGATCTTCCAGTTGCAGTTGAGGACGTGGCTCTGACGCAGCAACAGCTCCCGGGGCCAGGCGAACAGAGCCTCGGCCTCCTGCAATACAAGATCAAGCTGCTGCTCCAGGGGCAATGGGTCAGGCCCGATCGCAACCCAGATCAGGCCGCCCAGTTCCCGGCACTGCAGGGGCATCAAAGGCCAGTCGCTCCGCTCAAAGGATCCGACAAAGTCGCCCTCGCGCGCCGCAGCCAGCAGCTGACCCGCCAGGTCATAGGTCCAACCGTGATACGGACAGACCAGGCGGCGGCACGTCTGGGGTTGTTGAGAGGGTTGCTGCAGCGCCACTCCGCGGTGGGGGCAACGGTTGATCAAGCAGCGCAGCGCCCCCTGGGAGCGGGTCAACAGGATCGGCACGCCCAGCAGCTCAAAGGCCTGGACCTGACCCTCCGCCAGGGCGGTGCTGGCTGTGAGCGGATGCCAGAGCCGTGGCGCGTAACGCTGGCGCTCGCGCTGGACGATTACGGGGTCGGTGTACAACCAGGCCGGCAGAAACGTCGTGTTCATGCGTTGACTCAGCGCCGACCGGCGGGCTCAAGGCTGCGCAGTGATTGGGCCAGGTCCTCACGCAACTGCAGAAAATCGGACGACACCCGCAACCGGGCCATGTCACTGCGCTCAAGATCCACCGTGACGCTGCGCACGATGCGCCCAGGCGACGGCGCCATGATGTGCACCTGACCAGCCAGCAGCAACGCCTCTTCGAGATCGTGGGTGATCAGCAGAGCCGTGAGCCCGGTCTGGCGCCACAACTGGTGCAGGAACTCCTGCATCGACTCACGGATCTGGATGTCGAGGGCACCGAAGGGTTCATCAAGCAACAGCACCTTGGGTTCGGCGGCCAGGGCACGCGCAATGGCGATACGCTGCTGCATTCCGCCCGAGAGCTCTCGGGGCAGGGATCGGGCCGCATCGGCCAGACCCACCACCTCAAGAAAATAGGCGGTGCGTTCACGGATCTCGTTGCGCGGGCGCTGCTGCAGTTCCATGCCGAAGGCCACGTTCTGGGCCGCGGTGAGCCAGGGATAGAGGCTGTACTTCTGGAACACCATGCCCCGGTCGGATCCGGGACTGCGCACGGGTCTGGCATCGAGAGTGATGCTGCCGCTGCTGGGCCGGTCCAGTCCGGCGATCAGGCGCATCACCGTCGACTTACCGGAGCCGGAGCTCCCCACAAGGGCGAGGAACTCGCCGCCATGAAGATCAAAACTGACCTGATCGAGCACCAGCTTGGCCTGGGTGCCATGGCCAAAGCTCTTGCAGACGTTGGAAACCTGGAGATGCATGAATTCGCTCTCAATTGGCCCAGGAACAGGCCCGGCGCATCAAAAAACGGAAACCCAGATCGATCATCAGCCCGATCAGGCCGATGACGATCAGGCCAACAAAGATCTCATCGGTGCGCAGAAAGCGTTGAGCCAGGCTGATGCGCTTGCCCAGACCCTCGCTGGCAGCGACCAGTTCGGCCACGATGACCAGGTTCCAGGCCGAGGCCATGTTGATGCGATAGGTATCAAGAACCTGGGGAGCGATGTAGGGCGCCACGACCCTGGTCAGGATCGGCAGTCGACGGCCGCCGAGGGTGCGGGCCGTTTCGACCAGTTCACGGGGCACAAACTTGACAGCATCCATGATCATCAAGGCATTGAAGAAGAAGGTGCCAATAAAAATCAACAACACTTTTGGTAATTCTTCAAGGCCGAAGTAGATGATCAACAATGGGATAAATGCGGGTGCTGGCATGTAGCGAATCAGAGCCATCAACGGCTCCAGCAGCCTGCAGAGGATCACGTTGGTGCCCATGGCGATGCCGATCGGCAGGGCCAGACCGGCCGACAACGCAAAGCCGATGAACACACGCTGAATGCTGGCAAGCGCATCCTTAACGAGGATGCCACTGACCCACTGGGTCTGACCTGCTGCCCAGACCGCCTGGGGAGTGGGTAAAAAGAGTTTGTCGACAACACCGCTGTTGCTGATCAGGAACCAGAGCAGCACCACCACTGCCACCCCGAGGACCCCAAGGGTCCAGGGGTGGCGCAGGGAACGACGAAGCCGGGCAGTGGCCAACGGCACTGGATCACTCCTTGACATTGTCGACGAAGCTGGCATTCAGCAGATTGCTGATGTTGGGCTTCGTCTTTGCCAGACCGACCTCCACCAAGAAGGCGCTGATCTGCTCAGCTGCATAGGGCAGTGATGTCATGGTGCTCCCAGGCTTGAAGTTCTGCCGGTTCTCCGCCAGGGTCTGGATGGTGGTACCCGCGTCATAGGCCTTGAATTCGGCCTCGCTCACACCCGAGCGTTGCACCAGGATTGGGAGGGTTGCGGCCGGTTCTTCCTTGATCAATCTGAGGGTGGCAAACCAGGCATCAACCACCTTCTGAATGGCCTCCGGGTTCTTCTTGACGAACTCTGTGCGGCAGACCAACAGATCGCTGATCGCACCGGGATGATCTTTGGACGTGGTCAGGGCCTTGCTGCCAGGGCGTTTGAGGGCCTGAGTTGTGAAGGGGGCATAGACACCCGCAGCATCCACCTTGCCAGCCGCAAAAGCGGCTGCAGCAGCTCCGGTCTCCAGTGGCACAAAGGTGATGTCGGAGCCCTTCAGGCCTGCATCCTTGAGCACCTTCAGCAGCAGGTAATGATCGACGGTACCTTCTTCGGCCGCGACCTTCTTACCCTTGAGCCCGGCAATGCTGTTGATACCTTCGGCGGCGATGATCTGATCATTGCCGGTTGAGTAGTCGTTCTGAAGAACCACCTGCAGATCAGCACCACCGGCGATCGAGCTGATGGTGTCATTGAGAGTCTGACTGTTGCAGTCGAGCTGGCCGGCGTTCAGGGCATTGATGCTGTCGAGGTAGCCATCAAACCATTGCATCTTGGCTGCCACACCCGCTTGGCCGAAAAGCCCCTTGGCTTCGGTCACGGCCCAAGGGAACCAACCCGGCCAGGCGCTGTAACCGATTCGAACCACAGGCCCTTCAGCCGTGGTTTTCTGACAGGCACTGAGCAAGCCGGCACTCAGTCCAAGCACAAGCGCTAACGCCGCAGCGCGGCGACGGCGGCGGGATGAACCAGCGGAGAAAGACATGGGGGGTTCTGGAGAGAGCGTGATTTGGAGAGAACTGATGGCGAAGTGAATGCCATGAGAGGCAATCGAGCGCTCAGGTGATGACCCGAACAGGGATCGCCGAATGATCAGAAGAATTCCAGATATCGAGCCTGCTCCCAATCTGAAACAGCACAGTGGTAGGAGTCCCACTCATTGCGTTTGTAGGTCACAAAGGAGTCGTACATGGCATCACCGAATACGGTTTTCGAAAGCGGATCCGCAGCAAAGGCATCGACCGCCTCGCCCAGGGTGCGAGGCAGCAGGCGCAAACCACGCTCAGCACGTTGCTCAGGCGTCAGGGTGTAGGCATTGACGAGGTTGGGTTCACCCGGATCAAGCTGTTCCCGGATCCCTTCAAGACCTGCGGCCAGAATCATCGCAGCACCCAGATAGGGATTGCAGGAGATATCAGCAGCGCGGCATTCAACCCGTCCTCCAGCCGAAGGGATGCGCAGCATGTTGGTGCGGTTGTTGTTGCCGTAGCAGATGAAGACCGGTGCCCAGGTGAAGCCCGACATGCTCCCCTGGGCCACCAAGCGCTTGTAACTGTTGACCGTGGGGGCGATGACCGCACAGATGGCGGGAGCGTGACGCAACACGCCGGCCATGAACTGCCTGGCCAGGGTGCTCACCGTGCCTGGCGCGCGATCTGGGCCGAGAAACAGGTTCGTACCGCTCTGAAGATCGGCCAGTGACATGTTGTAGTGCGCCCCACTGCCGGTGCGATCACCGAAGGGCTTGGGCATGAAGGTGGCGATCAGCCCATGGCGATGGGCGATCTCCTTGGCCATCAACTTGAAGAACGTGAGTCGATCGGCCATGGTCAGCACCTCGGCGTAGTCGAAGTCGGTCTCGAACTGGCCGGGACCGTCTTCATGGTCAAACGAGTACACCCCCCAACCGAGTTGGTTCATCGCCGTGACCAATTCGTCGAGCCAGGGCAGGTTGTCGAGCAGACCGCGCACGTCGTAGGCGGGCTTGTCGAGGGTGTCGCGGGCGCTGTAGGGCACCGGCTTGCCCAGCGCGTCGCGGCGCAGCACGAAAAACTCAGTTTCGATCCCAAGGTTGAAGCGATAGCCCATGGAAGCCGCCTGGTGCCGCACCCGCTGCAGGATGTTGCGGCTGCAGGCTTCAAACGGTTGGCCGTGCAGGTGAAGATCGCTGGCCATCCAGACCACATCCTGTTGCCAGGGCAACACCGTGGCCGAATCCGGATCGGGTATCGCCGCCACCTCGTCGTCGCTGACCTCCTGGGGGACGCCATCGAGTGCCGCCCCGGTGAACAGCTCGGAACCCTGCAGCATCTGGCCGAGGTGCGCCAGGGGGACGGCCTTGGCCTTGCTCACCCCATGCAGATCAACAAAACTGGCCAGGGCGTAGCGAACGCCCTTCGACGCAAGGTCGGCGCGCAGCGCGGCGGCGCTCGCGGATTCGTGGAGTGCCATCAGGCGTTCACCAAGTGAAGGACAACGTCGTGGTCAGGCCCTGAGCTGACACGGCGACCGTGGCGTCTCGGATCAGCGAGCTGTTGGTGGCGTTGAGCACTGAGCTCACGACGAATCCAGCTGTGCCACCCGTCGAGGCCCTCGCCGCTGCTGGCCGACACCCGCAGCACCGTGCAGTGGGGGTTCACCTGGTGGATATGGGCCTCGATGCGCTCAATGTCGACAGGCAGGTAGGGGAGCAGATCGGTCTTGGTGATCAGCACACAATCCGCTTCGCGGAACATCACCGGGTACTTGAGGGGTTTGTCGTCGCCCTCGGTGACGCTCAGCAGGGCCACCTTGCGGTGCTCACCCACCTCGAACTCGGCCGGGCAGACCAGGTTGCCGACGTTCTCGACCCAGAGCAGATCGAGGCTGGCGGGATCGAGTCGCTGGCCCAGCAGCCTGAGGCCCCCGCTGACCATCGCGGCATCCAGATGGCAAGCACGGCCTGTGGTGATCGGCACCACCGGCACACCCACCGCTTCGAGGCGATCGGCATCGAGCTGGGTGGTCATGTCGCCTTCAAGGACCGCCATCGCCAGATCAGACGAGAGGGCGGTGAGGGTCTGCTCGAGCAGTGAGGTCTTGCCGGCACCGGGGCTGCTCATGACGTTCAGGCAGAGCAGCTGCCAGGCATCGAAATGCTCCCGGTTGTGCGCGGCCTGGTGCTGGTTGGCCGCCAACAGGTTCAGGCCCAGGGTGTCTTCAAGGGGCATGTGCATGGTCAGGACTCCAGGGAGTAATCGACGGAACGGATCCGCAGTTCGCGGCCGCTGACGATCTCCTCCATGGGGTGATCGCAGCAGGGCGAGCGGTAGGCGGTCTCGGCACTGGGGCTGTAGGTGTGCTGGCAGCGCACGCAACGGCCCACCAGGGGCACGGCTTCGATGGCGAGCTCGGCGCCGTCAAGCCAGCTGTTTTGAACGGCCAGCCGCCAGGTGAACAGCAACTGATCGGGCTCCACGCAGGTGAAGTCACCCACCTGCAGGTGCACCCGCTCGACCACAGGAAGGGCAGGGCTGTGCTGCTGGCGCCACTCATTCATGGAGAGCACCAGGCACTTGGTCATGTCGACCTCATGCATCGTTCATCTCCACTTCTGATCGACGTTCATGTTGCAGACGTCGCTGATCCAGCTCGGCTTGCCCTTGCGGGGCAACTGGCCGCTCACAACAAGGTGGGCCATGGTGTCGCAGATCACGCGAGTCGCCATCAACGAGGTCATGTCGCTGATGTCATAGGGGGGCGACACCTCGACCACTTCGAGACCGCAGACCGGCACGTTGCGCACGATCAGCTCAAGCAGCTTCAGAGCTTCCCGGGGCAACAGCCCGCCGGGTTCGGGCCAGCCGGTGCCGGGCACGAAGCCGGCATCGATGCAATCAATGTCAAACGAGATGTAGACGCAATCGGTTCCATCGGTGGCCCGCTCGATCGCAAACTGGGCCGCCGCCTCAAGGCCCATCTCGGTGATGTCGGTGACGGTGAGCACGTTGGTGCCTCGCTCGCGGCAGACCTTGACCCCTTCGCGCGGCACCTGCCAGCCACCGATACCCAGCTGCACGAGGTTTGTGGCGGGCGCATTGGCCATGTTCGTGGCGTGAAACCACGGGCAGGTGTGCATGCGCTCGTCGAGGTCGATCTCCTGGGTGTCGACGTGACGGTCGAAATGGATGATTCCGACCTTCTTGTTACCCAGATGACGGCAGACACCGCGCACCGTGGGAAAACCGATCGAGTGGTCGCCGCCCAGGATGATCGGGAAGGCCCCACTGGCAAACACATGGGCGATGCCCTTCGAGATCTGGTCGAAGCTCTTCTCGTTGTTGGCCGGGATTGTGAAGATGTCGCCGACATCGCACAACGTGATCTGCTCACGCAGATCCACGCCCATCTCGTAGTTGTATGGGGTGTATAGGGCTGAAATGCGGCGGATGCCCTGGGGCCCGAAACGTGTTCCGGGCCGGTAGGTGGTGCCGCTGTCATGGGGAACACCCACAATCGCGACGTCAAACTCACCGACCCGGTTCACATCCTCCAGGTAGGGCGCCTTCATGAAGGTGTTGATGCCCGCGAAATGGGGAAGCTCTCCGCGGGAAAAGGTGGAGATGCGCCGATCGACAATGCTTTCGGCCGCTTCCAGACCCCAGCGATGGGCCTGATCGACCTCCTGCTGCCAGCCCGTGAGTGGGAGGGCGCGTTCCTTTTCAAGAGCACGCATGCCTTCACCGGGGTGCACGCGTTCGAAGGCGCCTGCCGCGCCTGAATCAGGGTTCATCGCAAGGATCCGCTCGACAGAGGTGGGAAGTCAGCGGTCTCCCGGGCTTTTGTCCCTCCGTGCAGCCGGTGTGACCGGCCGGACCCTCTTGGACCAGTCGCTCCAGTGGAGCCGGAACCCTAGGCATCCTTTCCGCCCAGCAACTGTCGGTGAGCGGTCCTGGCGCTGTGGTCGCGATCGCTACGGAATGGACCGTTGAGAGTCCACCGCTACGGGTCCACCGCGTTGGCTCAACCAGGAATTGGCTCAACCGGGAATCAGTGCGGCCAACCGCTCACGGAAATCCCCCTTGGGCATGCCACCCCTGAGCTCACCGTGGATGGTGAAGTCGCCCTCGGGCTCACTCACCAGCAGGTAGGTGGGCCATCCCATGCCCTGCTTGTTGGGATACTGGGCCAGCAGAACCCTGCGGAAACGGCGGTAGGTCTCGGTGTCCTGGAGCATGACGCTGACAAAAGTGCAGCCCAGTTCCGTGCAGACCACTTCGTCGTAGTGGCTCATGCGGTGACAGGTGCCGCAGTCTTCGGAACTGAACTTGAGCACATGCAGCATCGTCACGAGAGACCGGGCACCCGGGACGGTAAGGAGTCACTTGATACGATGAACAGGCTGGTCACATTCCTCAAGGGATTTCCCGGTGGAGCGTCCAGCGATGGGTTCTGTCGTTTCGTCTGTCAGGTCTGGTCATGTCCCGCGTCTGTGAGCTCACTGGCAAGCGCGCCAATAACGGCATGGCCGTCTCGCACTCCCATGTGCGCACCAAGAAGCTGCAGCAGGTCAACCTGCAGGAACGCCGGCTCTGGTGGGCCGAGGGCAACCGTTTCGTGAAACTGCGCGTCTCGACCCGGGCCCTGAAGACCATTCAGAAGAAAGGTCTCGGCGCCTATGCCCGCGAGCTGGGCATCAACCTCGCGCGCCTCTGATCAGCGGACCCCGCTGGGGTCTGCTCTGAGCGACTCGAGCGAGATCAGCACTTTCTAGCGTTGCTGCGCTAGGAGCTCTGGAGCCTGAGTTTTCCATGGATCGCCGCGAGCTGCTGACACGAGGCGCTCAGGCCGCTGCAAGCCTTGGCCTCGGTCTGTTGTTGGCTTCACGCCAGGCCCTTGCCCTGGGGGGAGTGCTCCCGTTGCTTGGAGAACCAGCCCCTGATTTTGAGCTCGATGGGGTGAGTCCAGGCCCAGC
>RGUW01000001.1 GCA_010027605.1 Synechococcaceae bacterium WB9_2_112 | reverse complement strand
GAGGCCCTGCTGCTCAACAGCCGCGGCAAGGTCAGTGAGGCCAGCGGCATGAACCTGTTCATCGTGCGCGACGGGGTGTTGATCACCCCCGGCGTCGATCAGGACATTCTCGAGGGCATCACCCGCGCCAGCGTGCTCGAGCTGGCCAAGGCCATGGGCATCCCCACCCAGGAGCGCCCCGTCGACAAGAGCGAGCTGTTCGTGGCCGATGAGGTCTTCCTCAGTGGCACCGCCGCCAAGGTCACACCGGTGCGCCGTGTTGAAAGCACCGACCTGCCCACCCACCGTCCGGTGATGGACAGCCTCAGGGAGAGGCTGACGGCGATCACAGAAGGCCGCGATCCCGCCTATGACCATTGGGTCACCCGGGTTCGTCTCGACGGCTGATGAGCAGCAGCACCCTTGAGTCGCCTGCGGCGCAGCGGGCCCGTATGGGCTTTCTCGAGCGTCTGCACAGCCCTGAGCGTCCGGTGCTGGTGTTTGACGGCGCTACCGGCACCTCGCTGCAGCAGATGAATCTCAGCGCCGACGATTTCGGCGGCGCGGCCCTGGAAGGGTGCAACGAGTACCTGGTGCTCACCAGACCCGATGCCGTGCAGGCGGTGCACCGCCAGTTTCTGGAGGTGGGGGCCGATGTGATCGAGACCGACACCTTCGGTGCCACCTCCCTGGTGCTGGCCGAATACGACATCGCTGATCAGGCCTTTGCCCTCAACAAACGGGCGGCCGAGCTGGCCCGCACGATGGCCGACGCCTACAGCACACCCGACAAACCCCGCTTCGTGGCGGGCTCGATGGGACCCACCACCAAGCTGCCCACCCTGGGGCACGTTGATTTCGACACCATGAAGGCCTCCTTTGCCGAGCAGGCCGAAGGGCTGATCGCCGGTGACGTCGATCTGTTCATCGTCGAGACCTGCCAGGACGTGCTCCAGATCAAAGCGGCACTGCAGGGCATCGAGGCGGCCTTTACCAAGACCGGACAGCGCCGGCCGCTCATGGTGAGCGTCACCATGGAAACCACCGGCACGATGCTGGTGGGCTCCGACATCGCCGCGGTGGTGGCGATCCTTGAGCCCTTCAACATCGACGTGCTGGGGCTCAACTGCGCCACGGGCCCGGAGCAGATGAAGGAGCACATCCGCTACCTCAGCGCCCACAGCCCTTTTGTGGTGAGCTGCATTCCCAACGCCGGTCTCCCGGAAAACATCGGTGGAGTGGCCCATTACCGACTCACCCCCACCGAGATGAAGATGCAGCTCATGCACTTCGTCGAAGACCTGGGCGTGCAGGTGATCGGCGGCTGCTGCGGCACCACCCCGGCCCACATCGGCGCTCTGGTGGAGCTCTCAGGCGAACTCAAACCGGCTCCGCGTCCGGTGCGCCACGGCGAATCACCGCGCCCACCGCTGCACTACGAGCCGGCGGCCAGCTCGATCTACGGCACCACGCCTTACCACCAGGACAACTCGTTTTTGATCATCGGCGAGCGGCTCAATGCCAGCGGTTCCAGGAAGGTGCGCGAGCTGCTGGCGGCCGAAGACTGGGATGGTCTGGTGGCCGTCGCGCGCGGCCAGGTCAAGGAGAATGCCCACGTGCTAGACGTCAACGTCGACTACGTCGGTCGCGATGGCGAACGCGACATGCACGCTCTGGTGAGTCGATTGGTCACCAACGTCAATCTGCCGCTGATGCTCGACTCCACCGAGTGGCAGAAGATGGAAGCGGGCCTCAAGGTGGCCGGCGGCAAGTGCATCCTCAACTCCACCAACTACGAAGACGGACCTGAGCGTTTCTTCAAGGTGCTCGAGCTGGCCCGCGCCTACGGCGCCGGTGTGGTCGTGGGCACCATTGATGAAGAGGGCATGGCCCGCACGGCCGAACGGAAGTTCGCCATCGCCCAGCGTGCTTACCGCGACGCACTCGAGTTCGGCATCCCCGCCCACGAGATCTTCTACGACCCCCTGGCCCTGCCGATTTCGACCGGCATCGAGGAGGACCGCCTCAACGGCGCCGCCACGATCGAGGCGATCCGCCTGATCCGCCAACACCTCCCTGGCGTCCATGTGGTGCTGGGGGTCAGCAACGTCAGCTTCGGTCTGTCGCCGGCGGCCCGCATCGTGCTCAACAGCGTGTTCCTGCACGACTGCTGCGAAGCCGGCATGGACGCCGCCATCGTCAGCCCCGCCAAGATCCTGCCCCTGGTCAAGATCAGCGAGGAGCACCAGCAGGTCTGCCGCGACCTGATCAACGACCGCCGCCGCTTCGAAAACGACGCCCCGGCCGGCAGCGGTGCGCCCTGCATCTATGACCCGCTCACCGAACTCACCACGCTGTTTGAGGGGGTCAGCGCCAAGGAAGCCCGCGCCTCAGGCCCGTCGCTGGCCGATCTGCCGCTTGAGGAGCGGCTCAAGCAGCACATCATCGATGGCGAGCGCATCGGCCTGGAGCCGGCCCTCGATGAGGCCCTGCAGAGCTACCCGCCGTTGCAGATCATCAACACCTTCCTGCTCGATGGCATGAAGGTGGTCGGCGAGCTGTTTGGCAGCGGTCAGATGCAGCTGCCGTTCGTGCTGCAGAGCGCCGAAACCATGAAGGCGGCGGTGGCGCATCTCGAGCCCCACATGGAAAAGCTCGAGGGTGAGAGCACCAGCAAGGGCAGGTTTCTGATCGCCACGGTCAAGGGCGATGTCCACGACATCGGCAAAAACCTGGTCGACATCATCCTCACCAACAACGGCTACGAGGTGATCAATCTCGGCATCAAGCAGAGCTGCGAGGCGATCATCGAGGCCCAGCGCCAGCACCAGGCCGACTGCATCGCCATGAGCGGTCTGCTGGTCAAGTCGACCGCCTTCATGAAGGACAACCTCGAGGCCTTCAACGAGGCGGGCATCAGCGTGCCGGTGATTCTGGGTGGTGCCGCCCTGACACCCCGATTTGTGCATGGCGACTGCCGTGCGGCTTACCAGGGCCAGGTGGTCTACGGGCGCGACGCCTTTGCCGATCTGCGGTTCATGGATGCCCTCATGGAGGCCAAGGGGGCTGATCAGTGGGACGACCACAAGGGCTTTCTGGGCTCCATCCCCGAGGGCCTGGGTCTGGGTCCGGCTGGCGGCGATGACGCTGAAGGGGCGCAGCAGCTGGGCGAATCAGCACCGGCCGATGCCCAGCAGAGCGAGGACGCGTCTGCCAGCGCGGCCCAGGTCCTGGAGGTGAGTGACGCACGCTCAGATGTTGTCGCCCAGGAGCCGGCCCTGGCACCCCCCTTCTGGGGCAGCCAGGTGCTCACGGAGACCCAGATCGATCTGGGGGAGGTGTTTGCCTACCTCGATCGCAATGCCCTGTTTGCGGGGCAGTGGCAGCTGCGCAAGAGCCAGCAGCAGTCGCGCGAAGAGTACGAGGCGATGCTCGCCGCCAAGGCCGAGCCCGTGCTGCAGCAATGGATGGCCCGCTGCATCGATGAACAGCTGCTCACCCCGCGGGTGGTCTACGGCTACTTCCCCTGCGGGCGAGCCGGCAATGCCGTGGTGCTGTTCGATCCGCAGGGCCTGGATACTGCTGCTGCTCCAGGGGCTGCCGGCACTGAGCTGGGGCGCTTTGAACTGCCGCGCCAACGGGCCGGCAACCGCTATTGCATTGCCGACTTTTATCGCGACCTCGCCACAGGAGCCGATGGTCAGCCGATGGCAACCGACGTGTTGCCGATGCAGGCCGTGACCATGGGTGAACGGGCTACGGCGTTCGCCCAACAGCTGTTCGCAGCTGACCAATACAGCGATTACCTGTATTTCCATGGGCTGGCCGTGCAGATGGCCGAGGCCCTGGCCGAATGGGTGCACGCCCGCATTCGCCGCGAGCTCGGTCAGCCCGATCCGGCTGACATGCCCCTGCGCGAGGTGCTGGCCCAGCGCTACCGCGGCAGCCGTTATTCGTTTGGCTACCCCGCCTGCCCCAACGTGGCCGATTCACGCCAGCAGCTGCTCTGGCTGGGGGCTGAGCGCATCGGCCTGTCGATGGACGAGAGCGAACAGCTCCACCCCGAACAGAGCACCACGGCCCTGGTGGCCCTGCACAGCAAGGCGCGCTACTTCAGCGCCTAGCCTGGCTGTCTCAACACCTCCTGGCTTCATGGCTATCGCAGGACCCGACGGCGTTGATGCCGCCATCAAAGCGGGGATCGACCTCGACGGCAGCCCGATACCGGTCGAGATGCTGACCCTTTACAACGAGGTCATGGAGCTCGAAAGCCAACGGGCGCGCAGCGGTGTGAAGAAATCGATGCGCAACCGGATCGTCAAGACCGGCTCGAAGCACATGGATCAGGCCACCCTGGATTCCCGGCTCAAAGCGGCCGGCTGGGATGGACTCAAGGACAAGGAAATCGCCTTCTTCTATAGCTGAAACCCGGCTTCCTCCTCAGCTGCAGCCCACAGTCAGCAGCCTGGAGTGGGACGATCTGCGACGGGAGCTCAGCTGCACATCTCCTGGAGGGTGTCGATCACGTCCTGCTGGAAATCCTCCAGATCAGCCGAATCACTCAGATCGATGCCTTCACCGGCGGCGTTCTGGGCGAGCTCCTGAAAATGAAACGCCCCCTCGCCGTGAGCCAGAAATTCCATGGCAGAGCTTTCACCGCTCTCCTTGTAGGCGTCGCACAGGGCCATGAAGGCCGCATCTTCGGTGAAATCCCAGCTCATGAAGCGGTGGCGGTGAAGGTTGATCGAATGGGGTTCTTCAAGACCTTTAATGCCTACCCCCCGGAATCCGTCAACCTTCTGGCGAAATTTTGTGCCAGCCTGCGGGCTGTGTACCGCTTCCCGGGTCGCTCCTGAGGCCCGTGCCCGCAGCCATGTCCGCGCCCTCACGCAACGTGTTTGGAGAGCCTCTGGAGCTGTGTGGCTGTGAGCCCATGACCGGGTGGTGGCGCGATGGCCACTGCCGCACCGATGGCAATGACCTGGGTCGCCACACGGTCTGCTGTGTCGTCAATGAGGCGTTCCTGAGCTACAGCAAGGCCCAGGGCAATGACCTCAGCACGCCGATGCCCGCCTATTCCTTTCCAGGGCTTAAACCCGGTGATCACTGGTGCGTGTGTGCCGCGCGCTGGCTGCAGGCCTATGAGGACGGCATGGCTCCGCCTGTGCGGCTGTCGGCCTGCGAACAGGCAACCCTGGAGCTGATCCCGTTGGAGCTGCTGCAGGCCCACGCCGCCTGAGTCACCACGGAATCGCTGAACCGTCCCAGGCCCAGAACCTGCCACTCTGCTCCGGTCCCAGGTGCTGCAGCACAGCCAGAAGCGCCTCAGCTGCCTGCTCAGGCGTGAGCAGCCGGTTCGGCGGCACAGAGCTCCGAAACGGTTCCGACAACGCTGTGGCGGTCGTGCCGGGGTGCAGGGCGCTGACACAACACAGCGGCAGGCGCCGGCTCCACTCGATCGCCAGCGTGTGCAACAGCTGGTTCTGGGCCGCCTTGGCGGCCCGGTACGCATACCAGCCACCCAGCCGGTTGTCGCTGATGCTGCCCACCCGGGCCGAGAGGCTGGCGAAGTGGCTCGGCATGTCACGGGCGAGGGCCGGTTCGAGGCTGCGGGCCAGCAGGATCGGCCCATAGGCATTGAGCTCAAAGCTCTGGCGCAGCTGTGAACGCGTCACCGAGCTCAGCCGCTTCTCGGGGTGCAACTGGGGTCCGTGCAACAGGCCTGCCGTGTTGAGCACCAGCCGCAGTCGGCGCAGATGCTGCAGGGCGTGCTGGCTCAGGGCATCGAGGCTGGCGTCGTCGCAGAGATCAACACGGATTTCACCGGCCGCGCGGGGGTTGCGCGTGGCCAGATGCACCTCCAGTCCGGGGGCCAACCGCTTGAGGGCATCCAGCAACGCCCGACCGATGCCGCCGCCTCCTACCACCAGTGCCTGCCCGCACCAGTCCTGCAGGGGTTGGCGGGTCATGGGCTGGGATGCCGACGGCATGGCGCATGATGGCAGCCATGAGCTTGCGGATCACGGTGCTGGGGCGGGGCGCCTGGGGGCGCACCCTGATCGACCTGTGGGCGGCGCAGGGCCATCACCTGCGCAGTTGGTCCCGCAGCGATGGCGGCCTGCCCCAGGGCGAGCTGCTGCAGGCCGATCTCGTGGTCTCGGCGGTGGCCATGGCCGGCGTCGCCCCGCTGGCGTGTGAACTGGCTCCCCTGTGGCCCCATGGGCTGCCCCTGCTGAGCTGCAGCAAGGGGATCGACCTGAGCCGGCTTGCGACAGCTTCCCAGCTCTGGCAACAGGGGCTTCCGGCCGGCGTGCGACTGGCCGTGCTGAGCGGGCCCAATCTGGCCAGCGAACTGCAGCAGGGCCTGCCTGCGGCCAGCACCCTGGCCAGCCGTGATGCGGATCTGAGCCACTGGTTGCAGCATCACCTCAGCGGCGATTGCCTCAGGCTCTACCGCCACCATGATCCGCTCGGCAGTGAAGCGGCAGGCGCCCTCAAGAATGTGATCGCCATCGCCGCCGGCATCTGTGATGGGCTGGCGCTCGGAGCCAATGCCAAGGCCTCGCTGCTGTGCCGCGGGCTCGTCGAAATGGGCCAGGTGGTTGAAGGGCTCGGCGGCGAGAGCACCACGCTCTATGGCCTGGCTGGCATGGGTGACCTGCTGGCGACCGCCAACAGCCGCCTCAGCCGCAACTACAGCTTCGGGCTGATGCTGGCCGAGGGGCAGACCACAGCCGAAGCCATGACCAGCATCGGCGCCACGGTGGAAGGTCGCTTCACGGTCGAGGCAGCCCTGGCCCTGGCCCGGCAGCAGGGCTGGCACCTGCCGATCTGCGAACAGGTCGCGGCGGTGATCCAGGCCCGCAGGACGCCGCAGGATGCCGTTCGGGCGCTGATGGGACGGCAGCTCAAGGCCGAGGTCAGGCCATGACGGCTGGCATCCCAGCGGTGTTGATCGAGGCCTTCAGCGACAGACCCTGTCAAGGCAATGGTGCAGCCGTGGTGGCCTTGCCCCACCCCGTCAGCGACCCGTGGATGCAGGGCGTCGCCCGCAGTCTCAACCAGTCCGAGACGGCCTTTGTGCTGCAGCTCGGTGGACAGTGGTGTCTGCGTTGGTTCAGTCCGACCTGTGAAGTTCCCCTGTGTGGCCATGCCACCCTGGCTGCCCTTCTGGCCCTGCAGCACTGGGGCACGGTCGACGCCGCATCCCGCACGGTGTTCTTCACGCGCAGCGGACCCCTGCCGGTGGGGCTGAGCGGCCCACTCGCACAGATTGAGCTCCCGGCGGCCTTACTGCAGGTCGCGGAGGCTCCCGCCGATCTGACGCTGTGGTTACGGCAGCAGGCGTGCAGCGTGGACACCTTCTGGCGCAGTTCGATGGGGTACAGCGCGGCCCTGCTCACGCCGGAGTCGGCGTTGGAGAGCCTGCCGCAGCCCCCGCTCGAGCCCCCGGAGGCCGCAGGCCTGGTGCTGATGCAGGCCTTGTCCGAGGCGGAGGCGCTACCGCTGGTCGCCGGCCGCAAGCCCGACTATCAATTGCGATTTTTCGCTCCCGGTCTTGGCATCGCCGAGGATCCCGTGACGGGATCAGCGCATGCGCTCGTGGCGCCTTACTGGCAGCAACGCCTGGGACGGCAACAGGTGGTGGGCTGGCAGTGCTCTGATCGGCCAGGCGGGATGGTCTGCGATTCCACGCCCTCGGGCATGATTCGCCTGTCAGGCACGGGCTCATTGCTGTGGAGCGGCCATCTTCAGCTCCGATCCACCGACTCAGACGGCTCAGCCGAGCGTTGGCGACAGCTCTGCACTCCCGGCTGAGACGGCAACCTCCGCTCTGGTTGGGTGCTCCTGCAGCGGTTCTGGTGTTTGCCACCGGGTTCACGGTTCAGCAGCTCAGTGCCGGCAACCGTGGTGTCGAGGCCCCGGATCCGTTGATCGAAGCCCTGCTGGCAGAACCGGGAGTGACACCTCTGGCTTCAGTTCAGGCCCACCGTGCGGCCCGGCGCACGGCGCTCGACCCCCGCAGTGGCGGCTCCGTGGTGTTGAGCGAACCCGAACGGGGGACGCCGCTCCAACTCGAGATTCGGGTCGCCTTGCTGTCGGTCGGACCACAGCCGACGCTCACGGCCACGGGTCCATGGCAGCTGCGCAGTTCCAGTGGTCGGTTGCTGCAGCAGGGCAGCAGCGGCCAACCCGTGACCACCGCCTTGGTGGCCGGTACCGGCGAGGCCTGGCTGATCACGGGGCGTCAGGATGCCGTGGTGGTCGACGGACGCGCCTATGCCGGCCATCTGCGGCTCTTGCCGACTCCCGGTGGCATCAGCGTGATCAACCACCTTGGACTGGAGCAGTACATCGCCGCGGTGGTCGGCTCGGAGATGCCCAGCTCTTGGCCGATTGAGGCACTCATGGCCCAGGCCGTTGCAGCTCGCTCCTACGCCCTGGCGCACATGGCCCGGCCCGCCAATCGTCACTGGCATCTGGGTGACACCACCCGCTGGCAGGCTTACACGGGCCTCAGGGCTACCAACGGCAGAACCCTGGAGGCGGCGAAACGGACAGCCGGCCTGATCCTGAGCTACCAGGGCGCCATCGTCGAGAGTCTGTATGCGTCCAATCGCCAGATCAGCCTGGAGGCCCATGGCCATCTCGGCGCCAGCATGAGCCAGCATGGAGCCCGCCAGCTGGCCGAAGAGGGCCATCGCTACAACGCCATCCTGGGCCGCTACTACCCGGGCGCTTCACTGGCCAGGCTGCGATCCGGTGGTGCCTGAAACGCTTTGGCAACTGGCTCTGGCGTGCTCGGAGCGAGCCGAGTCGAACGGTGCCCTGGTCCCGCTGTCCACCGAATCACTGGATCTGGGCATTGATCCCTTTGTGTTGCGGCGGCTGGTCAGCCGTACACCCAAACATCTTCGCGCCGAAGGCCCGAAACCGAATCCCTTTCTGCCCTGGGACCCGGCGCTTGAAGTCAGCCGTTTGGGTGACAGTCACGTGGTCCTGCTCAACAAATATCCGGTTCAACGCGGCCATCTGCTGGTCATCCCCACAAGCTGGAAACCGCAGTCAGGCTGGCTGGAGCCGGCCGATTGGCAGGCCTTGGTCGCTGTCCATGCCGACACCCAGGGGCTCTGGTTCTTCAACAGTTGCGCCGCCGCAGGCGCCAGTCAGCCCCATCGCCATCTTCAGCTGCTGCCACGACCTCGCCAGGCCAGCACCTGTCCACTGGAGGATTACTACACGGGGTTAATGCAAAGGAGCGATGCCCTGCAGGCAGCTCCCTGGCGTTGTGCGATCAGCCCCTGTCCGGCACCGTTGAGCGCCGAAGGTCTTGCGGCTCTGTACCTCGAGCACTGCAGTCAGCTGGAGCTGGGACATCCAGCGCATCAGAACGCCCCAGGCCATCCCTACAACCTTTTGCTCACGGACCGTTGGCTGGTCACCGTGAGACGCACGCAGGAACACTGCAGGGGCTTCAGCATCAATGCCCTGGGATTCGCTGGCTATCTGCTCGCGACCAGCAGCTCAGACCTGGTCTGGCTCAAGGCTGAGGGTCCCTGGGCCTTGCTGCGACAGGTGGCGGCTCCAGCACTCGGTGGTTTCACGGTTGACGGCCACCAGGGGGCTGATGCGAGCTGGTAAGTGACACGTCATGCAACCCGATGCCTTCGACACAACCATCCCCGCTGCGGCTTCGTTCGGCAGAACAGGCTGAGCAACTGCTCCTGGCCCATCTCCCCCTGGTCAAGGCCATCGCCAGGCATTACGCCAGCTGCACACCTGAACCACTGGATGACCTGCTGCAGGTGGGCCTGCTGGGTCTGGCCACCGCGGCTCAGCGATACAGAGACAGTGGGGACACACCCTTTGCCTGCTTTGCCAGGCCCCATGTGCGGGGTGCGATCCTCCATCACCTCAGGGATCATGCCTGGATGGTGCGCTTGCCGCGCCGACAGGCTGAGCGCCTCCAACGCAACGGTTGCCGCTCAGTCGATCACGCAGCGCCGAACCAGGATGATGCCCTGGCCTTGCAACAATGGAACAGGCTCAACCGTGCCGTCTCACTCGAGTGGCTGCAGGCTGAGGGAGACGAGACCTGTCTGCTGCAGGGGTCGGGGAACGAGCACCCTGAAAGCACTGGAGCCGTCGAGAGCTACGTACCCAGGGATCTGAATCCGGGGTGGCGGGAGTGCTCGCTGAAGCAGATGCTCAACCTGGTGGATGCCCGCCAGCGTGAGGTGCTCACCGATGTGATCCTGAAAGGGTGGAGTTACCGGCGGACAGCCGACAGCCTCGGTGTCAGTGCTCCCACCGTGCAACGCACCTTGCATCAGGGTCTCGAAAGGCTGCGTCAGCGACTCCGGGAGGCACCCTCAGCCCTGGGGGGGCAGGGGTTGATCTGAGTCGCGAGCCATCTGTTGCTCCAGGGTGTGGATCGCCGCGTTCAGGGCCGCCAACTGGCGTTCCACGCTGTCGCGCCATGTGGTCAGGAACCGCAGTTTGCGGGCTTGATAGCCAGTTGTGCCCGAACGGCAGGCGCTGTGGGCGCAGTCCCCCAGAAACGGCAGCAGCATGTAAAACTGGATAGAACCAGCAAGGTTCTAGCAACCTCTGCAGGTGAGCGCGGGTCGTGTTTCCATCACCAGAAATGGCCAAGAAACACGCACAGCAACACCACTCGAGTCCTCGACGCACAGCTGAACTCGGCAACCGCTGGTTCGTTGTTGTTCTCTCAGCCGTCGTGGGCTGTGGATGCACCCTCGTCAGCCTGCAAGACAGTGCCAACGCTTATGTGGCGTTGATGAATGGACAACGGGCCAAGCCCTTGAATGGGCGCTTCAACACGCTTCCTGTACTGCATTCCAATCAACCGGAGGAAGTTGAAGGACCAGGGGTTCTCATCAACACGGCTCCAGGAGTCTCCTTCAGCACTGAAACAGGCCAAAGTCTGCGCAATGCGGAATACACATTTAATGGTGATTTTGGTGTTCACCTACACCACAAATATTTTCCTCAGTACCGAGGACAGATTTCTCCATCCAGTCGTCGCACCGAATTGACACTGGGATTAATCCTGATCAATCCTGGCTCTCGGCCAGTTCATATCAGGTTCATGTCTGGAGCTGTGCGCAACAGTTTTGAGGCGCCCTATCTGGCCAACAGCATGAACGGTGTCAGACCCCTTGGTCCCAGGCCATGGAACACCGGCCCTGGTGATGCCACAGCAGTGCAGATGCTGCGAAACAAACTCGATGCGAGACTGAGTGAAACAATCACGTTGGCACCCAACAGCAGGAGTGTTTTGTTTCAGACGGATCTTCCAGCCTTGGGTATCGCCAACGCCTTGCTGAGAGGCCAAAGTGATGGACCGTTCCAGATGGCCGTCGTTGCAGCACGTCAGCCACGCAGCTCGGATGACCTGATGGCCGTCCTGGATCAAGGTGTCCTCGCGCCAGGGCGTGTCTATCTGAATCGGATTGCTGAGATTCAGAATCGTCAGGTCTTTTCACGTGTTGGCGGTGTTGCATTGGGTGATGAATACCAAGCTAGCGTTACTCACAATCTGGCAACTGATGGTGCATTGCATGTTCCCTTGACAAGCACCCAGCGCCATACGTTTGGGACCAATGAGGTTCAGGTGAATCCATTGGTATCGCGCATGCTTGACTCCTCTCTCGACAATGTCGGCACCTATGGGGTGCGGTTCATTGTCGATATGAATCTTCGTGGAGAGGGACCTTACGAACTTGTCATGAGTCACCCGTCAGCAGTTGGCGGCAAACAGTTCACAGCCTTTCGTGGATCCATACAGATTCAGACAGAAGCTGGCGTGCAGGAGTTCCATGTAGTCCTGCGTTCTGGTCAAAGTCTGCCGTTGACAAGCCTTGCGTTGAGGCCAGGTGTCAACAACCCTGTACGTCTGACGCTTGTGTATCCAGCTGATGCGACACCGGGGCATCTCCTCAGTGTTGTTCCGGCGCAGCAGCTGGTCCGCCTGCGTCAGCTCGAGCGGGATCTCGAGCTGGCCCGTCGCAACCCATCCCAGAAGCCGTCTGGCCTGCAACCGCTGCCCCCACTCGAGGGCGGCGCTGTTCAACCTGGCCTGGACGAATCTGTGGCAGAACGTCTCCAACGCAATGCTTCGACCGTTGATCCTCTGCCCCCACCACGTGTCAGCGGATCAAATCCCGGCTCAGCTTCCACGCTCTCACCAGCAGGGTCCGGAGGCCCATTGTTGGCACCACCACCATTGACTGAACCCAATCTCAGCTCAAGGCAGACCCAATCCCTGGTCGATCGTTATCAGCAGGCACTGGACGCCCAAAATGAAATCATGCGTGGTCTGATGTCACGTTGATGCTGGGAGAGGGACCGTGAGCACATCTGATTTCGATCCGAAGGAACGTCGCCGTATCACCCTGCAATTGCCCATACACCTGGTACAGGGCATTGATCGACTGCGCAATGAGTGGGGGCTGCGAAGCAGGGGAGACACGGTTGAGCGACTGCTGGGTGAGTTGCTCAATGATGATGCGACAGCTGGTGATCCTGCCCAGACCCGTGACGACGACACCGTTCGAGCTGAGACTCTGCAGTTGTTTGACGAGTCAGGAGCGTTGGTTCTTGTTGCGCAGCAAGGACATGGTGGCCTTGGTTTTGATTTCATTGACACGCAGCATGGCAGCGAATCTGGACGTTCACGTGATAGTGGCAGCATCGATCTGCCCGGTTTTGTACGCCGCAAATCAGATCAACTTCGCCAGTCTCTGAATCGCTCACAGGCTCAAGCAAATGTCGAGCGCGAAACTTTTTCTCTGGTCGATGCAGCGGTGCTGGACTCAGCACTGGAAGCTGTCCAACGCCATTGGCACGAGTTGTATGGCAAATCCGCAAATGAGGCGGTTCTTGAAGCCGCAATGATCTGGTTATCGACTGATATCTGGCCGAATTCTGACCAAAGCGAAGGACGCACTTTTACCTGGACCCTTGCGTCAAGGATTGCGTCTCAACTTGCACCCTCATGGACTGATTCTGCCCCTAGTTTTGAGCGGGTCATTGTGCTGGCAGGTCTCCTTGAGGACCCTTACAGCAGCTCAACCCTGAGTCTCCGGATTCCGACATTGATCCGACGATTTGTGCATCGCTTCAGGAAGAGACAACGCGGAATGTCCTTTGAGACCTTGCAGAACACCATGAGTCTGCATGGTGCCTTGAAACTGCTCAACCTCCCCACCTCACCCGGTCATCGGCTGACACTGACTGACATTCGTGAGGCCTACCGCGAGCAGGCTTTGCTGCATCACCCAGATTCCGGTGGCAGCGCCGAACAGATGCGCCGTCTCAACGAGGCCTACCAGATGCTGAAGGAGCTGTATCGTTCCGCTTCATAGTCCCATATTGGTCTCGTAACTAGTCCCGAGGCGGGCCCCATATGAGACAGTCCAGAACGTGATGACGGAGCATGGACCCCTGCTGCTCAGTGGGCGCGCAACTGTCGGCCGCAATGATGATGGGTCGTGGGAAAAGCGGAATTCCGGCCTTCGCCAAGATATCTTGCAAATCCCAGGTTGGACCATTTTGAGTCCTAGGCTAATTCCAGGCTGAACTTCATGAGACAGTTCCTTCAAAAATCCTCTCTTTGAATTGTTCTGCGTTGCACCCAGTACACCTTGCGCCCTGGCCCACGTGTTGATTCTTGGTTGCTCAGGCCTGAATGAGTGCACCATCTGCAACGCAGAATCGTTCATCAGCACCACCTTTCCTGGCGACAGGATCTTGGGAGCTCGCGCGGGGTTCACGACTCCATGACCGGAGCCGTTCGATTCAACGGCATTCAGACGAGAGCGCGGGGAGCTTTGACGCTGTCCTGCGAAGGTGATCTCGTGTCCACCAGTCCAGTCATGCCGCTCAAAGTGCTTGCAAATATTCAGTTTTTCGTCCCTGCGCACCTGCTGTAATCACAGGTACGCAGTATGTCCGAGGGCGACTCAGGCCAAGATGCCGATCATCATTCATTCGTTGATCCGACAACGACCGGGAAATTGGCTCGATGATCTGACGTGTGTCCCGTTTTGGGTCTAGGAACTAGTCCAATGTGGTACCTCTAGAGATTGTTCATTGGTTGCGCCGGAGTTGATGGACTGACGACTGGGTTGCTTGCGACCTCATTCAGGCAAGCCAGTCTCAGGTGTCCATGCCATGAGTCATACCCAGACTATTAACGGGTCTGATGTGAGACACCTGAAGTCAGTCAAGCAGCATGTTGAACATAAAAAACCTGCTCTGAGCGAGCAGGTAGGAGAAGCATGGTGGCCAGCCTTGTGTTCAGGTGGAGGTCTGCATCCCCTGAATCAGAAAGTCGAAGTACGGAGAGGCCATGGCGGCATCGTCAGAATTGAGCAGATCGATTGCCGCTTCCTTGAGGGTGCGCATGGCTTCGACCATTCCTGGCATGGGCACACCGAGGCTGTTGTACATCTCACGCGCGCCCACCAGACCGATCTGTTGGATCAGTTCTGTGCTGCTCGAAAGGATCCCATAGGTGACAAGCCTCAGGTACCAGCTGTAGTCACGCAGGCACTGGGCCCGCTGCTTCTGCCCGTAGGCATTGCCCCCCGGCGCGACATACTCCGGCTTCAGTTGGAACAGACGCTTGGCTGCCTGATCCACAATCTTGCGCTCGCTGTCGGTCAGTGTTTTGACAACCTGAAGCCGACGGACCCCACCGTTGAGATAGTCAGCCATGGAACGCAGCTCGCCACCCGTTGGGTAGCGCAACTGATCATCGGCCTGAAGGATCAGATCGCGAACAACGCTCATTGCATGGGGCACAAGCTCCGACACTCTATCGGCTGATTCAGATCGGACGGCACGAGGGCGACAGGGCGTAACGTTTGGGCCGGCCGCCGCTTCCCCTGTTTTGCCGTGTGACGTGTTGAAGTCAAGAAGCCTTCTGGTCAGGCCTTGTCAAGGGAGTATCACGAATCGTTAAGTGGCTGGTCCCTGAGGATCTGGCTTCGTTCGGGGCTGGCCATGGTCCTGCACGGCAGGCCCCTCCCTCGGTTGCAACGTGACCCTTTCTCCACGCTGAGCGGTGAGGTTGGCAACCATCGTTGAAACGGTGGTGACTCCTTTGAATCGCTTTGATCGGCATGCACCGTCGCGTGACGGTGTTCACTCGGTTACAGCATCAGAGGTTCAGGCGCTGACACCGGACTGGGCTCTGATTGACGTATCGAACTGCCACCCAGTCGGGGTTCGATCACGGTCACGTCAATCGTCTACTGTTAAGCAAGAACACGACGGCAATACCCAAGCTTTGATGACCACACAGGGCCAACTTCTTCAGCTTCATTGCCACGGTCTGAGTCACGATGGACGTGGTGTTGCTAGGTTGCCTGACCAGTCGGTCGTCTTTGTACCTGATCTTCTCCCTGGTGAAGTGGCAGGGGTTCGATTGTTGCGTCAACACCGTAAGTCTTGGGAGGGAATCGTTCAGAATCGATCCTTGATCAGCCCTGAGCGACGGCAACCTCCTTGCATTTTGGCTGAACGGTGTGGAGGCTGTTCACTCCAGCACCTTTCCGACTCAGGTCAGGCTCAGGCGAAGCAGGACTCCGTGCAAGCCGCCCTGCGGCGCATTGGTCACCTCGAGCTCGACGATTCAGTCCTGCAACCCTTTCTGTCATGTCCCTTGACTCTGGGATATCGCAATCGTGCCGTCATCCCGTTGGAACGTCGTGAGGATGGACATCTACGCGCTGGTTATTACAGAACTGGCACTCATACGCTGGTCAATATGAATGAGTGTCCTGTTCTTGATCCACGTCTGGATCGCTTGCTCAGGCCCCTGAAGAACGATCTTGAATCTTCTTCGTGGCCGGTTGATCGCCATCTTCAAACCCATGGAGGGCTTCGCCACCTGGCTTTACGGATCGCGCCCAGCAGCGGTGAAATTCTGATCACACTGATCAGCAGCCATTCCAACCTTGAAGGACTTGAAAGGATGGCCAACCGTTGGATGCATTGTTGGTCTGATGTGGTTGGTGTTTGTCTTAATCTGCAACCCAAGAACACCAACACCCTGTTTGGTCCAGACACCTCCGTGGTTGCCGGACGCGGCTCGGTGACAGAACATTTTGCTGGGCTCGACCTTCAGATTGCGGCTGATACTTTCTTTCAGGTCAATACCTCCCAGGCTGAACGTGTGGTCAGTTTGATCGCCGCCGCCCTGGGGGCCTGCTCCGGCGGTCTGTTGATCGATGGCTATTGCGGTATTGGGACCTATGGCTTACCGATGGCAGCGGCAGGTTGGCGCATCCATGGCATCGAAAACCATCCCGCTTCGATTGCTTTGGCCCGCCATAACGCGGCCGCCAATCACCTGGATGAACGCTGTACGTTTGATGTCGTCGACATGGCAGAGGGTCTGAGCCGTTGTCTCGATCAAGCAACAGCCGTTCTTCTGGATCCCCCACGGCGTGGACTCGATCCTGGAGTTGTGAGCGCTCTGATTCAAAGCCCAACACCGACTCTGTTGATGCTGAGTTGTGATCCGGCCACCCTGGCCAGGGATCTCCGTCTCCTCAATGAGACCTACCTGATCACGTCGGTCCAGGCGATCGACTTCTTTCCCAACACCAGCCATGTCGAAACCCTGGCTGTCCTGAAGGCAAGGGATCTCACTCGCGCAACAGGGCACTGAACCGTTTCTGCACAGATGCGATCACGACGTCATGCACCTGCTCGACCTGCTCATCGACCAGGGTGCGAGCAGGATCGCGGTAACGCAGTCTGAAGGCCTGGCTGCACAGGCCTTCAGGAACCGGATCGCCTTCATAGCGGTCAATCAGTTCAGCATGCTCCAACAGCGGTCGGCCCGCTTTGTTGATGGTCTGCAGCAGCTCAGCTGAGTCCAGCTCCCGCGGGACCAGAACGGCTAGATCCCGCTCGGATGCCGGCTGGGTGCTGAATGCTCTGAACGCCACATGCCAGCGGTTGTTGCGCGTCGCGGCTGTGAACAGTGGATCAAGCTCGACGGTGAGCACATACGTCGCCTGCGGCAGATCAGCCTGCTCGGCCTGGGCCGGATGGAGCTGGCCAAACCAACCGATCGCTCTGCCTTCAACGACCAGCTTTGCGGCACGCCCGGGGTGCAACAACGGATGATCCACAAGCCGTCGATCCTCCGGTTGCAGGCCGATGGCAGCAAAAGCCTGTTGCAGAAGACCGCGAGCCTGGTGGTAGGTGAGGGGCTGTGGCTTGCCGTTGCTGCTCCAGCGTTCGCTGCACCGGATTCCGCTCAACACAGCCGTGAGTTCAGCGCGGGCCGATCCATCTGCCGCAAACACTGCACCCATCTCAAACCCCCAGAACCCCTCCTGGCCGCTCTGAAGATTGCGCCGTGCCGCCGCCAGGATGTCGCTGTGCAATTCATGGCGCAGATGGCCGTAATCGCTGAGCAGTGGATTCGCCAATGGCATCCGTTCCGATGCGGCGGCAACCAGCGAGAGACTTGAGAGCTCCTGCAGTCCTGCCGTGCAGAGTGCCCGTCGCAGTCGCCGTTCCACGATCTGACGGGGTTCAAGACCACCTGGAACCAGCGGATCGGGCAAGTGCGCTGAAAAGCGGTCGTAACCGACCAGCCGTGCCACCTCTTCGATGAGATCGACCTCACGTTGCAGGTCGATCGCCCGCTGAACGGGCACGGTGACCGCCCAGCCATGGTCTGTGGCTTCCAGCTGGCAACCGATGGCGCTGAGCGTCGACACGATGCTGGCGTCGTCGAGATCCTCTCCTGCCTGCTCGCCTGCGGCCTCACCCAGGGGACCCAGAAGGTTGTGCAGGGCATCGCGTCGCAGTTGGATCGCTGTTTGAGGCTCCAGCGCGGCCTGATGCAGCCATCGGTGCGTGGGGGTGGCACCACAGATCTGCTGCAGCAAGGCCACGGCTCGATCCGCCGCCGCGAGGGTGGCCTGGGGGGGCAAGCCTTTCTCAAAGCGACTGCTGGCTTCGGTGCGCAGGCCGACACGACGTGCCGAACGACGCACGGACTGAGGAGAAAACACGGCTGCTTCCAGCCAGATGCTTGTCGTGCCCTCATGGACCGCCTCGTTGCTGCCGCCCATGACTCCTGCGAGTGCAATCGGCTGATCGCTGTAGGTCACCACAAGGGCTTCGGCATCGAGCTGGCGCTGCTCACCGTCAAGGGTGAGCAGTGTTTCGCCGTCTCTGGCCTGACGCAGGCCGATGTTGTCTGGTCGAGCCTTCCCCTGGCTGTGATCCGCCAGCGCATCCCGGTCGAAGGCATGCAGCGGTTGCCCGGTTTCCAGCATCACCAGATTGGTGATGTCCACAACGTTGTTGATGGCGCGAACACCTGCGCGTTCGAGCCGTTGCTGCATCCAGATGGGCGAGGGGCCCACCGTCAGTCCTTCCAGTTCGGTCAGGCTGAACAGCCCACCCGCATCCAGCGCTTCATGCTGGGAGGCAGCGACGTTGAGCGGTTCGGCCTTCACGGGGACCCCCGATGGCACGTTGGTGCTGCCTCCAACCAGGGCCGCCACCTCGCGGGCGATCCCCTGCATCGACAGCCCATCGGGTCGATTGGCGGTGATCGCCAGTTCGAGCACCGCATCATCGAGTCCAAAGCACGGACCGATGGGTGATCCAACCGTTGGCACCTGGGGCAGCAGATCCTCGAGTACCGCGATCCCCTCGCTGGTCGCGGCCAGGCCCAGCTCGCTGAGGGAGCAGATCATGCCCTGACTGGGGACCCCTCGCAGCTCGGCCTCCTTGATCGTGAGGCCAGCCGCTGGGAGGGTTGTGCCGATCAGGGCCACCGCAACATGGATACCGCTGCGCACATTGGCGGCGCCACAGACGATCTGCAGCGGTGTGGCGTGGCCGGCATCAACCTGACAGACACTCAGCTTGCTGGCATCGGGATGGGGATCGCGCTTCAGCACCTTTCCGACCACGACGCCGGCGGCCAGACGACTGAGGTCCTCCACCTGCTCCACCTCGAATCCCGCCATGGAGAGCCGTTCAGCGAGGTCATCCGGTGCGAGGTCGGCCTCACCCGCGTTGACCAGCTCCTTCAGCCACTGGAGCGAAACGCGCATGGACAAAGGGGAGAGCTCGGCCTCAGATCCTAGGGATCAGCCCCGGTGGACCACCCTGCAGGTATGGTGGGCGATTGTCACTTCGCTTCGCTAACGCGGCGCAACGTCCTTCCATGGCCAAGAACAAGGGCGTCCGGATCGTGATCACTCTTGAGTGCACCGAATGCCGGTCCAACCCCGCCAAGCGGTCTCCCGGTGTGTCCCGCTACACCACCGAGAAGAACCGCCGCAACACCACCGAAAGGCTGGAACTCAAGAAGTTCTGCCCGCACTGCAACGGCATGACGGTTCACAAGGAAATCAAGTGAGCCCTGACGTCTGCAAGGACGGCACCGATCCAGAGTTCTGAACAACCCCAAGCCTTTCCATGTCGAGTTCCTTTTTCAAGAAGCGTCTGTCGCCGATCAAGCCCGGCGATCCGATCGATTACAAGGATGTTGATCTGCTCAAGAAGTTCATCACCGAACGGGGCAAGATCCTTCCTCGCCGACTCACCGGCCTCACCGCCAAGCAGCAACGGGACCTCACCAATGCGGTCAAGCGAGCCCGCATCGTGGCATTGCTGCCCTTTGTGAATCCCGAAGGCTGACATTCACCTGTCTGCCTGGCCTGTGGAGCGTGGTGATCTTGTTGGGTTGAGCACTGCGGGTCAGCCCCAGCTGGGCGTAGTGCTCAAGGTCGACGGCAAACGCATCACGGTTGCCGTCGGTCAGCAGGCCCGCTTGAGCAAGCTGCCCCTGCGGGAGTTGCAGCACATCGCGGCGGCTGCCGCCCATGGCCAGGTGGGTCCCGACCGTATCGGCGCTTCCCCTTGGAAGCTCAACGATGCAACCCTCCGTGCCTGGGTGCCTCCCCGTCGTGACGTGGCTGCGGCCTGGATGTTGCTCAGCGGCAAGGGCACGCCCTGTTCATGGCAGGAATGGTGCGCTCTGGTTGCTGCCGATGCCCTGCCGCTGCAGCTGGCCGGATGGTGGCTGTGGTTGCAGGGACATCAACTCTGGTTCATCCATCACCATGGCCAGATCGCGGCCAGGCCGCTCGACCAGCTGCGCCAGCTGCGTCTCGAGCGACGCCGGTCTGCCCTGGCCGCGACGCGTCAGCAGCACTGGCATCGCCAGCTGCGCCAGCGCCAGATCCTTCATCCAGGCGATGTCGATCACCGCAGCATCGACGACCTGGCGTTGTTGCAGCGTTGGGCTGGGCACGACTGTGAGGAGCCTCTGCCGGCAGCATTGCTGCAGGGTCTGCGCGATGCCGGTTGCAGGCCCGAACCTGCAGCGATCCGCCAGCTGCTGGTCGATCTGGGGCAATGGGACCCCCATGCCCTGCCCTCGCTGCGCCAGAGCCCATGGGCCCACGGGTTCAGTGCAGTGCTCGAGAGCCAGGCGCAGGAGCTCATCGGCCGTGCTGCTGAACCCCAGGCCGGTGATGAGCGACGCATCGACCGTACGGGTCTGTACTGCGTCACCATCGACGATGAGGACACCGAGGACATCGACGATGCCATCGGGCTCGAACGTCGCGCCGAAGGACCCAGCAGGCTGTGGATTCATGTGGCAGATCCTGGCCGCCTGATTCAGCCTGACGATCCGCTTGATGACGCAGCCCGTGGACGCGCTGCCAGCCTGTACCTGGCCCGCGGCATCCTGCCGATGCTGCCATGGGCCCTGTCGATCGGCCCGCTGAGTCTGAACGCTGCCCAGCGCTGCCCGGCCTGGAGCTTCTGGGCCGAGCTCGACAATGCCGGGGACGTCCAGGCCAGCGGTTTTGAGCGCACCTGGATCAGGCCTGCCTACAGGCTCAGCTATGGCGACGCGGATGATCTGATCGATCTGGCGCCGCCGCAGGAGCCGCACCTCGCTGAAATCCATGGGCTGCTGCTGCGACGACGTCGCTGGCGAGAAGCGCGCGGTGCCCTGTTGCTCGATCAACCCGAAGGACGGGTGCGGGCCCGAGGCGAGCAGCTCGACCTCGCGATCACCGAACCCACCGCATCACGGCTGATGGTTGCCGAGGCCATGATTCTGGCCGGCAGCGTGGCTGCTGCTCAGGCGATCGAGCACGGGCTGGCGATGCCCTTCCGAAGTCAGCTGCCTGCTCCGTTGCCAGGTCCCCAGGAGCTGGCTGGGTTGCCTGCCGGACCCGTTCGCCATGCAGCCCTCAAGGCATGCCTGAGCCGTGGGTTGACCACCGTCACGCCTGCACCCCACAGCAGTCTTGGTCTTGAGGCCTATGTGCAGGTGACCAGCCCGATCCGCCGGTACGGGGATCTGTTGGCCCAACGCCAGTTGGCGTGTCTGTGGTCGGGACGGCCTCCGCTCCCGGCTGACCAGCTACAGGAACGGCTTGCCGCCTGCGAGGATCCGCTGCGTCAGGGTCACCAGATCAGTCGCGACGACCAGCGCCATTGGCGTCAGGTGTGGTTTGACGCCCATCGAACGGACCATTGGCCGGCTGTCTTTCTGCGCTGGCTGCGTGAATCGGACCGGCTCGCTCTCATCTGGATCGAGGAACTGGCCATGGAATTACCCGCCCAGTGCCCCGCTGGCAGTGAGCCGGGCGACGCGCTGATGGCCTCGGTGCAGCGTGTCGATCCCCTGCAGGACTGCCTGCAGTTGCGCGCCAACCGCTGATCAAGCTCAGCTCAGTCTGTTCATCTGAGTCTGTTCATCTGAGTCTGCTCGTCTGAGTCTCTGCAGCTGAGCCAGCTCAGGTCTCCATCCGGTTGACCCGCAGCCATGGTCCCCAGGGATTGATGCAGCCGATCACCCGCAGGGTTGCTCCGGCGGGTTTCTCCTGGAGCTGTCGATGCACGGCGGGTTCCAACGTGATCAAGGGCCAGATGACAGCTGACGACTCAAGGCTGTATCCCGCTTCAGCTGAGCCCCGCAGGGTGCCGACCACCTCTTGCTCATGGCGTTCCGGTGGTGCCTGGTGCGAATCGCTTTGGCCGCCCCGATCCTCTGGTGTGAGGAGCATGCCCTGCTCGCTGAGGATGGCGGGGTCCCGCAGAACGGCCCGTTGTCGCCAGGCCCAGTCAGGGTGGTGCCATGGGGTGCTCCACAGCGGAAAGGGACCAGCCGGGGCTGCCGGATCAGCGATGAGCGCCTCCTGCAGGACACTGACCGGCAAGGCGCCAGGCGGGCAACCGAGCCTGAGGCACAGTGCCGCCGCCAGACCTGCCGCCTGTCCGATGTTGAGCACCAGCGGTTGCAGCCGGGTCGCGCCATTGGCGATGTGGCTGACGCTCAGACATTTGTCAGCGGCCATGAGATTGGTGGTCGAGGCGCTGACCAGGGCGTCATAGGGAATGCAGAACGGGGTGCCGGTCCAGCGCCCGCCCCATCGGCAGCTTTTGGCTGCCAGGGGCCAATCACCGCCGGGGTAGTGATGGTCATTGGCGTAGTTCCCGACTGCAATGCTGGTGCACTGGTCCTCGTGCATCGGCAGGGCAGCGCGACTGGAACCTGCTGCGAGGGGCAGCAGATCCTGTTCGATCACCGTCCTGTGACCCAGCAGGCGGCGACCTTCGCGCCAGTAGGGCATCAGGGCGAGTGCTGAGTCCCCCTGCAGGTCGACGCCTTGATGGGTCAGGGCCGGGAACACCGCCGCCGGCTGCACAACTCCGCCACTGGCCTCGCTGAGGGCGTCAGCGAAGGCAAGACTGTGGGCCTGCATGGGCCCGGCAAGCTGCAGCAGATGATCGCGTTGTTGCTGGGAGGTGCCAGAGAACAGACCCGTCAGATCCAGATGCCAGTCGTTGCCGTGAAGCGGCCAGTTGAGCATCAGCAGATCACCCGGTAGCCGTCCATAGCTGAGGGTGCGTTCAAGACCGAAGCGGGTGATGGCTCCGGCAAACGGTGGACTCAGATCATCGGCCTGCGGCACCAGGGGGCGATCGACCTGCCGCTGGGCCATGGCCACCCAGGTCGGGGATTGCACCGGTTGGCGCTCGAAGAAAGGATCGCTCGCCAGCCGTTGGGCGCTCGGCGCACTGGGTTCGTTCCAGCTCTCATGACTCTCCCAGCCAAGCCTGTAGTCGGCGGCTCCCATCCCCAGCAGGTCGCCGAGATCACTGCCGTCGATCACCAGCTCGGGCATCAGGATCAGGTCCTGATCGCCCTGTCGCACGCACAGGGCGCTGACCCTCTCGCCACTGCGCTCCAGCGCCACCAGATTGCAGTTGGGGAGCCAGCGCAGCCGAGCTTCCGCCTTCACCCAGGCACGCAGAACAGACTCGGCCGTCGCGGGCCTGAATCCGAAGCAGCTAACCCAGTTATGGTCGAGCCCCGTGGGTTCGGCCTGGGCGAGTGCCCGCAGGAATGCGCCCCAGAGCCCGGTCTGCCAGGGGCTCAGCTCGTTGCCATCGGGAGCGCAGACCCCTGCTGCGCTGAGCATGCCTCCAAGCCAGGGTCCCGGTGTGAGCAGCAACGTGGGCGCGCCGCTGCGGGCCGACTGAAGAGCCGCCGCCACACCGCCGCTCCCACCTCCCCACACCACGACAGGGACCGATTCCCTCGACACGGGCATGGTCATTCAGCGGCAGACGGGTTCAGGCTGGCAGCGCAACGCCCCCGTGAAAAGCACTGCGTAGGATCCGGCCAATGACCTACACCCTCACCACTCCGCTCTATTACGTCAACGACCGGGCCCACCTCGGCAGTGCCTACACGACCCTGGCCTGCGATGCGATCGCCCGCTACCGCCGGTTGATGGGAGACACGGTGGTGTTCATCACCGGCTGCGATGAACATGGCCAGAAGATTCAACGCACGGCCGAAGCTGCCGGCCTGAGTCCCCAGGCCCATTGCGACCTGGTCAGTGCCGGTTATCAGCAACTCTGGCAGAACTGGCAGATCAGCAACGACCGTTTCATCCGCACGACCGATCCCCATCACCGGCGCATCGTCGAGCAGTTCTTCTCCAGGGTGGAAGCCAACGGAGACATCTGTGAGGGTCGACAGCAAGGCTGGTACTGCGTCGCCTGTGAGGAGTTCAAGGACGATCCGGCCGAGGCCAAGCAGCCCAGCTGCCCGATCCACCACAAGCCCCTGGAATGGCGGGATGAGGTCAATCTCTTCTTCCGTCTGTCGGCCTACCAGCAGCAGATTGAGCAACTCATCCGTCGCCCGGGATTCATTGCACCGGAGTCGCGTCGTCGTGAGGTCGAAAACTTCGTGGCCCAAGGGCTGCGCGATTTCTCGATTTCACGTGTCAACCTCCCCTGGGGAGTTCCCGTGCCAGGGCATGAGGGCCACACGTTCTATGTGTGGTTTGACGCGCTGCTGGGTTACCTCACCGCCCTGCTCAGCCCTGACGAAACCCTGGACCTGGAGGCTGTGTGCCAGCGGGGCTGGCCGGCTCAACTGCATGTGATCGGCAAGGACATTCTGCGTTTCCATGCCGTGTATTGGCCTGCCATGTTGTTGTCGGCAGGGCTTCCCTTGCCTGAGCGCGTCTTTGGCCATGGTTTCCTGACCCGCGAGGGTCAGAAGATGGGCAAGTCCCTTGGCAATGTGCTTGACCCTCAGGTCCTGCTCGACCGGTGTGGGGCCGATGCCGTGCGTTGGTATCTGTTGCGCGACATCCCGTTCGGTGATGACGGGGATTTTCAGCAACAGCGCTTTGTCGATCTGGTCAACAGCGATCTCGCCAACACGATCGGCAACCTGCTCAATCGCACCATCGCCATGGCACGACGCTGGTTCGATGCGGCAGTTCCATCACCCGGCGAGGGTGCAGGGACCGGACATCCCCTGGCTGTTGCCGCTGACGAAGCCTGCCGTGACTATCACGCCGCCTGGCAGCGGCTGGACTTCAGAGCCGCTGCCGAAGCCGTTCTGGGTCTTGCCATCGCGGCCAACGGTTACCTGAATGACCAGGCTCCCTGGAGTCGCATGAAACAGGACGGCCAACGCGAGCATGTGGCCTGCGATCTCTACGCCGTGCTGGAGGCCGCGCGCCTTGTCGCCCAGCTGTTGGCACCGCTGGTGCCCCAGATGAGTGACCGCATGCTGGCCCAGTTGCCTGGAGCATCGGCCCCCTGGTTGGAGCAACTCCGCTGGGGCGGTCTGGTCGTAGGAGCTCCTCTGCCAGAACCCGCACCGGTGATGGGTCGGCTGGAGCTAGAGGGCCCGCTGTGATGCCCGGGTCGGGCCGTCATCACGGTGCCCCTCTGGCGCTGGCAGCCCTGATGGTGCTGAGTGGCTGCGGCCAGTCCAGCCGTCGCGACAATTCCAGCCGTGCGACACCCTTTGTCTTTCAGGCGTTGAATCTGCGGCAGCAGGATTCGGCAGGGCGACCGCAGTGGCAGGTCATCAGTCCGGAAGCGCGCTATGACCTTGCCCGCCGCCTGGCGCAGGCACGCGATCTTCGCGGTGAGATCAGCCAGCAGGGCCGCCCTGTCTATCGCCTCGCTGCCAGCCACGGCACCGTGCTCAACGACGGTGAGGTGATCCAGCTTGAGGGGTTGGTGACGATCCAACGCCTGGGCCCTGAACCCTTCACGGTCACCGCCACACGCATGCGTTGGTACCCGCGTCAGCAACGGCTCGAACTCGATCGCCATCCCGAGGCGTTTGACACCCGTCTGCGGCTGAGGGCCAGCAAGGCGACCCTCTGGGTCGACCGTGACCTGCTCGAACTACGCGGCAGGCCGAGCGTCGCCAGCAACGGCAACAGCCAAGACGGCCTCAATCAGCTCAGGCTCACGGCCCCCCAGCTCGATTGGTCCCCTGGCAGTGGTGCGCTGGTGGCGCCGGGTCCGGTGGTGGCGACCAGCGGTCGTTCCAAGACAGTCGGTCAACGCCTGCAGGCCACCGGCCTGCGCGGCAACACCCTCACCAAGCGATTGGAGTTGCTGGCTCCTGTGCATGTTGTGTCCCCGGCCCAGCGGGCCTGGCTGAACACAGCAACCACCACTATTGATCTCAACACCAACGTGTTGGCGAGCGAGGCCCCCTTTACAGGCGCCTACGGGGCTCTGCAGATCGATGGCAAAGGTCTGAGCCTGGCTCTGAACGCCACGGAGGCCTCGATCGCGCAAGACTGTCGCCTGCGACAGCCCGAAGGGCATCTACGCGCCGATCACTGCACCTGGAACTGGACAACCAACGCCGTTCTGGCGACCGGCCATGTCGTGCTCAAGCGGAGGGCCAACCGTCAGACCACCCGTGCCGGTCAGCTCAGCGGACGTCTTGGGCCCGAGGGGCTGTTCGAATTCACTGCCCCGGGTTCTCGGGTGCGCTCGACGCTGGTGTTGCCCCAACCCAACCCTGGTCGGCCATCCCGGGCAGAAGCCAAACATCTCTGAGCCGCAGAGCCCAGCCTTCGATCCACGTTTGATCGGCGGTGCTGAAGCATCGCGGAGACCAACCACCCAACACCAGCAAGCCACGCAGGCCCAGGGGCTGCACGATGACGCTCGGCAAGCCCTCCAACAGAGTCATGAATTCGTCACGACCCGGGTAGTGCCTGAGATCCACCAGATGGATGCTGCGATCACGCTCCCAGGCCAGCTGACAGATCGGTCCCGGCACAAATCCCGACTGCTGCACCGAAGGATCCATCAAGCCTCGGTGGACCAACAGTTCCCCATCCCAGAGCACCAGGACCACGGCGGCTGGTGTCGCGGTGAGCAGCATCTGCGTTCCCCAGCACAGCTCGGCAACAAGCTCCTGGGGCAGGGCACGGCGCAGGAGCATGCCTTCATGGCCCTGCAGCGATGCCCGTTCGGCGGGTTCAGGTTGCAGGCGGGTCCACAACACGCCGATCAACAGCAACCCCACCGCCAGAAGGGCCGCCAGCACCGAACTGCGCTCCAGTGCCGGCTCGAGTGCAGGGGCGGTCAGCTGGTTGATGACCGTGAGCAGCAGGGCGCCTGCACCCACGGCCATGCACAGGCGAGCTGAGAGCGTCATGACCCAAGGATGCCGGATCGTCGGATCCTTGCTGCAATACCAGTGAGTCAACAGAGCCGATGACGCCTTCAGAAGCCTTTGCCGCGGTCTGCCTCGCTGCCGTCGGATGTGACGGTCAGCTGGGCAAGGAAGAAGCGCAGATGCTGCGCTCACGACTCGAGTTCCTGACCCCGTTCAACCACCAGAGCGAACAGGAGATGGGCCGGCTCTTCGATCGCCTGCTGACGCAACTGCGCCAGCAGGGCTGGTCAGCGCTGATCACCACAGCCGCTCCCTGTCTCACAACCACACAGCAGGAGACGGTGCTGGCTCTTGCTGCCCATCTGGTGCGGGCTGACCGTGAGGTGCGACCGGTGGAAGAGACCTTTCTTCAGGAGCTGTCTTCCCGGCTGACGGTCGCGCCCGAGCGCTGCGCCCAGATCCTTGACGTGATCGCGATCCTGCATCGCGATGCTCTGGGCTGAGGAGGCCCGTTGTCAGAGGGGGAGACACGCACACGCACAGGCGGCAGACTGGGTGAATCTGTGTCTGCACCCTTGCGGCTGTCTGCTGTCTTGTCTGATCGACATCGGAACCTCGTTCATGCCCTGAAGCGTGGGTTCCTTCTGTTGGTGGCTGTGGTGCTTGTGGCACTTCCTTTCGAGCCGGCCCATGCCCTCAGCGCCGCCGACCTACCCCTGGATCCGCCGCCCGCCCATGTGCTGGATCAGGCGGATGTGCTGAGCCGTGCCAGTCGGTCGGAACTGTCCAAGAGCCTCGCCTCATTCGACGAGTTCGGGGTTGAAGCCAGCTGGATCAGTGTGCCGCGCCTGGATTACGGGCTCTCTCTGGGGCAACTGGGCCAGGAGATCCTGCGGCGTTGGGAGTCCAGCACCCAGTCCGCACCACCACAACTGTTGTTCCTGATCGACTCCCAGACCAGTGGCACCGCCATCGTGGCGAGCGACTCGCTCAGCAACCGCCTCGAGCCATCCTTGTTGAGCAGCACCAGCCGTACCACCATGACGCAGCCCCTGCGTGAAGGTGGCCGCTACCGCCAGGCCAGTCTTGATGCCGTGACCAGGATCCGTGCTGTTCTCAGTGGAGAGCCTGATCCTGGTGAACCCGTGATCGCAACGACCACGGCGGTGGCCTCATCCATTCCCAGCCGCGAGGAGACCCAGTCCAGCCGGGCCTTCACATGGGTTGCAGTTTTGCTTGTGGTCGGCACCATCGTGCCGATGCTCACCTGGTGGGTCTTCTCCCGTTGACCGATGGCACTCAACGACTGGATCGGAACATTCGGCCGCGCTGGCTCCGTGGACCTCACCAATCAGTTGGAGAGGGGGTACGAAGCGGCGCTGCTGATTCAGAGCATTGAGCTTGAGCATTACAACGATCGGCCCGTCAGACCTGAAATCGATCTGCGACTGCCGGCGGCAACTCAGGCGTTGATCCTCAGGCGCTTTCGAGCGGCTCTGCAGGTCTGCCGCGACGCCTATGAGGCGCTGGATTCCCATCGTTCAGAGCTGTCTGGCCAGGAACTTCGTCAGCTCCAGCTTCTTGAAGATGTGGTGATGCGCTATGCCAACCGCAAACCATTGCCTTCATTGAGCCGCTCGCCCGAGGTTCTGCCACGCAGCCTGATCGGTGTTGTGGATCAGGTCAGACGTCAACTCGATCCCGAGGCTGAGGCCTCCCTGGTGGCAGGGTTCCGGCGTCGGCGCGATTCGACCCTCGTGTCGTTGCGGGTGCTGCTGCTGCTGATTCTTGTTCCCGTTCTGGTGCAGCAATCCACTCGCTTGTTCATCGTTTCCCCACTGGTCAACCATTACGCCCCGACGAGTGGCTTCCTGACCTATCCGAAGCCGGCTCTCGAGGAGCGTGCCGTCGAAAAGCTGAGGGTCTTTCAGGCTGAGATCGAATTCGATGCGCTCCTCAACGGCAAACCCTTACCGACTCGCCAGGAGCTGCAACAGCAACTGGCCGACAAGGCGCAAACACTCAAGGACCAGGCCGACGAAGAAAGTACGGAAGCCATCAAGAACGTCATCGCTGATCTGTTCGCTCTTGTCGGCTTCGTTCTGGTCTGTGTGGTCTGCCGCAGAGATCTTCAGGTTCTGCGTGGTTTCATCGATGAGCTGATCTATGGATTGAGCGACAGCGCAAAGGCATTTGCCATCATTCTTTTTACAGATATCTTTGTTGGATTCCATTCTCCTGAAGGATGGACTGTTTTGCTCGATGGTGTCGCCCACCATCTCGGAGTTCCGGCCCGAGAAAATTTCATCATGCTGTTCATCGCCACGTTCCCGGTGGTGTTGGCCACCGTGTTCAAGTACTGGATCTTCCGTTACCTCAACCGGGTCTCGCCTTCGTCTGTGGCCACTCTGCGCAACATGAACGGTGGCGGCTGACGCAACCGGCATCACAGCAGCCCGCATCACCCTGGTGAGCGGACCTGCCAGCAGTGGCAAGAGTGTCTGGGCCGAACATCTGGCCGCTGCTTCGGGATTGCAGGTCTGCTATCTGGCAACGGGACCGCAACTGCCTGATGATCCAGCCTGGCAGGCACGATTGCTGGCCCACCGGCAGCGACGCCCCAGGCACTGGCTCTGCCAGGACGTGGCACTGGCCCTGCCGGAGGCCCTGCAGGGCATTCAATCTGGGCAACTCGCGCTGGTGGACTCGCTAGGCACCTGGGTCGCCAGTGGGCTTGATCTTGAGCCTGACTCCTGGGAGCGACACTGCCAGGCCTTGCAGCAGGTTCTGCCGACCGTTGCCGGGCCGGTGATTCTGGTCGCCGAAGAAACCGGCTGGGGCGTTGTCCCCAGCACGGCGGCCGGGGGAGTGTTCCGCGAGCGATTGGGATCACTCACGCAACGTCTCATGCCCAGCTGCGACGCCGCCTGGTTGGTGCTGCACGGCCGCGCCCTCGATCTGATGCGCCACAGCGTGCCGGTCGTTGATGCCGGCATTGCTGCAGGCACCTGCTGATGCCAGCCATCGTTCTCTTTCAACCACAGATCCCTCCGAACACAGGCAACGTGGGCCGCACCTGTGCCGCCACGGCCACACCGCTGCATCTCATCGAACCGCTTGGTTTTGCCATCGACGACAGGACACTCAGGCGAGCAGGTCTCGACTACTGGCCTCTGATCGACCTCCACCGTCATGCCGATTGGCGGGCTTTTCAGGCCCTGCGACGGGGCTCGGGCCGCCTGATCGCCCTGAGCAGTCATGCCAGCCAGTCCTATGCCTCGTTTCGCTTTGCCGTTGATGACTGGCTGTTGTTTGGCCGGGAAACCGATGGGCTGCCTGACGCGGTGCTGGTCGAGGCTGATGCCGCTCTCACGATTCCGATGCCTCAGCAGGCCAGGGCCGGTCAATCCGGTGTGCGCTCCCTGAATCTGTCCGTCTCGGTCGGTGTCGTGCTGTTCGAAGCCCTCAGGCAACTGGGCAGCACAGCTGACGCTGGGGTGGCTGGAACGACAGGGTCTCACCTGTCGTGATCCGGGCGTTTCCTGGCTGGGAGGATCTCTGCAGAATGCCTGCTGTGCAAGGGTTGTTGCCAATCTCAGGCATGCGAATGTAGTTACGAATGCTTGTCTTCAGTGAGTCTGTGGGTTACTGTCTGCGCGCCTACGGATAGTGGCTTCTCCGCGGGTGTTGTTCGATGGGTGATGTGTGAAGCCTTTGCGTTTGTGCCTACCGCTGTTGTGTCTGCTCCCGGTATCGGTACCGGCAGTCGTCGTGGCCATGGGGCCCAGTGGTTGGGACCGCACTGAGCAAAACCATCAGATCGCCGCTCTGCCCCCCGTTGCAGCGGTGACTGATCGCGTCTGGCTCAGGCTCCGCCAGGACCTGCTCCTCAGCGACCTGGCTGACTCACTGGACATCCCCGACAGCCGCCTGGCCCAGCTCAATGACGTCGCACCGGATCATCAGTTCAGCAAGGGCGACTGGCTGGTCGTGCCGGCTGCATCGTCCCGACTCGCCCGTTTGATTCCACAGATCGACAGCAGCGATCTGCGGCGAACCCCGCCGCTGCAACAGCTCCCACCTCTGCAGACCAATGCAGTCGTCCGTCTCGGCGACACCGTGCGGCAGATCGCGCGCCGTTACGGCATGACCCTGCAGGAGTTGCTCAAGCTCAATCCTGGTCTCGAAACAGCACGTCTGGTCGTCGGCGCTCCGATCACCGTGGTTCAGTCGGCCCCCTCACGGCCGCGCCTGCTCCTGGGCCTCAAGCCCATGACCAGCGGTCTGAGCTGGCCTGAGCTGCCCGACCTTGGTGGCGATGGGCGCGACATCGACAAATCGATCTCCAGCGATGGTTGGATCTGGCCCACACGGGGTCTGTTCAGTTCGGGCTTTGGTTGGCGTTGGGGTCGGATGCACAAGGGCATCGACATCGCCAACAATGTGGGAACCCCCGTTGTGGCGGCCAAGGATGGCGTCGTCACGTTCTCGGGATGGCACAGCGGCGGCTATGGCTACCTGGTCAGCCTCAGCCATGCCGATGGCAGCAGTTCGCTCTACGCCCACAACAGCAGACTCCTGGTTCAGGTCGGCGAAACCGTGCATCAGGGCCAGCCCATTTCCCAGATGGGCAGCACCGGCCGCAGCACCGGACCCCACCTGCACTTTGAGATCCATCCACCCGGACGGGGGGCCGTCAATCCGCTGGCGTTTCTGCCCCAGCGGGCCTGATCGCTGTCCAGGCTCTGGAAGGCGATCGTCTAAAGTGACCTCACCGGGGCTCGGTAGCTCAGCTGGTTAGAGCGTGGGATTCATAACCCCAAGGTCGGGAGTTCAAGTCTCCCCCGAGCCATGTCGCCATGCCGTCACTCAGCGCAGCTCCACGGCGTTGAGTCGGTCACGGAATCCGTTCACCCCTGCATCGTCCTCAAGACTGATCACCGGAACGACCGTGAAGGTTTCATGGTTCTGATCGGGAACCACGGAAGCGTGGGTGTTGCGCTGAGGCTGTACAGAGCGCTCGCCACTGTTGCGCTCTTCACGCGTCGCTGCGCTGCGCCGCGAAGCCCGTTGGGTGGATGCGGTGCGCCCTTCGGTGGCCCGGATCAAGGCGCGGCTGCGGTTCACTTCGGCCACGGTCTGACCCTCCTGAGGCCGGACCAGTGGGTTGTCCTTGAGTTCAGTCCTGACCTGATTCAGCAACCGGAAGTGCCCCGTGGTGTTGTATTTGCGCAGTACGGAGGGGTCCCAGGTCACGGCATCACCGCTTTTGGTCCAGCCTAAAGGTCCTGGACCTCGCCAAGACTGTGATAGATTGTAAAGGTGCAACCCGTACTCGGTTCAACTTTGACCTGATCGCTCGGGTTCGAGTGGTTGAGCTCTGGCAGGTTTCACGCCCCATTCCCAATCGCAGCACTGCTCACCATGTCCCGGCTCGTCGGCCTGCCTGCTCCCGATTTCACCGCCACCGCCGTGGTGGACCAGGAATTCAAGACGGTGTCCCTCTCGCAGTACCGGGGCAAGTACGTCGTGCTGTTCTTCTACCCGCTCGACTTCACCTTCGTGTGCCCCACCGAGATCACGGCGTTCTCGGATCGTTACAGCGATTTCTCCAGCCGTAACTGCGAAGTTCTCGGCGTTTCGGTCGACAGTGAGTTCAGCCATCTGGCCTGGATTCAGACCGAGCGTAAGAACGGTGGCCTCGGCGACATCGCCTACCCACTGGTGGCCGATCTCAAGAAGGAGATCGCCCGCGCCTATGAAGTGCTCGATGAGGACGCCGGCGTCGCTCTGCGCGGACTGTTCATCATCGATCCCCAGGGGGTGATCATGCAGTCGACCATCAACAACCTGCCCGTGGGTCGCAGCGTGGATGAGACCCTGCGGCTGCTTCAGGCCTTCCAGTACGTGCAATCGCACCCTGATGAAGTGTGCCCGGCCAACTGGAACCCCGGTGACAAGACCATGAATCCTGACCCTGTGAAGTCGAAGGATTTCTTTGCCGCGGTCAACTGAGACCCGGCCACGCGATCGCAATGGGGGCCCTGGGCCCCCATTTTTGTTGGTCAGGCCATCAGCAGAGCCTCGAGCAGTCGGCGACCATCGCTGCCACCGGTGGCAGGGTCACAAGCCCGCTCGGGGTGAGGCATCAGACCCAGAACATTGCCCTCTGCATTGCTGACACCGGCCACAGCTCCTACGGAGCCGTTGGGGTTCCGCTGGTAGCGGAGCACCACCTGGCCGTTGTCTTCCAGAGCCCGGAGCTGATCCGGCTCCACCTGGTAACGACCCTCACCATGGGCGATGGGAAAGCTGACGACTTCACCCGTCTCGTAACGCTGCAGCCATTGACACGATCCAGGACTGACTTCGAGGGCGGCTGATTCGCAGATGAAGTGCAGATGGGCGTTGCGTGTGAGTGCGCCTGGCAACAGACCCATCTCGGTCAACACCTGGAAACCGTTGCAGATCCCGAGCACACGCCCGCCGCGCTGGGCGAATGCCGCCACTTCCTGCAGAACCGGCGCAAACCGAGCGATTGCACCACAGCGCAGGTAGTCGCCATAACTGAACCCACCCGGAATGACCACGGCCTCCAGCCCCTCAAGGTCACGCTCCTCATGCCAGAGAAACCGGGTCGGGATTCCCAGACATCCTTCGGCGGCCCACTGCACATCACGGTCGCAGTTGGACCCAGGAAACACCACGATGCCGAGAGTCATCGTTCAGGCTCCTGCACTGGTGTCAGAGATGAAGTCAAGCTGCCAGTTCTCAATCACGGGATTGGCCAGCAGACGATCGCTGAGCAGCTCGAGCTGGGCTCGAGCCCTTTCTGAGTCTTCTGCTTCGAGCTCCACCTCAATGGCCTTGCCGATGCGCAACCGACTGATGCCGTCAACACCAAGCCTGGCCGCCGCTGCCCGCGTCGCCTCCCCGGCCGGGTCAAGCACAGACGGCCGCAGTGAGACCTGCACACGCGCGCGATAAAGAGGCACCGGATCCAGCCAGACAGTTGTTAAATCTTGCCAGCCCCCGTTCTCGACGCGTCAAGGCGTGATCACGGTGTCCATCCGCACCTGGGGGTTGAGCGCCGTGATCGCCATCTGGCTGGCTTGCGTTGCCCTGTTGGGTGCACTGACCCCAGTACCCGGCCCAGCGCTGGCCCAGAGCACAGCAGAGCTGCGCTGCCGGCACTTGCCGGGTCAGTGGCAACGCTGCCAGATGGTCCTGGCTGCAGATGGCATGTGCTGGACCCTGCGAATCGGTCAGCAGTCGATTGACTTTCGCCATGACGGTCGCGGGCAGATCTCGATGCGGCAGGGCAACGGTGGTTGGCACGCCGTGGAAGCGCGGTGGCTGGCCGATGCCAGCCTCTGCTGGGACGGAATCTGCGCCCGGGGTCTGATTCCCCTGGACTGATCGATCCCGATCAGTTCACCTTCGCAGCAGCAACGGGCGGTTCAGCCATCGCGGTCAGTTGCTGCTCCAGCCGGTTGCGGTCCAATTGAAAGCCCAACAGCACCAGCTGCAGTTCACCTGGACCGTCGTCTGCTGTCTCTGGATTCCGCTGACCCTCATACCAGCACTGCAGCCGAGGTCCAACCGCCTGAACCTGCAACAGACGCTGCTTGCCAGCCATGGCCAGCCAACCCTTGGCACGGATGAGACCGTGCTCGGCGATCAAGTGGCGCAACCCTGTTTCCAGCTGAGCCTGGCTCCAACGTCCCCGCAAGGTCATGGCGACCGACTCGATCGGCACATGGCTGTGATCGTGCGCGCCATCGTGATCGTGACCGACAACATGATCGCGATCGTCAGCATGATCATTGCCGTGATCGACATCGTCATGATCGTGCTGGTGATGGTCGTGACTGTGTGCGTGATCCTGGGCGTGGTGATCGCGGACGTCGTTGTGCTGGTGCCGGCTGCCGGTCTGTGCCGGTGATTCGTCGTCGACGCAGCCGAGCAGAAGGTCCGGGTCGATGTGACCCTGGGCCATCGGCAACACGGGGATTCCGGCCCGACATCGCCCGCGCAGCCTTGTCTCCACGCGTTCGAGCTCGTTGGATGGCAACAGATCCGCCCGACTGATCAACACCAGGTCAGCGGAGCTCAGTTGATCGTCGAAGAGGTCGTCGATGGCCTCGTAATGATCCAGACTGGGGTCCGCCTGTCGCTGGGCTTCAAGCGCTTCAGGATTGGCCACCACAGCGCCTGCGGCGAGCGCCTCGCCATCGACAACGGTGACGACGGCATGCACCCTGGTGCGGGACCGGATCTGCGGCCACCCGAAGGCGGCCACCAGCGGCTGCGGCAGGGCCAGACCACTGGTCTCGACCACGATGCCGTCGAGTTGATCGGCCCGCAGCAGCAGCCGCTCCATGGTGGGCAGGAAGTCGTCCTGCACCGTGCAGCAGAGACAACCATTGGCCAGTTCGATCAGGCGGCTGTCGAGCTCGGCTTCAGGGCAGAAGCCGCAGGAGCGGAGCAGGGCACCATCGATGCCGACCTCACCGAATTCGTTGACCACCACGGCCAGCCGCTGGCCGCTCTGCTGCAACAACTGGCGCAGCAGCGTGGTTTTACCTGCACCCAGAAAGCCGGTCACCACGGTGACCGGCAGGCGCCGTTGCGTTGTGCTCATCACGACTCAGGCCATGACCTGGGCCACGGCCCAGGCTCCGCCAAGACCCATCAGAGCGAGTGCGATCAGCCGGCGTCGGGAGGGCTGCACCACGGTGGCGGCCCGCTTCATCAGGGTCTGGGTCAGGACCAGCAGCACCAGCTGGCTGACCAGCAGGCCCACCAGATAGGTGGCGATCGGCATGCTGTTCCAGCCCAGCACGGAGGCGCTGAGCACGTACCCGTGCAGGGCCATCGCCGGGACCAGCAGGCCCGCAGGCAGTCGCTCCAGGATCACCAGCGCTTCAAGCACCAGAGAGAGGCTGACCAGCAGTTCTGCACCAGGCAGAGCCGGCCAGACCAGGCCGACAACACTGCCGAGCATGCCGACACCAAGCAGGCCCGCCACCCAGGGCAGCGGACGTCGCAGGGCCACCAGAGCCAGGGCGAGCAAAAACAGCAGATGGTCAGGACCGATGACCGGGTGTGCCAGACCGCTGATCAGGCCATTGAGGGGCGTGGGTGCCATGCCGGTGAGCTCCATCAGGTGATGGGCGTGGGCCGGAAGGGCCGCGATGAGGCACAGGGTTCCAGCAGCGCCTGCAAGCAGGGCTGGCCCCTTGGTGGAAACAGAAGGCATGTGAGTACGGTCCGCGCCGGATGCTGAGATGAACCGGCGGGCGTTCTGACTCGGCCTTGCGGCCATTACAGCTGCGGGACAGCGCCGGATTTGCACCGGACTTTCCCCCTTGCGTGTGGAGGCTGGTCCCCTCCACAACCGGTCACCCCAATCTATGGGTCAGCCTCAGCGGCAGGCCAGACTGTCACGGGTGCTCACACCGGTGCGGCTGTTGCGACCGCTGGCTCTTGCGCAGAGCGCCTTCTGCTCCGGCAGATCGAGCACCGCATCGCTGAAGTCGGCACCGCTGATCTCAGCCCCCGCAAAGTGGCTTTGCATGAGCATGGCGTTGCGCAGGACGGCGTCGTGCAGATCGGCCCGTTCAAAGCGGCTGGCATAGGCCACCACATCCTCCAGATCGGCGGCTTGCAGATTCGCTTCCTGAAGGTTGCTGCTGTTGAACACGGCGCCCCGCAGATCGGCACCGCTGAAATCAAACCCGGCCAGCTCGGCCTTGAGGAACTCCTGCTGCTTGAGATCGCGGCCATGCATGTCTGGTTGCAGATCCTGCAAGGCGCGCTGGCCACGCAGTTCCGGAGCCGTGATCGCCCATGCCGTGGCCGAGCCGACCGTGCTGGTGACCATCAGTGCCAGGGCCACAACGGCGGCAACAAGGAGGCGTGCCATGGAGCGCGATCTACGGTGGCTCAACAAGTTATGGCAGCCATGGCGATGGCTCTGCGGGTCGTGGTCCCGCCCCACCCCCTGCTCAACCACTGGCTGACCGTGTTGCGCGATCGCCAGACCCCACAGCCCCTCTACGGTTCAGCCCTGGCTGAACTGGGACGCTGGCTCAGCTACGAGGCCCTGCGTGACTGGTTGCCGCACCAGGATCTGCAGGTCGACACCGATGGCGGCGTCACACACGGTCAGGTGATTGATGCGTCGGTGCCACTGCTCGCTGCCGTCTCGCTGCCTGCAGGGCTGGGTCTATGGCAGGGGGGGCAGGCTGTCCTGCCGGCGGCCCAATTGGGGATGGTGGGATCGGAAACCGGAACTTCAGGGCCCATGGTTTTGCCTGCAGCCATCGATGCGCGCGCCGGTGTTCTGATCTATTGGGGCGAGCTCGCTCAGCCCGAGCCCTTGCTCGCTCTGCTCGACCATCTCGCCGGTCTGGGTGTCAGTGGGCAACGACTGCGCCTGATCACGGCGATTGCCGCAGCCCCGGCTCTGCAGGCGGTGGGCGAGCGGCATGGGTCGCTGACGATCTACACCGCCGCGATCGATCCCGATCTCACAGAAGCGGGGCGGGTCGTGCCAGGCGTCGGCAACATGCAGCAGCGCCTGCTCGGATTCGCCAGCGCCCACTAATCTGAGATCAGGCTTCAGGTCTGTCCGCTGCGATGGCAACACACAACCAGGCTGGATCTGGCAGCAGCGTGGTGCTCACCGCCGTTGCTGGTGCCATGCTCGGGGCCGCCGGTCTGGCCTGGTGGCTTCTTTCGGAAGCCGAACGGCGGCGGCTCGGGCCGCGCCATCAGCGGGCTCTCCGGCTCAGCCGGCTTCAGGAAGGCGTCGACACGATCGATTCGGCCCAGACTCTGGGCAGCGGCAATGGCCACGGGGCCCAGCAGGAGCGCGAACTGCACGACAAGGTGCATGAGCTCAATCAGGCGATCGACGAGGTGCGCCGCCAACTCGAGAGCATGGGGAGTCGGTAGGTTGCAGAGCGGCCCATCACACCGCCCATGCTCCGCTCTGCCGCCATCACCCAGGGAATCCAGCGATCGCCCAACCGGGCCATGTTGCGGGCGGTCGGCTTCGGCGACGGCGATTTCAACAAGCCGATCATCGGCATCGCCAACGGGTACAGCACGATCACACCGTGCAACATCGGTCTCAACGACCTGACCCGCCGGGCAGAACAGGCCGCCCAGAGGGCCGGTTCCATGCCCCAGACCTTCGGGACCATCACCGTCAGCGACGGCATCTCGATGGGAACCGAGGGCATGAAGTACTCGCTGGTGAGCCGCGAGGTGATCGCCGATTCGATCGAGACCGCCTGCAATGCGCAGAGCATGGATGGGCTGCTGGCGATCGGTGGCTGCGACAAGAACATGCCCGGCGCCATGCTCGCCATGGCGCGCATGAACATTCCCGCGGTGTTCGTCTACGGCGGCACGATCAAGCCAGGCAAGCTCGGTGCCTGTGATCTGACGGTGGTCAGCGCTTTCGAAGCGGTAGGCCAGTACAGCGGCGGCAAGATCGATGAGCAGCAGCTCACCGCCATCGAAAAGAATGCCTGCCCCGGCGCCGGCAGCTGCGGGGGCATGTTCACGGCCAACACGATGAGCGCAGCCTTTGAGGCCATGGGCCTGAGCCTTCCCTACAGCTCGACCATGGCTGCCGAAGATCCTGAAAAGGCTGACAGCGCCGCCCGCAGTGCCGAGGTGCTCGTCGAGGCCATCGCCCGCAACATCCGCCCTCGCGACCTGATGACCCGCGAGGCCTTCGAGAACGCCATCGCGGTCATCATGGCGGTGGGCGGCTCGACCAACTCGGTGCTGCATCTGCTCGCCGTGGCTCGCACCGCCGGCGTCGAGCTCAGCATCGATGATTTCGAGACGATCCGCCAGCGGGTGCCGGTGATCTGCGACCTGAAACCCAGCGGCCGTTTCGTCACCGTTGATCTGCACAAGGCCGGCGGTATTCCTCAGGTGATGAAGCTGCTGCTCGATGCGGGCCTGCTGCACGGCGACTGCCGCACGGTCGAGGGCAAGACCTTGAATGAGGTGCTGGCCGATGTGCCCGGCACACCCCCGGCCGGCCAGGAGGTGATTCGCCCCCTCAGTGATCCCCTCTATGCCAAAGGGCACCTGGCGATCCTCAAGGGCAATCTGGCCAGTGAGGGCAGCGTCGCCAAGATCAGCGGCGTCAAGAATCCGTCGGTCACCGGACCGGCACGGGTGTTCGAAAGCGAAGAGGACGCTCTGGCGGCGATTCTGGCCAAGCAGATCAGGCCCGGCGACGTGGTTGTGATTCGCAACGAGGGCCCGGTGGGTGGCCCGGGCATGCGCGAGATGCTGGCCCCGACCGCTGCCATCATCGGTGAGGGTCTCGGTGATTCGGTGGCGCTGATCACCGACGGACGCTTCTCAGGCGGCACCTACGGCATGGTGGTGGGCCATGTGGCGCCTGAAGCCGCCGTGGGCGGCACCATCGGCCTGGTGCACGAGGGCGACAGCATCACTGTTGACGCTCATCAGTTGTTGATCCAGCTCAACATCAGCGACGAGGAACTGGATCGCCGGCGCACCGCCTGGGTCAGGCCTGAACCCCGCTACCGCACGGGTGTGCTGGGTAAATACGCCCGCCTGGTCAGCAGCAGCAGCCGGGGGGCGGTGACCGATCAGGTCTGAAGCAGGGCTTTCAGTCGTCTGCACAAGGCCTCGAGCGGGGCACCAGCTGGCGGTCGCTCCATGCGAATCCCGCTCTGGGCATCCATCCAGACGGGGTGATGGCCATGCCAGAGCAACGGCGCTGCCTGGTCTGCTCCGAGCGCCACCATGAAATGCAGGGCCTCACCACTGCGGTAGATCTCCAGTTCCAGATCCAGCGAGGGCTGCCGGGTCCCATCAGCGTCACGCGTTTCGATCAGGACCAGGCAGTCGCTGCTGTCACCGATGCTGCTGGGCCCATCGCCACCAAAGCGCGCTGCATGGCGCCAGGGTTTGCGGCACAGATCCGCTGCCTGGGCAACGGCCTGCAGCAACCCCTGGGGGTCGGTGGACTCCTCAACGAGGTGCATCGCTCAGCCCACAGACGCACTCTGCGACAAGGCAGAGATCTGCCTGAGCTGCATGGCGATGGGGCCGGCGCGGAATCCCTGATTCAGCCCGCCCTGGTCGTCAAATTTGGAATGCAGCAGCTGCAGCCGGGTGATGCGGGACGCATCGAAACGCGGCACGTAGCCCAGCGGTAACGACTGCACGGGCTGGGCACGCACCGACGCGCTCAGGGAATCGAAAGGAATCAGCACTTCGCTGATGCCGGCAGCATCGGTGGCGAATTCGCTCACCCAGCGCAGACCTCCTGGAATCAGGTTGGTCAGGCCGCCCACACCATCGCTGCAGGCCAGTGCCAACTTGAAACGCCTGCCTTCGCCTGCGATCTCCAGATGGAGGGCCGTGTAGCTTGACAGATCCAATGGCGGTGAGAACTGCGGTGACCGGGCGCTGATGAACCCTCCCCCCTGTTCGACGACCTCACCGTCAAACAGCAGGCCCTGTTGGCTGTGGATCCGCACCTGGCCGCTGCTGCGTCCTCCCATAATCGGGTCATTGAGGGCGTGCCAACCGGCAAAGTCGTCGCCCCTGAACAGAACCCTGGCATCGGCAGCCGGCATGGCCCTGGCATGTCATCAGCTGTTGAGCCTGGCAGATTGCTGCCTCAATCGGGCTCTGTGAGTTCGACGCTCCATCTGCTCAGCCGGTCTCAGCCAGAGGCCAGTCCTGCCGCTGCGGCCTGATCAGCCAGTACGAGCACCTCCTGGGCGGGTTGCACCAACCGGGCCGGCGTACGCCGGGGATCTTCAGCTGGATCCAGCAGGCGACGCAAGGCCTGTTGCTTGCCGCTTCCACTCACCAGAAAGAGCACCCGTCTGGCGGCGCTCAGCACCGGTGCTGTGAGGCTGACGCGCGGCAGCCCCTTCCCCTCACCGATGGTGGTCCAGCGGTCGTTGACCTCAGGGGCCCTCGTTCCCGGAAACAGCGACGCCGTATGGCCGTCATCGCCGAGACCCAGCAGCACGAGATCCAGTTGTGGAGGGATTCCAGGGCAGAGCGTCTCGAGCAACGTGGCCATGGCATCGGCCCCGGCGACCGGGTCGGCCAGATGGGTCGGCACCGGATGGAACCGGGCCTCGCTGCCGGGTTGGCCTGCCGCCAGGAGTGTCTGCCGCAACATCAACGCATTGCTGCTGGGATCCTCGGCTGGAACCCAGCGCTCATCACCGAGAAGCACATCGACCCGATCCCAGGGAAGGTGCTGACGGGCCAGCAGGCTGTAGGCCGCTCGCGGGGTTTCACCCCCGGCAAGGGCGATCTGGACCCTGTCGCGCTCGCCAAGAGCCTGGTCGATCAGGCTGGCGATCTGCTCGGCGCCCTGGCGAGCCAGATCCTCGGCCGTCGGACAGATCTGCAGGCGGTAGGAGGTCATGGAAGCCACTCGGTGTGGAAGGTGCCGTCACGGTCCACGCGTTGATAGGTATGGCTGCCGAAGCAGTCACGCATGGCCTGAACCAGGTTCTGGGGCAGGCGTCCCGTGCCGTAGCTGCTGATGTAGTCCAGGGTGCTGCTGAAACAGGGCACCGGAATGCCGCTTGCAGCGGCGCCGGCCACGATCCGTCGCAGACCTCCGATGCGCCGGTTGACCTGTTCGGCAAACCAGGGATCGATCAGCAGATTGGGCAGATTCTGGTTGGCGGAGTAGGCGTTCTGGATGCGCTGCAGCAGGCGTGCGCGAATGATGCAGCCCCCCTTCCAGATCTGGCCGATGGCTGCGAAGTCGAGCTTGTAGCTGTGGAGCTTGCTGGCCTCCTGCAGCAGTGCCATGCCCTGGGCATAGCTGGCCATCGCCGCCAGGATGGTGGCATCGCGCAGGTCGCTCAGATCCGGACCGTCGCCGAGAGAGAAGGCATGGCTCGGTGTACTGACAGGGCCAACCGCGGGCAGGATCGCCTCGGCAGCCAGACGCTCAGGTCGCAATGAGCTCATCACGCGCGCATTGAGAGCGGCATAGATGGTCGGCACAGCGATGCCCATATTGAGGGCGCTTTCGACGGTCCACAGTCCGGTGCCCTTCTGACCGGCCGCGTCCACAATCGCCTCGACCAGATCGCTGCCGGTGTCGGGATCCTTGGTCCGAAGGCAGACCTCGGTGATTTCAACCAGAAACGAAGCCAGTTCCTCGGTGCTGTTCCATTGACCGAGCACATCGGCCATCTGGGTGCCGCCGAGCCCTCCGACCCGTTTCATCAGGTCGTAGGCCTCAGCCAGCACCTGCTCGATGCCGTATTCGATGCCGTTGTGAACGGTCTTGACGAAGTGACCGGCACCTCCCGGGCCGATGTAGGTGACGCAGGGGCCGTCGTCGACCTGGGCCGCCATCTTGCGCACCAGGCTCTCAATGGCGTCGTAGGCGGCGCGCGTGCCTCCCGGCATCATGCTGGGACCCTCCAGTGCCCCTTTGGCACCACCGGAAACGCCCATACCGATGTAACCGAAGCTCCTGCTTTCGAGTTCGGCCACACGCCGTTCGGTATCGGTGTACAGCGAGTTGCCACCGTCGATGAGCAGATCACCCTCCTCCAGCAACGGGGACAGCGTGGCGATCAGGTCATCGATCGGTTGCCCTGCCTTGACCATCATGAGGATCCGGCGCGGTCGCTCCAGCGTTGCGACGAAGTCCTCGAGGGTGGCGGCGCCGACGATGTCCTTGCCAGCCCCGCGGCCTGCCAGGAACTCCTCGGTCTTGGCATGGGTGCGGTTGTAGACGACGGAAGAGAAGCCGTTGCGCTCAGCGTTGAGCACAAGGTTCTCGCCCATCACACCGAGGCCGATCAGGCCGAAATGTGCCTTGCCCATGGAGTGCGGTCAGGAGTAGCGCCCCCACAGTGTGGCCAGCCTCGCCGGAGTCACCAACCGTGTTGGTGACGCCTGTCACAACATCGTGAGGATTCCCTCAAGGAGGCTGTGGCCCTGATCAGATCACGGTGCCGTCAGCGATGGTGCCGTTCTTGACGACCACGACGATGCCGTTGCGGATGTAGAAGTTGAGCTCGGGACGGTCAGCCTCCTCGATCCGGTCTTTGTTGATGATCGTGACGTTGCTGCCGATGCGCACGTTCTTATCAAGAATGGCGCCCTTGACCGTGGTGCCGCGCCCGACGCCGAGGGGGATCCCGCCGCGCTCACGCAGCACCAGACGCTCCTCGGACGATTCGAAGTAATCGGCGCCCATGACCAGGGTGTCTTGCAGCACGACCTCGTTTTCAACCCTGGATCGCACCCCCAGGACGCAGTGATGAATACTGCAGGCCTTGAGCAGCGATCCTTCTCCGATGATCGACTCAGTCACCTGGGCGTCCTGCAGCTTGCTGGGCGGCAGATAACGGGGCCGGGTGTAGATCGGAAATTTCTCGTCATAGAACGAGAACGGGGGATTGGGCTGTTGTGTCAGGGCCAGGTTGGCCTCGTAAAACGCACCGATGGTGCCGATGTCCTCCCAGTAGTCGTCAAAGAGAAAACTCTGCAACCGATCCCCCTGCGCCAGAGAGGTGGGGATGATCTCCTTACCGAAGTCGGTGGAGGTGGGGTTGCTGTGGAGCAGATCAAACAGCGTCTTCCGGCTGAAGACATAGATGCCCATGGAAGCCAGAAAGGGGCGTCTCTGGGCCTCCTCAGCCGTCAGCCCCAGACTCTGGGTGTCGACACGCATGGCTTCAAGATCAGCCCCCTTGGGCTTCTCTCTGAATTCCTGGATGCGGCCATCACTGTTGGTCCGCATGAGACCGAATCCCTCGGCCTGAGCGGCATCGACAGGCAAGGCGCCAACCGTCAGATCAGCACCGGTGTCGATGTGATGCTGAACAAAACGGCTGTAATCCATGCGGTACAGCTGATCACCCGAGAGGATCAGGTAATGGTCGACATCCCATTCCTGGAAGAGCCACTGATATTTGCGTACGGCATCGGCGGTACCTTCGAACCAGCTGGGGCTGTCGGGCGTCTGCTGGGCTGCCAGGACTTCCACGAATCCCTGACCGAACCCCGCTGAGAGGTTGTAGGTCATGGTCAGATGCCTGTTGAGGGAGGCACTGTTGAACTGCGTCAGCACGTAGATCTTGTTGATCTCAGAGTTGATGCAGTTGCTGATCGGGATGTCGATCAGACGGTATTTGCCAGCAAGAGGAACGGCAGGCTTCGCCCGCATCTTGGTCAGGGGGTACAGCCGGGTACCTGCTCCACCGCCAAGAATGATCGCCAGTACCCGTTTCATTGTGCCGACCGTCCTGGAGGTGAGGAGACCGTACCGGAGCACTCCCCTTTGGTGTGTGTGTTTGTCGAAACTGCGCCAGGAACTGTTGCAGAGCGAAGGATTCCGGCGGCACCCATGCGGAGAGGGACTGGGTCAGGACTCATCGCTGCCCTCGTTGAGATCAAACAGTTCTGCCAGGGTTCGCATGGACTGGTGGCGTTGCTGTCGACTCTGTGGTGCCCGCAGATGGGTGACCGGAGGGTGGAGGATCTTGTTGATGATGCCCTTGCTGAGAGCTTCCACCACCTTGCGCTCGCGCGCAGAGAAATCGGGCCCCATGCGACTCAGTGCTTTCTGCAGTTCTGACTCGCGAATCTCCTCCAGCTGGCGCCGCAACCGATTGAGCACTGGCACGGCTTCCAGACCATCCCACCACTCCAGAAACAGACGGGATTCCTCGGCCAGGAGAGCCTCGGCCTCCTGAGCCATTTCGCGTCTGGCCTCCTGGTTGCGATTGACGACTTCCTGAAGGTCATCAACATCAAAGCGCTGCACACCGGCAAGATCACCGACATCGGCAGCGATGTTGCGAGGTACGCCGATATCAACCAGCATCAGGCTTGAGCGCCGATTCAGGGGGTGCAGTCGCTCTGCGTCGATGATCGGCTCTTCGGCTGCCGTGCTGGTGAACACCAGTGAACAGGTGCTCAGACAGTGATCAAGATCGGTGATCGGGCGGCACTGCACCGGCAAGGCCGGGAAATCTGCAGCCATTAACTCAGCCCTTGCCACCGTGCGGTTGAGCAGAACCACACCACGACAACCTTTGGCCTGCAGGTGCTGCAACAGCAGTCTCGACATGCGACCGGCACCGACAACGGCAACCTGCTCTTCATCGAGACCCACAAGCTGGTCAAGACAACGGGCCTGGCCAACCTTGAGCTGGGCAAGCTCGACCGCAGCCGAACTGATCGAGACGGCACCGGTACCCAGGTTGGTTTCGGTGCGCACGCGCTTGCCGGTACTCACCGCCTGGTTCATCAGACGATTGAGGATCGGCCCGACGGAGCGGTGCTCCTGACCGAGCCGCACCATCTTCTTGACCTGGGAGAGGATCTGACCTTCTCCAAGCACAAGGGAATCGAGGCCGGCGGCCACCCGCAACAGGTGGTCGACCGCCTCTTCGTGGTGATAGGTGAACAGATGCGGTGAGAGCTGTTCAACCCCAAGGCCAGAGAGGCGGCTCAGGAAAGAGCCCACGGCCGAGACACCCAGCTCCGGATGGCGCAGCAGGGTGTAGATCTCGAGCCGGTTGCAGGTGCTGAGGATTGACGCCTCCAGCACCTGTTCCTCATTGCGCAGCTGCTGGAGGGAGTCCTCCATCGTCTGCTCGGGGATGCTGAGCCTCTCCCGGATCTCCACCGGAGCCGTGCGATGACTGAGGCCAATGACGGCGAGGTGCATGGATGCAGGTGGTGCTGGGATCAGCGCAGGGCGATGCTCTGGGCGCCGTCCTTGATGTGCACCGTGGTGGTGAAGCGGGCGGTGTTATCGAGGGTACTGATCACCAGTGAGCTGGTGCGGGTGCAATCCTTCTCAAACTTCACGCCGTCAAACAGCAGGCCATCGGTGATTCCGGTGGCCGCAAACACGACGTTCTCACCGCAGGCGAGTTCCTCGGCCTCATAAACACGATCGGGATCGGTGATGCCCATTTCGGCCAGGCGGGCCAGGTTGCCTTCCTTGGTGAGACCTTCCCACTCAGAGGTCTGGGCCACGGCGGGGTCATAGACCAGCTGGCCCTGGAAGTGGCCGCCCAGCGCCCGCAGGGCAGCGGCAGAGATCACGCCTTCGGGAGCCGCGCCAATGCCCATCAGGCAATGGGTGCCGGTGCCGGCAAAACCACAGGCGATCGCGGCCTGCACATCACCGTCGCTGATCGGTTGCACGCGGGCGCCGGTGGCGCGGATCTCCTTGATCAGATCCTTGTGGCGAGCACGGTCCATCACCACGATGACCAGTTCATCGGTGGGAAGGCCGAGGCACTCGCTCAGGATTGCGATGTTCTCGGTGGCCGACTTGCGGATGTCGACCTTGCCCTTGGCCGCCGGCGGAGCGGCCAGTTTCTTCATGTAGAAGTCGGGAGCATTGAACAGACCGCCGCGGTCCGAGGCCGCCAGCACGGCCATCGAGCCGCGCTGGCTGTTGGCGCAGAGGTTGGTGCCTTCGCAGGGATCCACCGCGAAGTCGACGCCGGGGCCGCTGCCGCTGCCCACCTCTTCGCCGATGTAGAGCATGGGTGCTTCGTCACGCTCGCCTTCACCGATGACGATGCGACCCTGCATCTGAATCTTGTACATCCGCTCGCGCATCGCCTCAACGGCGGCGGCGTCGGCCTCGTTCTTGAGACCCATGCCGGTGAGCTTCGCCGAAGCGATCCCGGCCTGTTCAACGACCTCGAGAATTTCCTGGATGAGGGTGCGATCCACAGCGGTGCGGCAAGGGGGAGGACTTCCAGAGAGAGAACCGGGAGGCGCATTGACCCAACAGGGCTTGTCGCTGCAGCGTTTCTCGGTCTCGAAGTGGCCGCAACTGTATCAGTCTCGGCCTGGATGACCGGCAGGGCCACGGGGCCGCCCCCTGCAGGGGATCGTCTTCAGACCGGTTCCTACAATCCAGGCTCACTGATAGGTGTGGCTCCATGAGCACCAAGCCCCTGGTCATCTCACCCTCGATCCTCTCGGCTGATTTCTCCCGACTCGGCGAAGACGTGCGGGCCGTCGATCAGGCCGGTGCCGACTGGATCCATGTGGATGTCATGGATGGACGCTTCGTGCCGAACATCACCATCGGCCCTCTGATCGTTCAGGCCCTGCGTCCAGTGACCACCAAGCCACTGGACGTGCACCTGATGATCGTGGAACCCGAGAAATATGTGCCTGAATTCGCCAAGGCCGGTGCCGACATCATCAGCGTGCAGGTGGAGGCCTGCCCACACCTGCACCGCAACCTTGCTCAGATCCGAGACCTGGGCAAGATGGCCGGTGCTGTTCTCAATCCCAGCACCCCGATCGACACCCTTGAGTACTGCCTGGAGCTGTGTGATCTGGTTCTGGTAATGAGCGTCAACCCTGGCTTCGGTGGCCAGAGTTTCATCGAGAACCAGGTTCAGAAGATCCGTGACCTGCGTGCCATGTGTGACGCCAAGGGCCTGGATCCCTGGATCGAGGTCGATGGCGGGATCAAGGCCGACAACGCCTGGAAGGTGATCGAAGCCGGTGCCAACGCCATCGTCAGTGGTTCGGGCGTGTTCAACCAGCCCAGCTATGCCGAGGCGATCACCGGGATCCGTCACAGTCGGCGCCCTGTGGCCGCTGCGGTCTGAACAGCGCGGTCCTCAGCTCATGGGTGCCGCCGGGGTCCTTGAACGGATCCCGGCTTAGGCCAACCCACTCAGACAAGGTCACTCAGACTGTTCACTCGGAACCGGCCACACTCTGACCAGGCCTCTGAAGGCCAACCAACCGTTGAACACTCCAGATCGGAGCGTTGAGTACAGAGCAGCCTCCCGGAACGCTTGCATTCGACGCGTCTCTGTCCCATGGGCCCATGCCTCAGGCTGAGGTTCAGCTGTCGAAGAACCAGCCGTAGCTGTGCAGACCGATGCCCAGCAGATTGACGCCGATATAGCAGACGGCGATCACAACCAATCCAGCTGAAGCCACCAGAGCGGGCTTACGGCCTTGCCAGCCTCTGATCAACCGGGTGTGCAGATAGGCGGCGTACACCAACCAGGTGATCAACGCCCAGGTTTCCTTGGGATCCCAGCTCCACCAGCTGCCCCAGGCCTCATTGGCCCAGACGGCTCCGCTCACCAGACCCACCGACAGCAGCAGGAACCCCACGGTGATGGTGCGGTAGCTGAGGCTGTCCAGTTGCTCGGCCATCGACATGGTCACGCTCTGAAGCTGCAGCGCTGTGCCATCGGTCCCTGCCAGAGCTGACTGTCGCCAGGCACCGCTGCCGATCGAGCTGCTGCGCAGTTCGAGGCTCTGTTGACGGTCGGTGAACAGCACCGCCACCGACAGCAGCGAGCCGATCAGCAGTGCCGCATAGCTGAGCATGATCACGCTCACGTGCATGATCAGCCAGCTGGACCGCAGGGCCGGAACCAGAGGTGATGCCTCCTGGAGCCGGTCAGGCAGCGCAAAACTGGCAAAGGCAACGCAGCCCAGCGCCATGGGAGAACAGGCGGCGCTGACCAGTGGCGAGGGCCAGCTGCGCTCCACCAGCAATTGGGCCAGGCTGCAGCCCCAAGCCAGAAAGCACAGGGATTCATAGAGATTGCTGATCGGGAAATGTCCCGCATCAAGCCAGCGCAGCACCAGCTGAGTTGTCAGGCAGAGATTGGCACTCGCCACCAGCACCGTGACCAGGGAGCTGCGCCGGCCACCGCTCAGAGCCCAGAACGCCACCGGCAGGGCCAGCAGCAGCAGCGCAAAGGCAGCCAGACCAAGAGTGAAAACCGGATCCATCAGAGCGGGCAACGAACAGACAATGAAGCAGACAACTGCCAGGGGCCAGTCTGGCGATCCTGGGGGCTCAGCGACTGGCCTGGCGCAACAGCCAGGTCCCTGCCCCCAGACCGATCAGCACCGGCATCCAGGCTGACACCAATGGCCAGAGGGTGCCTTTCACCCCCAGCGAACTGAAGATGAATGACATGAGGTAGTAGCCGAAAATCAACAGCACGCTGATGCCAAAGCCCTGGCTGCGGCTGGTTCTTGAATTCGGCCTGACCCCCAGGCTGCTGCCGAGCAGGCCGAACACCAGACAGATCGCTGGAAAGGCGAACTTCTCCTGGATCCTGACCCGCAAACGACGCGCCTCCTTGAGGTTGTTGGCCTCGCTCAGCAGACGTTCAGCCCGTCGAGCCTGTGCAACGGTCATCTGGTTGGCATCGGTCGGCAGGCTGGCGACGTCGACGGGCCCCTGACCGAGGGGATAAAGGTACCGATCAAAATTCGCCGAGGTGGTCTGGCCACCGTTTTCATCGACACTGATCAGTCGGCCATTGCGAAATTCCCACATCGCCATGGCAGGGTTCCAGACCCCGGTCTTGGCCATCAGCATCTGACGCTGACCGATGCGGGAAAAGTCGATCAGGGTCACATCCTTCATCTCACCGCCCTCAAAGCGGCGGGCATAGAACAGCTGCGACAGCCCCTGTTCAACGCGCCCATCAGGACCCGACAGGTCACCAAAGCGGGAATAGAGGGTGTCGTCGGCTGTTTCCGTGGCGATCGCCTGGCCCAGTGCCCGGTTGAGGGTGTTGGCCGCCGCCAGATTGGCCCGCGGCACGATCACATCGTTGAAAACAAAGGTGAGCAGGCTCATGAGCAGTGCCAGACACAGCGCCGGCACCACCATGCGCCAGGTGCTGACGCCCACACTGCGCAGGGCCGTCAGCTCACTGTTTCCCGAAAGCCTGCTGTAGGCCAGCAGGGTGGCCATGAGGGTGGCCATGGGAAACGCCAGCACCAGAAACGCCGGCAGGTTGAGCATCAGAACCTGCACGGCTGCCCACAACGGCAGTCCTGATTCGGCAACCCGACGCACCAGTTCGAAGACCACACCGACCGATAGCGAGACGGCGGTGAAGGCGGCGATGCCGAACAGCAGAGGACCGATCAGTTCGCCGACCAGCCAGCGGTCGAGCAGGGGGATGCGGCGCCAGTGCCGCTGAACCCAGGTCAGGGGCAGCGTGCTCACAGTTGAAATCCCTCGCCCAGGTAGTGGCGGCGAACCATGGGATCGGATCCCATCGCCTCTGCGGTGCCGGACGCCAGGATTTTTCCGTCGGTGAGGATATAAGCCCGGTCGGTGATCGCCAGGGTCTCACGCACGTTGTGGTCGGTGATCAGCACCCCCATGCCCCGGTCGCGCAGGCTGGCTACCAGATCCTGGAGGTCGGCGACAGCCATCGGATCCACGCCCGCGAAGGGCTCATCCAGAAGCAGATAGCGGGGGCCCTGCTCGCCCACCGCAAGAGCTCTGGCCACTTCACAGCGGCGCCGTTCACCACCTGACAGCTGGTAGCCCTTGCGGCCTTGAAAGGGCTCAAGCCTGAATTCGGCGATCAGGCTGTCGAGCCGCTGCCGCCGCTGTGACTCGGGGGTGCCGCTCACATCGAGGGCCAGTTTGAGATTGTCCCGCACGGTGAGCTGACGGAACACGCTGGGCTCCTGGGGCAGGTAGCCGACCCCGAGCCGTGCCCGTTTGGACATGGGTAAGTGTTCAACAGGCATCCCATCGAGCACGATGCTGCCGTCGTCAGGCCTCAGCAGACCCGTGATCAGGTGAAAGGTCGTCGTCTTGCCGGCACCGTTGGGGCCCAACAGCCCCACCACTTCAGCGGGCTGCAAGTCAAGACTGACCCCCCGCACCAGCGGACGCCCGTCGATGCTCAGCGAGGCCTGCGCGACAACCAGGCTCATGGCATGGGGGACGGCGAAGAGGACTCGAGGCGCATGGTGCTCACCACCTGCTCACCTGCGCGGGGCTCAGCCACCACGCGCTTGCTGTCGAGTAACACGGTGACCCGCTCGGCCCGGAGCGATTTGCCATCGCTCTGGATCACATCGACATCGCCCTTCAGGACGATGCGTGCCTCCCTGGAGAAATACTGGGCCTGGCGCGCCGTCGCGACCACCCGTTGGTCGGGATAGACGATGCGCACATTGCCAGTGGCCGTGATCACACCGGTGACGTTGTCGGCCTTCTGAAGATCCGACTCGATCGAGACCAGGCCGGCGTTGGTCAGGGCTGACGCCGCTGACCCCTTGGCATCGGTCTGGGCGTTGGCGCGCTCGTATCGCCAGCCCAGACCGCTGTGCAGCGCGATCAGCACCAGGGCCGCGATGCCGATAGGGCCGGAACGTGGCAACTTCAGCGGCACCGGTACAGAGCTGCGAAGTGCTGCAATCTACAGATCATGTGTCCGGCTCCAGCGGCGGTTTCAAGCGGGGGAATGGGCCGGGCATCGCCTGTTCCGAGCTCTGAAGCAGATCGAGCTGGGCAGCCGCAACGTGCTTGAGCTCTCCGAGGTCCAACCCGAGCACCTGATCGGGAAGGCCGCGCAGACGTCCGAGTCCTTCGCCCAGGAGGATCATCGCTCCGCGCCGATTGCCACGCTCGAGATGCAGGCGCGAGACAGCGATCTGAAGGAGCCCCTGCAGCGCCGGTCGCCAGGGGCCGGCGGTTTCATGCCAGAGGGCCTCAAAGCCGTCATGACAGGCATACCACTCACCTGCATCAAAGAGCGCCACGGCCTCAGCCAACCGCGGATCCGCCAGGAGTGGATCCGCGGTTGGCTGAGATGTGGGGGCAACCTGAGGGGGTGCTGGCCGTTCAGCGGATGGCAACGGATCAGCCGGGTCAGCGACGCGCCGGTTTCTTGGCAGGGAGCTTGCGCAACCGGATCGACTCAGGGGTCACCTCGAGCATTTCGTCGGGGCCGATGTACTCCAGCGCCCGCTCGAGCGTCATCTGCAGTGGCGCCTGAAGCGTGTCGAGTTCCTCAGCACCGGCCGAACGCATGTTGGTGAGTTGCTTGGCCTTGCAGACGTTGATCTCGAGGTCCTGAGGACGGTTGTTCTCACCAACAATCATGCCCTTGTAGACCTTGGTGCCGGGGCTGATGAAGAACTGACCGCGGTCTTCAGCGTTCTTGAGGGCATAGAAGGTCGCTGTGCCTTCCTCAAAGGCAATCAGCACGCCATTGCGACGGGTGTCGAAGTCACCCTGCATCGGCCGATAGTCGAGGAAAGAGTGGCTCATGATGCCTTCACCACGGGTCGCGCGGATGAATTCACCGCGGAAGCCGATCAAACCGCGTGACGGGACCACGAATTCCAGCTGGGTACGCCCGTCGTTGCTGGTCTCCATGTTCTGCATCTCGCCCTTGCGAACACCGAGCTTTTCGATGCAGCCACCAACGGCAGCCTCAGGCACGTCCATCACGAGCGTTTCAAAGGGCTCGTGGGGGGTGCCATCGATGGTGCGGAAGATCACCTGTGGCTGGCTGACCTGGAACTCGTAGCCCTCACGCCGCATCGTTTCGATGAGGATGCCGAGATGCAGTTCGCCCCTGCCGCTGACGGCGAAACGATCCGGTGAGTCGGTGTCCTCGACGCGCAGCGCCACGTTGGTGAGCAGTTCACGCTGAAGGCGATCACGGATCTGACGGCTGGTGACGAACTTGCCCTCCTTGCCGGCAAAGGGGGAGTCATTGACCACAAAGGTCATCTGAAGGGTGGGTTCGTCGACCTTGATCAGCGGCAGCGCCTCGGGGTTGTCAGGGCAGGCGATGGTTTCGCCGATGTTGACCTCATCGAAGCCCGCAACGGCGACAAGGTCACCGGCACTGGCCTCATCGATCTCGACCCTCTGCAAGCCCTGGAAACCGAGCAGCTTGCTGATGCGGCCGCGTTTGATGGAGCCGTCATCACGAATGAGAGCAGCGTTCTGACCGGCTTTGATGGTGCCGTTATGAATACGGCCGATCATAATGCGACCAAGAAAGTCGCTGTAGTCGAGGGTTGTCACCTGCAACTGCAGGGGCTTGCCTGCATCGCCGACCGGCGGCGGAACATGGCGAAGAATGGCATCAAACAGCGGCTTCATGTTGTCGCTGTCTGTTTTCATATCGGGCTTGGCATAGCCACCCATGCCACTGCCGAACAGGTAGGGGAAATCGCACTGATCGTCATCGGCTCCCAGTTCCAGGAACAGATCCAGAACTTTGTCGACAGCGACTTCGGGATCGACGCGGGCACGGTCGATCTTGTTGACGAACACAATCGGCCTCAGCCCCTTCTCCAGCGCCTTCTTGAGCACGAATCGGGTCTGGGGCATCGGACCCTCGTTGGCATCGACAATCAGCAGCGCACCATCCACCATGCCGAGCACGCGCTCGACCTCGCCACCGAAGTCGGCGTGACCAGGTGTATCAACGATATTGATGCGAATTCCGTTGTAATCAACAGCTGTATTTTTTGACAGAATCGTGATGCCACGCTCACGCTCAAGATCGTTGGAATCAAGCACGCATGTTGGGACCGCTTCGCCATCACGAAAGATGCCTGACTGACTCAACAGAGCATCCACCAAGGTGGTTTTGCCGTGGTCAACGTGGGCAATGATGGCAATGTTGCGGATGGCCGCAGCTTTGTGCTCACTGGCCGAGTGCTCAGCACCCATAGGGATGTTCCGTGTACGTTTGAGTCCAAGCGGAGACTCTATCCCAGCCCCCCCTCTGCCAGCGGGTCAACGGCTCAGGCGCTGAGCCGGCTCGAAGGTTCTCAGTGCCTGGGCCGACCCCTCGTACCGCCAATGCCAGGGCTCATAGTTGACACCCTGGGCGTTGCCCTGGGGAAACGACAAGGTGAAGTGGAAGCGATGGGCGTTGCGCTGCAGCCAGGCGAACGCCGCTGTTTGATCGAAGTCAGCTGAGAGATCGGTGCTCCGGGCCGAACCATCCGCCAGATCGACCGCATAGCCGGTGCTGTGCTCGGAATACCCGGGTGGTGCGCTGACCCGTGCCCGCTCCATGGCGGTCTGGTTGCGCGCTGATTTGACCTCAAAGAAGAGCTGTTTCTGCAGTTCTATCGAACGGAATCCGCTGAGCACCACCAGCTCGACGCCATCGGCGCGGGCTGCCTCCTGCATTGCAAGCACGGCGCTGGCAGCATCACGCTGTAGCTCGAGCCCCGGAGCAACGGCGGTGAGCTCACTGGGCGCGATTTCGCGGTAAGGGAAGTGACCCAACAACCTGCCGTCCCGGTCGGGACGCGCTCCTCCAGGCGGTGCCAGCGACGCAGCACCATTGCGCTGCAGCAGGTTCGGCAACGCGATGGCGATGGTCAGAGCAGTGGCAAGGACCAATCCGAGGGCAAAGCCAAGGGTGATCCTGGTTCGCCATGCAGCGCTGTGGTTCAGGGGCGATCCGGTCCGCCGCGCCTGGGGAATGTCGGTCGTGACGTCGGGCAAGGGCTGCAGCACGCTGGAGCGCTGCCGGGTTGCAGGTGCCGAGCGGCGGCCAATCGGTGCCAGGACCCTGATCCCCAGACGATCTTGACATCCTAATTCGGGTATCGCACCAGGCCAGCAACCCGACCGACTGCAGTGTTAGCGTCCAGCCCAAATCCTTGAGCCGGAGCGGTTTTCATGTTGCGTGTGGCGGTGGTGGGCGGCGGTCCCAGCGGCTCCTGTGCAGCTGAAGTGCTGGCCAAGGCCGGCATTGCGACCTGGGTGTTTGAGCGCAAGCTCGACAACGCCAAGCCCTGTGGCGGGGCGATTCCTCTGTGCATGGTCGAGGAATTTGACCTGCCCGAGACGATCATCGACCGCAAGGTGCGAAACATGAAGATGATCTCCCCCTCCAACCGGGAGGTGGACATCAATCTCGAGAACGAGGACGAGTACATCGGCATGTGTCGGCGCGAGGTCATGGATGCCTTTCTGCGCGACCGTGCCGCCGATCTCGGCGCCCACCTCATCAACGGACTGGTCACCAAGATCGAGACCGGCAGCAACCGCCAGGGTCCTTACACCCTCACCTACTCCGATTACAGCGGTGGTGAAGCCACCGGCGAGACCAAAACCCTCGAGGTTGACCTGATCGTCGGGGCCGATGGCGCCAACAGCCGGGTCGCCAAGGCGATGGACGCTGGCGATTACAACGTGGCCATCGCCTTCCAGGAGCGCATCAAGCTGCCCGCCGAGGAGATGAAGTACTACGAAAGTCTCGCTGAGATGTATGTGGGCACGGATGTCTCCCCCGACTTCTACGCCTGGGTGTTTCCCAAATACGACCATGTGGCTGTCGGCACCGGCACCATGCAGAACAACCAGGCCCTGATCAAGAGCCTGCAGGAGGGAATTCGCGAACGGGCCAAGAAGCGTCTGGTCAATGGCGAGGTGATCAAGGTGGAGGCCCACCCGATCCCTGAGCATCCCCGTCCCCGCCGGGTCGTCGGGCGCATGGCCCTGGTCGGGGATGCGGCGGGCTACGTGACGAAAAGCTCTGGAGAGGGCATCTACTTCGCCGCCAAGAGCGGACGCATGTGCGCCGAGGAGATTGTCGCAGCCAGCAATGGCGGTCAGCGCATTCCAAGCGAGGCCGATCTCAAGAAGTACCTGAAGAAGTGGGACCGCAAATACGGTGCCACCTACAAGGTGCTCGAACTCCTGCAGAACATCTTCTACCGCAATGACGCCGCGCGTGAAGCCTTCGTCGAAATGTGCGATGACAAGGATGTGCAACGCCTCACCTTCGACAGCTATCTCTACAAACGCGTGGTGGCGATGAATCCCTGGCAACAGCTCAAGTTGACGCTGTTGACGCTCGGCTCAGTGCTGCGGGGCAATGCCCTAGCTCCCCAGGGTTACAAACCCGTGCCCAGCGCCGTGCGCGACGAGGCCGAGGTCACCGCCATGCTGGCCGTCAGCACCATCAAAGGTGGCATCCGTGTCGGCACCCAGAAAGGCAAAGGCACTGCCGGTGTCGAGGCCACTGCCCAGAGCGCTGCTGAGCACAGCAACGAAACCGACAGTACCCGGGAACCGGCTCTCAGCCGCTGATGCGGCTGAAGTCGGCCAGCACGGCTGCCTGATTGCGCAGTACACCCAACAGGGTCAGCCGATTGCGGCGGACGGCCGCATCGTCGGCCATCACCATCACGCTCTGGTCACCATCAAAGAAGGCGGCCAGCGCTGAAGCACCATCGCTCAGCCCCTGGGCGAGCCGTTCATAGCGATCGTCATCGCTGCCTGTGGCGATCGGCTCCAGCCCCCTGAGCACGGCCAGCATGGCGGCCTCACTGGGCTGTTCAAACAGGGTCGGATCGACCACCCCCTCGGGCGAGAGCACACTGGGTGCCAGGTCGCCCTTTTCGGCGAGTCGAGCGGCGCGGGTCACCACGGCCTGAACCGAGGCGAGTTCGCCACATCCGCGCAACCGGGCCAACAGGTTGGCCCGGATCCGGGCATCGGCGGGATCGCTGATCAACCGAGCGAGGGGAATCCCTTCACCGGCGATGGCCTGGACCAGATCGGGATCAAGCCCATCCTCTTCCAACAGGCTGCTGATGCGCTGCCGCACAAACTCTCCCAGCTCCGAGGCCAAAGCCGTGGCCTCAACGGCGCAGTGCGGCAGCAACACGGCCCAATGGGCGGTCGCCCGCTGCAACAGCGCCATCAGGTCAAGGCGCCAGCCGTGGTGCCAGAGGATCTGCAACAGGCCATTGCCAGCGCGACGCAGGGCATAGGGGTCCGAGGAGCCGCTGGGCCGTTGACCTTTGGCAAAGATGCTCAGCAGCAGCTCGAGCCGTTCAGCCAGAGCCACCACGGCACCGGCTGCACTGCAGGGAAGCGCGTCTCCTGCTCCCCTGGGCAGGTAGTGCTCCTGCACGGCCAGGGCCACTTCGCGCGGTTCCCCCTCGGCCAACAGGTATTTGCCGCCGATGACCCCCTGCAATTCAGGGAATTCGCCCACCATCTGGCTGACCAGATCGTGCTTGCACAGGTGGGCCGCACGGCGGGCGTGGTCAGCGCTGGCAGCGGGCAGATTCAGCTGCTCCAGCAACACATCGGTGCACCATTCGAGCCGCTCGACCCGGTCGCGCAGGGATCCGAGCCCCTCGGCAAAGGTCACACGATCGAGTTGATCCCGGCGATCGATGCTGGCCATGGCCTGATCGGCCCTGAGAAAGAACGCCGCATCGGCCAGGCGCGCCTTGAGCACCCGTTCATTGCCACGGCAGACGGTCTCAGCTGCGTTCGCCAGACCGTTGGCGACACACAGAAAGCGGGGAATCAGGCTGTCACGGGCATCGAGCGCCAGAGAATCAGCCCTCGCCCCACGTCGATACAGCGGGACATAACGCTGGTGTGCACGCATCACCGTGCTGAGCACCTCGGCCGGGAGGTCGAGGGACTGCTCGGTGATCGAGCCTTCGATCAACAGCGGGGCCTCGACCAGATCGGTGAGCTCCTCAAAGAGCTCAGGTGGCAGATCGGGATCGGCCTGCAGTCGCACCGAGGCCTCAGCGATCGACTGCTGGATGACCGCTGCACGCCGGCTCCGATCCACCTCAACCCCGACCTCGGACAGCAGGCGCGCGTAGGAGGCTGCATCGCTGATCGTGACGTCGCCATGGAGGCGATGACCGCGGCTGCGGTTGCCCGCCACCACGGGTGGATCAGCAGCGTCAAGGGTCACCGGCAGCACTGTCGAGTCCAGCAGTGCGACCAACCAGCGCAGGGGCCTTGAAAATCGCGTCTCGCCGCTGCCCCAGCGCATGAAGCGACGTCCCTGCAGGCTGTTGATCCAGCCGGGGATGGCGCCGCTGACGATGTCGTGGGCCGTGCGCCCCGGTTCAACCACAGTGGCAAAGGCAAACGGACCCTTGGCGGTTTCGCGCACTTCGAGGCTGGCGGGATCCACCCCGCAACGCCTGGCAAAGCCGATCGCAGCCTCAGTCGGCTGACCATCTCTGAACGCCTGGGCGGCGGGTGGTCCTTTGCGCTCGTCGTGCAGATCCGGAGCTGCCGCAGCCAGGTCATGCACCAGCACGGCAAGCCGCCTGGGGGTGCCGCAGCACGCCACCGCACCATGGCTCAGGCGTGCTTCAGCGAGATCACGGCGCACCAGGCCTTCGAGCTGGGGAAGGGCCAGGCGCACGAAATCAGCAGGCAGCTCCTCGGTCCCGAGTTCCAGCAGAAATGTCGACAACGGAAGGCGCGATCGGTAGCCGCCCACTGTATGAATACTCCTGCACGGCAGGGCTGTTCGCTACGGTCGACAGACGAAAAGCTGTGACTGCCTCTGTGACCGCAGGACCTTTCACCACTGACTCAGGCCCGCTGCCCAGCCTTGCCAGTGGTGCCCCTGCCACCAAGTTTGAACAGCTCAAGGCCAACAGTGACCATCTGCGCGAACCGTTGGTCACCGAACTGGCCAACTCACTGCCCAACTTCACAGAGGGGGCTGTTCAGATTCTCAAGTTTCACGGCAGTTATCAGCAGGACAACCGCGATCACCGGCAGAAGGGCAAGGACAAGGACTGGCAGATGATGCTGCGCCTGCGCAGCCCCGGGGGCCGGATCCCGGCAGCGCTGTTTCTCGCCCTCGATGAGCTGGCTGACCGCTTCGGCAACGGAACCCTGCGGGCCACCACCCGGCAGGCCTTTCAGCTGCATGGCATTCGCAAGGAGAACCTCAGGGAGGTGATCGGCACGATCGTGCGGTCCCTTGGCTCCACCCTGGCGGCCTGCGGCGATATCAATCGCAACGTGATGGCGCCGGCTGCACCCTTTGTCAAAGGGGCTTACCCCGCCGCCCGAGAGCTGGCGGAGGCAATCGCCGACCTGCTCAGCCCCCAGGCGGCAGAAGGCGCCTACCTCGATCTGTGGGTCGATGGCGATCTGCGCTACCGAATCAAGCCCCAGGCCGCGGTCAGGAAAGCGCGCACCCTGCAGAGCGAAGGGGCAGTGGCCTCGGGTGACTCACGCGAACCGCTGTACGGGAGCACCTACCTGCCCCGCAAGTTCAAGGTTGCCGTCACGGTGCCGGGAGACAACTCCGTCGATCTGCTCACCCAGGACATCGGCCTGGTGCAGTTCGCCGATCCCAATGGCCGCCCCCAGGGTTGCAATGTGTATGTGGGCGGTGGTATGGGCCGCACCCATAACAAGGACGAGACCTTTGCCCGCACGGCTGATCCCCTGGGTTATGTGGCCCAGGAGCATGTGCTTGAACTCGTTCAGGCGATCGTCGCTCTCCAACGCGACCACGGCGATCGGGAACAGCGTCGCCATGCCCGCATGAAATACCTCATCCATGAGCGGGGCATGGCCTGGTTCAGACAGGAGTTGCAGCGGTATTTCCCCCATCCGATCAAAGCTCTGCGGCAGGAACCCACCCGTCGGCTTGAGGATTACCTCGGCTGGCACCGCATCGCAGCCGGCAAATGGTTCGTGGGTCTGCCGCTGCTCTGCGGTCGCCTCTCTGGGCCCCAGAAACAGGGGTTGAGGCATCTGGTCGAGACCTATCAGCTCGAGATCCGCCTCACGCCGAACCAGGATCTGTTGCTGTGCAACATCGCCACGTCCCAGCGTTCGAGCCTGGTGCGCGAACTCGAGGCCATCGGTTTTGCCACGCCTGAGGCACCGCCGCTGCTGGCCCGGCACGCCATCGCCTGCCCCGCGCTGCCCCTGTGCGGTCTTGCTGTCACCGAAGCCGAACGGATCCTGCCGTCTGTGCTGGATCGCCTTGACGCACAATTCACGCGGCTGGGCATCAGCAAGCCCGTGCTCGTGCGCATGACCGGCTGTCCCAACGGCTGCGCTCGCCCTTACATGGCCGAGATCGGTCTGGTGGGGAGTGGCGTTGACCAGTACCAGCTGTGGCTGGGCGGCACGCCCAACCTCAGCAGGCTGGCCGAGCCCTATCTCGAGAAGATGCCCTTGGAGGCGCTGGAACGCACCCTCGAGCCCCTGCTGCTGGCCTGGCATCAGGCAGGCGGGCGGCGCAGCCTCGGGGCCTTCGTGGCGACCACAGGGCGCGATGCCGTCGAACAGATGCTCACAGCCGCCGCCTGAACCCGAGGTCGATCCTCATGGGTCAAGACGGCCGTAGCAGGCCTGGGGGTGCCCGCCGCGCCAGGCCCAGAGTTGATCACCCCAGCTGAAATGCCACCACTCGTTGGGGTGCTGGCAGAACCCCGCCGAGGCCATGGAGGCCCGCAACAGATGGCGCCTGTTGTGCCACAGCGCCTCAGGCCCCTGGGGCGCTGCGAGAGCCCGCTGGGCGTAGTGGTCGGGTTCCGACACCGCTCCGATGGCGTCAATGGCGCCGCCCATGTCAAGCACTGCGCCTGATCCTGTGGCGATCGTGAGGTCCACGGCCGCCCCGGTGCTGTGGGGCGGTGGTGTGGTCGGATCATCGCTGGGAGGGGCCCAGAAGCGGCCCACTTCGGCCTGGATCGCAGCGAGCCGGGGCGAGGGAACGGCTGGATCCACACCCTGGATCCGGCACTGCTCAGCGATCGCATGGGTCACCATGTGCCGTTGAACCGCCAACGGTCGCCAACCATCGACGATCGCCAGGCGCCATGTTGGCTGTTGCTGTTGCAGCCAGGCCTGCGCCTCCAGCAGACGCTGCACCACACCCTGGCGCAGCTGAAAGGGGCATTGACCCGGGCCATAGGGTGCGCCGACGGCCACGTAGGGATGGGGTTCGAGCCGCAGCAGGGCCGCTGGCAGGGGCAGCAGCGGTTCATCGCTGTCGACGATCGGAACCGGATGCCAGGGGCGCTGGGCTATCACAGGGGGTCGCTCAATTGAGTTGAACGGCAGCCTCACACTGGCGCCGTCGTTGTTCCAGCAGCATGGCGGCGAGCTGCGGATGCAGGCGGAGATCTGGGTCACTGGCGGTGATCGTCTGAGCCACCTCACGGGCCTGCTCGAGCACGGCACCGTCGCTGGCGAGGCTGGCCAGTGCCAGATCGGGAAGACCCGACTGACGGGTACCGAGCACCTGACCAGGCCCGCGGAAGCGCAGATCCATCTCGGCGATTTCGAACCCATCACAGGAGCGCTCGAGCAATTCCAGCCGTTGCCTGGCCTGCACATTGCTGCTGTCGTTGATCAACAGACAGGTGGAGCGCTCCGCGCCGCGACCGACCCGCCCGCGCAACTGGTGCAGTTGGGCCAGGCCGAAGCGTTCGGCATGTTCGATCACCATGACGGTGGCAGCCGGAACATCGACACCCACCTCAACCACGGTGGTGCTCACCAGAACCTGGGTGCGTCCTTCGGCAAAGGCGGCGATGGCCTGTTGCTTGGCCTCGCTGCTGAGGCGACCGTGCAGCAACCCCACGGCCAGGTCGGGGAACACGTCGGTGCTGAGTTGCCCGTGAACCTCGACCGCCGAGCGCAGGTCGAGCTTTTCAGACTCCTGCACGAGCGGCAGGACCACATAGGCCCGCTGGCCCCGGGCCACTTCGGCCCGGATGAGCTCATAGGCCTCCTGTCGGGCGCTGCTGCGCAACACCTTGGTGACAACGGGTTGGCGACCGGGGGGCAGCTCGTCGATCTGGCTGACATCCAGATCACCATGCAGCGACAGCGCCAGGGTGCGTGGGATCGGTGTCGCCGTCATGGTCAGCAGATGGGGCTGCAGTCCCTTGGCGAGCAGGCGGTTGCGCTGATTGACGCCGAAGCGATGCTGTTCATCGACCACCACCAGCCCCAGACGAGCGAAATCAACGGGATCCTCGAGCAGGGCGTGGGTGCCGACGAGCAACTTCAACTGCCCATTGCCCAGATCCTTGAGCAGCTGACGCCTGCGGCGGGCCGGGGTCGAGCCGGTGAGCAGGGCGGTACTCACGTGAAGCTGGGTCAACCAGTCGGCCACCTTGGCGAAATGCTGCTGCGCCAGCACTTCGGTGGGCGCCATCAGCGCACCCTGGCATCCCGCCTCAATCGCAGCCAGCAAAGCCGCCAGGGCCACGACCGTCTTGCCGCTGCCGACATCACCCTGCACCAGGCGGGCCATGGGCTCGGCGCGGCTCAGATCCCGCCGGATCTCGGCCAACACCCGCTCCTGGGCGTTGGTGAGCCCGAAGGGCAACAACGCCAGGAACCTGGCCAGCAACGATCTCTGCGGATCTGAAGCCACCAGCACCGGGGCCTGGGCGCTGCGCAACTGACGGCGTCGCTGGGCCAGGCCCAGCTGCAGCACCAGAAATTCATCAAACACCAGGCGGCGGCGCGCCGCTGCCAACTGCTCCTGGTCCGACGGCTGGTGGATCTGCCGCAGGGCCTGGCATCGGGGCATCAGCCCCCGGGCCTGTCGCACAGGCTCGGGCAGAGGGTCTGCGCAACCGTCAATCAGCGGCAACACCGCGCCCACAGCCTGGCGCAACCGTTCAGCGGTGAGACCTTCGGTGAGGCCATAGACCGGCAGCAATCGGCCGATGCTCTGCGATTGCAACGGGGCGTTGGGGTGCTCGAGCACCTCCATCAGGGGATCCTGAAAACCAGGCCCATAGGGGGTGGTTTTGACCAGGCCGCTCACCGCCACGACGCTGCCGGCCGGGAAGAGCCGTTGTTGACTGGCCAGCCACGCGGGGGAGCTGAAGCGGCGGCCGGCGTAGAAGCGACTCACCTTCAGGCGGCCGGTGTGGTCCTGGAGCTGCAGTTCGAGGATGCCGAGATTGGGATTGCGCGGACTCACAAAGGCGTGCGACCGCCGCACGGTGGCCACGATCGTGGCCGTTTCCCCGGCCTCAAGCTGCACGATGCGGCGCAGATTGGCGTAGTCGACATAATCCCGCGGGTAATAGTGCAGCAGGTCTTTGGTCAGCAACAGCCCGAGTTGGGCAAGCCGCATGGCCGTGCGGGAGCCGATGCCCTTGACCTCGCCCAGCGGGGTGTCCAGAGAGAGTCCGGCCGCGGCAGCACCTGACGCTGCGGGTTGTTGACCTGCGGTGCGGAGCCTGGGTGGACTGATCGGTTGTGGCGGCCTGCTGCGCTGCCGCAGGGCCAGCAGCCACTCACGGCTCAGACGCACGAGCCGCTGGCGCTGTGCCAGCGAGAGGCTGTCGTACCGGCTGTACCCTGCCAGCAATTCACCCTGACGGTCCCGCTCTGCAGGGTTGAGGGGGAGCGGGGCCTTGGTCAGCTGCTGCTGCAGAAATGCAGCAAACGTGTCGCGACGCCCCTGGAGATTGGCGAAACCACGGTCGGCCTCGAGCTGCAGGCCCTGCTGCAACGGCACCATCCAGGCATGCAGGCTGGCCTCTATCCCGTCGGCTGGCTCGGGTGGTGATGGGCTGTGGAGTGATCGTTCAGCCACAGCTGTTCGGCTTCGAGGGCCTGCAGACGACGCTCCAGGCGGTGATACGTCTGAGCCATTCTGCGCACCTCCTGGCGCGCCTGCTGCAGACGGCTGCGGCATGTTCGCAGACGGCTCAGGTCGACCTCCAGATCGGTGGGGCGCAGCCAGACCGCCAGGGTCTCGACGCTGGGGCTGCCCAGGTCCTCAGGCAGGGGCAGAGTCAGTTTGATCAGATTCGTCGGGGCGTTCTGGACCTCAAGCTGGCCGGCCGCAGCCGCTTCCAGCAGCTGCAACGGCACCAGGCTGGGGCTCAGTCCCAGCCTGACCAGTTCGACATTGATCCCATGGGAGAGGTTGCGAAGGCGACGGGCCAGTGCCGCATCGAGGTCATCGAACCAGCCCAGCAACGCCAGCGGATGCAAGGGCATCAGCCCGCCGTGCCCAGTCGTTGAGGGCGGGTGTGCAGCGCCATCGTGCTGACTCGCTGCATCATCGAGAAGGGCAGCCATCGCCGCCATCAACCCATCGGATGGCTCAGCGACGTGGTTATGGCTGACGTCACGGCCAGCGTCTGGGTGTCGCGTCGCCGCCTCACCCAGACCAAACAGGGAGGTGTTGATCGGCAGAGCCATGCCCAGGTGGACCGAACCGCTGGGGTCCTCAGCAGTTGAAGAACCCTGGGCCTGCTGTTGCAGGCTGTTGAGCCATTGCTGGCGCTGCCGCTCAAGACGGCGTTGCTGGCGACGACGGATCTGGGCCGCCAGGGCCAGCAATTGCTCGACCGTCAGCAGGCTGCAACTGCGCCTCACCAGAGCTGCCAGGCGTCGGTGCAGGTCATGGCGACTCTCCACCGTCATGGCCCTGTAGCGCTGCGGGTAGACCTCCACAGCCAGACGAAAACAGGCCTGGTCCACCCTCTGGCCCAGGCCTTCGCGCAGCACCTGCAGATACAGGGCCCAATGGCGGTAGAGCTGCGGGTTGCCCACGGCGACACGGGCCCGCAACTGCTCAAGCTGCTGAGCTGTCTCGCGATCGGGCGAGGACGGCTCCAAGGAGATCAGGCAGCCTGCATGGCAGCGACTTCAGCTGCGAAATCAGCCTTCTCGATCTCGATGCCCTCACCCAGGGTGTAGCGGGTGAAGCGGCGCACCTGGATGTTTTCACCCAGTTTGCCTGCCACCTGCTTGACCATCTCGGAGACGGTCATGGTGCTGTCCTTGATGAAGGGTTGATCCAGAAGGGAGAGTTCCTTGAGGCGCTTGCCGATGCGTCCTTCGACGATCTTGACCTTCATGGCTTCGGGCTTACCGGCCAGATCGTCGCGACCCATCTCGATGGCCTTCTCCTTGTCGGCCACCTCAGCTGGAATCTGATCAACCGTGACGTACTCCACATTGGGGCAAGCCGCGATCTGCATGGCCACGTTGCGCAGCAACTCCTGGAATTGCTCACCACGGGCCACGAAGTCGGTTTCGCAATTCACTTCGACCAGCACTCCAACCCTGGCACCGGTGTGGATGTAGCTGCCGATCGCGCCTTCGGCGGCGGTGCGTCCCGACTTCTTCTCGGCACTGGCAATGCCTTTCTGACGCAGCCACTCGATGGCCTTGTCGGAATCACCGTTGGACTCGGCAAGCGCTTTCTTGCAATCCATCATTCCTGCGCCGGTCTTGTCGCGCAGTTCCTTGACGAGTTTGGCGGAAATCTCAGCCATGACTGAAGTAGGGGGTGGGGGAAGGCAGCAGGAGACCAGATTGAACAGCTGGTCCCCCACAACGATGACGCAGGGGAACGGGGGCCTGAGGGGAGGGCTCAGCCCTCGTCGTCAGGCTCCTGGTTGGACGCGCCGTGACGGCCTTCATTGATGGCGTCGGCAAGACGTCCGAGCACCAGCTGCACCGAACGCACGGCGTCGTCGTTGCAGGGAATGGGCACATCGCAGAGGTCAGGATCGCAGTTGGTGTCGAGCATCGATACCAACGGGATATCGAGCTTGCGCGCTTCAAGCACGGCGTTGGTCTCACGACGCTGGTCCACCAGGATCACCACGTCGGGAAGACGGCGCATCGACTTGAGACCGCCCAGGTACTTCTGCAGGCGCTCCAGCTCACGGCGCAGCACGGCGGCTTCCTTCTTGGGTCGCATGGCGATGGCCCCGGAGGACTCCATGCGCTCGAGGTCCTTGAGACGATCGATGCGGGCCCGCATGGTCGTCCAGTTGGTGAGCATGCCGCCCAGCCAGCGCTGGTTCACATAGGCAGCGCCACAGCGGCTCGCTTCCTGGGCGATCACTTCGGAGGCCTGTTTCTTGGTGCCCACGAAGAGGAAGCGCTTACCGCTGCGGGCGGCACTGCGCACCCACTTGTAGGCGTTGTTCATGCAGACCGCGGTCTGCACAAGATCGATGATGTGAACCCCGTTGCGCGCGCAGTAGATGTAGCGCGACATCTTGGGATTCCAGCGGCGAGTCTGGTGCCCGAAGTGGGCGCCAGCCTCCATCATTTCGGCGAGGGTGACGACAGCCATGGATGCAGGGAGTTTCGGGTTGGCCACCACCTGCCAGGGATCGGCCACGACATCCGGCAGGCCGGAACGAAGCTGATCACCCGAAACGCGCAGGTGTGCGGAGTTTGGGTTACCGGGCCAACCTATCAAACAGGGTTGCGGGCCTCCTGGAACAGTCGTCGCACGCCGATCCGATTGAGGGGAAGCCGCAGCAGTTCCATGGCCAGGGCGGCCTGGCCGCGGCGGATCAACCAGGCGAGCAGCGGCCGCAGGCTGCGCTCATTGAGCAGACCACCCAGGGTGAGCAGCTCCCACAGCAAGCGGTGGAACAGGGTGTACTGGATGATCAGGCGCACCCGGCGCGTCGGATGCTTGCGGTAGAAGACCAGACCCATGCGAGCCCGCTCCTGCTCCACCTGGATCAGCCGCGGGATCTGCTCCAGGCTCAGGGGCGGATGCCAGTGGTAGCCAACGGCGTCGGGGCAGCGGATCAATCGGACCCCGAGACGCCTCAGACGCTCTCCGAGCTCGAGATCCTCCCAGCCATACAAACGGAAAGCCGGATCAAACAGGCCGGCCTGCTCGAGCAGGGCGCGGTCGATGGCCACGTTGCCCGTGGCGAAATAGGCCCAGGAGAGATCGCGCAGCTTGTGTCGTTCGCCGGTGGGGTTGTCGAAGTCAGCGGTGTTGATGACAGCCCCGTAGGTGAAGCAGAGGCGGTTGCCCTGACGGCGCCAGGCCGCCTGCAACGCTCTGGCATGGGCCAACAGAAAGCCCTCGGTGACGACCAGATCGCTGTCGATGAAGACGATCACATCACCGCGTGCGGCTTCAACCCCACGGTTGCGCCCCAGGGCCGGCCCGCCGTGATCCTGACGGATCAGTCGCACATGGGGTAACGATGCTGCCTGCTCGGCCAGCCAGGCGACCGTCGCATCGGTGGACCCGTCATCCACCAGCACGACTTCGTAGTGGTCGATCGGCTCAGCAACAACCTGCTGCTCCAGAGCCAGCAGGCACTTCTGCAGGATCGGCAGCCTGTTGTAGGTGGGGATGACGACGCTGATGAACATGCTCATTCGCGGTCAAAAAAAAGGGGTGCCCTGCGGTCACCCCCTGGTGCTGAAGGTCGTGAAACAGACCCGATCAGTCAGCGGCACCACCGTTGTTGGCCGTTCCGGTGACGCCATTGCCGGCGCCTTCACCGCGGCCATCGTTGCGCAGCTTGCGCTTCTTGAACTTGCGGGCGTAGGCCCGGTTGCGTTCCTGCTTTTCCTTCTTCAGATTTCTGCGCTTGGCCATGCGGTGGCAACTTCAAAGGCGGTCTGTCAACAGCTTACCCATCCACCTGCGCCGAGAGGGTGCCAGGGCCGGCGCTGCTGAGGCGCCCATCTTCCATGCGAACCAGACGATCGGCGATATCGAGGATGCGGGGGTCATGGGTGACCATCAGCACGGCGCAGCCCTGTTCTTTGGCCAGGCTCTGGAGCAGCTCGACCACCTCCCTGCCCGTGCGTGAGTCGAGAGCCGCGGTCGGCTCATCGGCGAGCAGCAGACGCGGACGGGCCGCCAGAGCACGGGCAATCGCCACCCGTTGTTTCTGACCTCCGGAAAGGTCGTGGGGCAATTTGTGCAGCTCGTCGCCCAGGCCGACGGCGCGCAGCCAATCGCGGGCCTGGTCACGCCGCTGCCGATAGCTGAGGCCATGGAGAAGGTCGGCACCCATCTGCACGTTCTGTTCGGCGCTGAGACAGCGCAACAGGTTGTGCCCCTGGAAAATCATGCCGATGGAACGGCGCAGGCGCTGGCGCTCGCGTCGACCGGCCCCGGTCAGCTGCTGGCCGAGCACCGCGACTGAGCCCTGCTGCACCTGCCTGAGGGCGCCCACGAGGGTGAGCAGGGTGGTCTTGCCGCAGCCCGACGGACCCGTGAGCAGCACCACCTCGCCGGCCTCGACCTGGAGGTCCACCCCCTGCAACACCTGGCGCCGCGTGGAACCCACGCCATACCAGTGGCTGAGTCCGTTCAGTTGTATCGCGGCGTTGTGGGATCCGGCCATGGTCAGAAGATCTCGGCCGGATCGGCATCGCCGAGCCGTCGCATGGCCAGGCCTGCCGAACCCAGACACATCACCAGGATCAGGCTGAACACCAGCA